>CAVKOQ010000001.1:0-65056 GCA_963657995.1 bacterium
TAAGTATAGCAACAATTTTGTAAAAAGAGTGGATGTAAATAGAGTAGATGTAAATAGAGTAGATGTAAACAGGACAGATGGAGAAGATATAATGGATTTACGCGTAAAAATACAACCAAAAGAAATATTTATATATTCAATGTATAATTTCTGGATGGGTATAAGGGGAATTGCGGCTATAATATTGACAGTGCTGGTTATCATTGCGGCTGCTGCCAGCGAAGAAAGGCTTGGTACACAGGTAACAAATTTTGTAATCCTTGGTGTTATAGCACTTATGGGACTGCAGATTTTTGTGATTTGGAAACAATCTCAAAACACAGCCAGCGATGCAAAAAACGGAGCAGAGATAGTATTTCATATCGGTAATGAAGGAATCCGTGCCAGACAGGCCAATAATAAAGGTGAGATAAGCTGGGAGCAGATCATAAAAGTTAAAAATATAGCAGGTATTTATACACTATATTTGGATCGTGACAAGGCATATCTGATGCCAAAACGGGTTTTCAGAGGTTCTGAGGAACAGATTTTTCTTTCTATGATTACTAAAAATCTTCCTAAAGAAAAGAGAAGAGGAATTCGAGCATGATAATTGAGACTAACAGCCCTGAGGAGACATATGAATATGGGAAGAAACTTGGCATGCAGGCATCATCCGGTCAGATATACTGTCTGAATGGAGACCTTGGCGTCGGAAAGACTGTATTTACTAAAGGATTTGCTGAAGGACTCGGAATTAAGGACACTGTCAACAGTCCGACATTCACGATTGTTCAGGAGTATGATGACGGTCGTCTTCCGCTTTATCATTTTGATGTATACCGAATCGGCGATGTTGACGAGATGGATGAAATCGGTTATGAGGATTACTTTTACGGAGAAGGCGTCTGCCTGATTGAGTGGTCAGAACGTATCAGGGAGATTTTGCCGGAAAATATGACGACCATTACCATTGAAAAAGATCTTGAAAAAGGATTCGATTATCGGAAAATTTCCGTGAATGAGCAGTAGCCAGATGCAGGAGGTAAGAAAATGAGAATTTTGGGAATTGAAAGTGCATCGCTGGTGGCATCGGTTGCGGTTGTTACGGATGATGTTATTACAGCTGAGTATACTGTAAATTTGAAGAAAACACATTCACAGACACTTCTTCCGATGATAGATGAGATTATGAAAATGCTGGAGATACCACTGGAGAGTATCGATGCGATTGCAGTATCGGGAGGTCCGGGATCTTTTACCGGTCTTCGCATCGGCTCAGCGACAGCCAAGGGGTTGGGACTGGCACTTAAGAAGCCACTTATTCATGTGCCGACTATGGATGCTATGGGGTATTGTCTTTATGGTACGAATGCACTCATCTGTCCGATGCTTGATGCAAGACGTCAGCAGGTATATACGGGATTGTATCATTATGATGAAAATTTTGAAATTGTCATGGAACAGTGTATTATCGATATACATGAACTGATTGATAATTTAAATAATCGTGGTGAACGTGTGATCTTCCTTGGTGACGGTGTGGAAGTTAACCGAAAAATTATAGAAGAAGAGATGAAGGTGCCGTATTCATTTGCACCGGCACAGGCAAACCGTCAGCGGGCGTCGGCAGTGGCGGCTTTGGGAGAAATATATTTTAAAGAAGGAAAGACAGAGACTGCCGCTGAGCATGGACCTGATTATCTGAGAAAATCTCAGGCAGAACGTGAACGCGACGTAGCAGAAAAGCAGGGAGAGCTTGATAAACTGGCGGCCGGTATCGTGGTCGTAGAAAAAATTTGATTATGAAATGCTCTTAGAGTGTTATTGGAGAAAAAATGACAATTAGCCGTGAGTTTAAAAAGAAAGTGCAGATTGAAGAATTTCAGCAGGAACACATTCTGGCTGTTCGTGCCATTGAATTGGAATGTTTTTCAGATGCATGGTCTGAAAATATTTTGAATTCACTTATAGATAGTGGTCTGGATAAAACATGGGTGCTAACGGAAGATGCGACTATATGCGGCTATTGTAATTTTCGAATTATAGCCGGAGAGGGTGAGCTGATGCGGATTGCACTCAGCAGTAAGTACCGCGGACAGGGTTATGGACGGATTTTGATGGAACAACTACTAGATGAAGCTAAAATAAATGAAATTTGTGATATTACTCTGGAAGTTCGTGCTTCCAACATGAAGGCAATAGCATTATACGAGTCATATGGTTTCAAAAAAGAAGCGGTTCGGAAAAATTATTACAGTGATCCTGTAGAAGATGCTGTTATTTATTGGAGAAGGAAAACTATTCGGTAGAATGTGTCAAACGGTCATGACATGAAAAGAGGGTATTGACACGAATAACAGAAACGGATATACTATTTAGCAAGTAAAAGCGTAACACTTTACAGTGCTAAATCAAAACAATTACAGGAGGTTTATATGCTTAGTCAGGTTTCAATTTTCGCAGAAAATAAGAAAGGTCGTTTGCAGAATATCACATCCATTCTGCAGAAGGAGAATATTAATATATGGGGTTCGATAACCAATGATAGTGCTGAATATGGTATCGTTCGTATGGTTGTATCAAATCCTGAACAGGCTGAAAAAGTACTTGTGGACGCAGGCTATCTTTGTCGTCTTACTGAGGTGCTTGGTGTAGAACTCGATGATGAGGTAGGAGCACTTAATAGACTTCTTATTTCACTCGAAGAGAGCAATATCAACGTGGACTATCTCTATCTGTCATTCAACCGTGATTCCGGAAAGCCGGTTATGGTTTTACATACGGATGATGTCAGAGAGGTAAGCTTTTGCCTGACATCCAAGGGCTACAACGTCCTGTAACGTATTAGAAAAGAGGATATTTAATGTTAGATTTATGTTTGCTTGGAACCGGAGGAATGATGCCACTGCCATACAGGTGGCTGACAGCTTTGATGGTTCGTTGTTCGGGTAGTAATCTTCTGATAGACTGCGGTGAGGGAACTCAGGTTGCACTTAAAGAGAAGGGATGGAGCCCTAAACCGGTAGATGTGATTTGTTTTACACATTATCATGCAGATCACATCAGTGGGTTGCCTGGACTTTTGCTTACGATGGGAAATGCAGAGCGGACTGAACCTGTCACGATGATAGGTCCAAAAGGCTTAGAGCGTGTAGTAAATGCACTGCGAACGATTGCCCCTGAGCTTCCATTTCAGCTGGAATTTAAGGAAATGACCGAAGCAAGGCATAATTTTCACATCGGACCATATGTGATAGATGCATACCGTGTTAATCACAATGTAACCTGTTATGGATATGCTGTTTCTATTCCGAGAAAGGGACGCTTTGACGTCGAAAGAGCTAAGGAGTTCGAGATTCCTCAAAAGTTCTGGAGCAGACTGCAAAAGGGAGAAACGATAGAAGAAGATGGCAGAGTACTGACGCCTGACATGGTGCTTGGAGAAGACAGAAAGGGAATCAAGGTAGCATATTGTACTGATACAAGGCCACTGCCTGTGATTTCTGAATATGCCAAGGATGCGGATCTCTTTATATGTGAAGGAATGTACGGCGAGGATGGAAAAGAGGCCAAGGCCAAGGAATACAAGCATATGACATTTCAGGAGGCTGCACATCTTGCCAAGGCGGCAGATCCAAAGGAAATGTGGCTTACACATTATAGCCCATCTCTGACAAGGCCGGATGATTATATGGACAAGGTTCGTGAGATATTCCCGAGAGCTAAGGCAGCCAGGGATGGCTGGAGCGTTGAACTGGGATTTGATGAGGAGTAAGCACGATGCAGACAGACGAAATGAAAGAGAATATAAAAGAAAAAAAGGAAGAATCTGGTGATGTGATGGCACCAAATACAGAGACTTCAGGCTGTGAGAGAGAAAAAAAAGAAGATGATGTCTATATTCTTGCGATAGAGAGTTCGTGTGATGAGACGGCAGCATCGGTTGTGAAAAACGGCAGAACTGTTCTATCCAACATTATATCATCCCAGATTGATCTTCATACGCTGTTTGGCGGTGTTGTACCGGAGATTGCATCAAGAAAGCATATAGAAAAGATTAACCAGGTTATAGAAGAAGCACTTACAGAAGCTCATATGACACTGGAAGAGATAACTGCGATTGCGGTTACCTATGGTCCTGGCCTTGTAGGAGCACTTTTGGTTGGTGTGGCAGAGGCAAAGGCATTGGCTTATGCAGCGAAGAAACCGCTTGTTGGAGTTCATCATATCGAAGGTCACGTGTCGGCCAATTTTATAGAAAATCCTGATCTTGAACCACCGTTTATGTGTCTTATTGTATCAGGTGGTCATACACATCTGGTTATTGTCAAGGATTATGGCGAATTTGAGATACTGGGACGCACTCGTGACGATGCGGCAGGTGAAGCCTTTGATAAGGTGGCCAGAGCGGTAGGACTTGGATACCCAGGTGGACCTAAGGTGGATAAGGCAGCAAAAGAGGGAAATCCTCATGCGATTGAATTTCCTCGTGCAAAGGTTGGAGATAATCCGTATGATTTTAGCTTCAGTGGCCTAAAATCAGCGGTGTTAAACTACATTAATCATGCAAAGATGATGGGCGAAGAGATAAATGTTCCTGACCTTGCGGCTTCATTTCAAAATGCTGTTGTGGAGGTGCTGGTATCCCGGACGATTGAGGCAGCTAAAAAACATGGATATAAGAAAGTTGCGATTGCCGGAGGTGTAGCATCCAATTCGGCTCTTCGCGAAGGTATGGAGAAAGCCTGCAAGGATGCAGGTATTGAATTCTTTCATCCGTCACCTATCTTTTGTACGGACAATGCGGCAATGATTGGTGCAGCAGCCTATTATGAATATAAGAAGGGGGCACGTGCAGGCTGGGATCTGAATGCTGTGCCAAATCTTAAGCTGGGAGAGAGATAAGCTGTTATAAGAGAGAGAAAATATCCATTACCAGGGCATTGGCATCATTGAGGATGAAAAGTATGGAATATACATCGAATAAATTTGCTGAAAATAAATCCGAAACATCTCGGATAGCTGCTATCGTTCTGGCAGCCGGACAGGGAAAACGGATGAAAAGCAAGATTCAGAAACAATTTCTCCTTTTGGAAGAAAAACCTGTCATCTGGTATGCACTTCATGCCTTTGAGTCAAGTATGGTGGATGACATTATTTTGGTGACGGGAGCGGATGAAATCTCATATTGTGAAAAAGAGATTGTAGAAAAATATGGATTTTCAAAGGTACGAGCCGTTGTCTCGGGCGGAAAAGAGCGTTATCATTCGGTATATGAGGGTTTAAAGGCAATTGAGAATGCCCTGGCCTATAAAGAGGACGATATAGTGCTGATTCATGACGGTGCACGCCCATTTGTTGATGATGCGATGATTGAACGAATCGTAGCAGATGTGCGTAGTTGCGGTGCAGCTGTAGCAGGGATGCCGTCAAAGGACACAGTTAAGCTGTCAGATGAAAGCGGTTTTGCTTCTGTAACACCTGATAGGGCAAAAGTCTGGACGATCCAGACTCCGCAGGGATTTGATTATAGGCTGATTAGAAAAGCATATGACAAGATGATGAGTCACGAAGAATATCAAAATGGCATAACGGATGATGCGATGGTGGTCGAGACTATGACCGAACACAAGGTGCGGCTGACTGAAGGAGCGTATCGAAATATCAAGGTCACGACACCAGAAGATATGGAAATAGCAACCGCTTTTTTAAGAAAAAATAGAATAAAAAATAAATAAAAAATAAACAAGTCTATTGACAATCCTGGGATTTGTATGATATAGTACTCCTTGTGTTTAACTGCCGAAGACAGCAGGTGCCGAAAGGCATAAGGATGTAAACGCCTGCCGAGGGAACTGATATAGACGTATATTTCTATCCCTCTGTCTGACGATTGACAGGGGATTTTTTTTACAGGAACGTTTACCAGGCGGTTATAGAAATAAAACAGGAGGTAAACCATTCATGGCAAAAGTTGAATTAAAGCAGCCTATCGTTGCTGAAATTGCAGAATTATTCAACGGTGCTAAGGGCGCAGTAGTAGTTGACTACCGTGGACTGACAGTTGAGCAGGATACGCAGCTCCGTAAGCAGTTAAGAGAAGCCGGTGTTACTTATAAAGTATATAAGAACACTATGATTCGCTTCGCTGCAAAAGGTACTGAGTTTGAGGCTCTTGAGGCAAATCTGGAAGGTCCGACCGCTCTTGCTGTATCTAAAGAGGACGCTACAGCTCCAGCAAGAATTTTAGCTGAGTTCGCTAAGAAAGCTGATAAGCTTGAACTTAAGGGTGGTGTTGTAGAGGGTACCTACTATGATGAGAAGGGTATTCAGGTTATTGCAACTATCCCGTCCAGAGAAGTTCTTCTTGGAAAACTTCTTGGAAGCATGCAGTCTCCGATCACAAACTTTGCTCGTGTTATCAAACAGATCGCAGAGCAGCAGGAGGCATAAGCTCCTTACCTGCAAGGCAGGACAAAGGATGCGTGAAAGCCGCATAGAAAATTTGAGAGCCGCATAAGGCTGATTTAAAAATTATTCAATAGGAGGAATATTAAAATGGCAAAGTTAACAACAGCTGAGTTCATTGAAGCTATTAAAGAATTATCCGTATTAGAGTTAAACGATTTAGTAAAAGCTTGCGAGGAAGAGTTCGGTGTATCCGCAGCAGCAGGCGTTGTTGTAGCAGCAGCAGGTGCAGCTGAGGCAGCTGAAGAGAAGACTGAGTTCGACGTAGAGCTGACAGAGGTTGGCCCGAACAAAGTTAAAGTTATCAAAGTAGTTCGTGAAGCTACAGGTCTTGGTCTGAAAGAGGCTAAGGAAGTAGTTGACGGTGCTCCGAAGGTAGTTAAGGCTGGCGCTTCTAAGGAAGAGGCTGAGGACATCAAGACTAAATTAGAGGCTGAGGGTGCTAAAGTTACTCTTAAGTAATTCTAATAATACCTTAAAACTGATTGCATTACAAATGAAGATCCGGTGTGTGCTTTGGCACATATCGGATCTTTTTGCTGTATAGAGCTTTTTCTTCTGGGTTGAGAAACTGCATCGCTTGTGATAAAATAAATCTGTTTAAAAAAAGACAACAATGATACTTATGAGAGGACATAGCGATGGGAGCAATCAGCAACGACTGGCTGACTCCGCTAAGCGGAGAATTTAAAGATCCGTATTACAGAAAATTATATGATACTGTGAAACGGGAATATGAAACACATGTAGTATATCCTGATGCAAATGATATTTTTAATGCATTCGATTTTACTCCTCTTTCTGAGGTAAAAGTGGTGATTTTGGGTCAGGATCCGTATCATGGACCGGGTCAGGCACACGGACTTTGCTTTTCGGTAAAGCCTGACGTTGACATACCACCGTCTTTGGTTAATATTTATCAGGAATTACATGATGATCTTGGCTGTTACATCCCCAATAATGGCTACCTTACAAAATGGGCCAAGCAGGGGGTCATGCTTTTGAATACAGTACTTACTGTACGAGCACATCAGGCTAATTCACATAAGGGAATTGGCTGGGAGAGGTTCACTGATGCAGCCATAAGAATTTTAAATGAACAGGATCGCCCTATAGTGTTTATCCTATGGGGACGGCCGGCACAGGCAAAGAAAAGTATGCTTAATAATCCTAAACATTTGATATTGGAGGCACCACATCCGAGTCCGTTGTCTGCGTATCGCGGATTTTTTGGCAGCCGTCCATTCAGCAAGACCAATGATTTCTTGGTAAATCATGGTGTTGCTCCTATAGACTGGCAGATAGAGAACGTGTAGGTTATTCTGCACGGATGAGAAGGAGAAAACATGAGTTTTGTCGAAATTTTAAAAGTAATCGTACTGGGAATCGTGGAAGGTTTTACGGAATGGCTTCCGATAAGTAGTACCGGTCATATGATTTTAGTAGATGAGATTATTCATCTGGATGTCAGTGAGGCATACCGTGAAGTTTTTATGGTTGTTATACAGTTAGGAGCCATACTGGCAGTTATGCTTCTCTATTTCAATAAGCTGAATCCGTTTTCACCAAGAAAATCGGCAGGACAGAAACGTGCTACGATAAGACTATGGATGAAAATAGTTGTTGCCTGCATACCGGCGGCAGTGATTGGCCTTCCGCTTGACCATTTCATGGATAAGCTTATGAATGGTTACGTGGTAGCTGCGATGCTTATTTTATATGGTGTACTGTTTATAGTACTGGAAAATCGAAACGCAGAGAGAAGTTTTTCAATTGAACGAGTAACTCAGATTTCTTTTCAGACAGCAGCTTTGATCGGCTGTTTTCAGGTGCTGGCGATGATCCCGGGAACGTCACGATCAGGTGCAACCATCCTCGGAGCCA
The DNA here is from genome assembly GCA_963657995.1 of bacterium. Classification (GTDB taxonomy): domain Bacteria; phylum Bacillota; class Clostridia; order Lachnospirales; family Lachnospiraceae; genus Otoolea. The sequence continues at coordinate 8,335 of CAVKOQ010000001.1, forward strand.
TGCTTATAGGCTGTTCACGTCCGGCAGCAGCTGAGTTTTCATTTTTCTTGGGAATTCCGGTCATGTTTGGTGCAAGCCTGTTGAAAATACTTAAGTTTTTTATACAGGGTGGCGGATTTTCCTTTGCAGAGTTTATATATCTGATTCTGGGTATGTTAGTCGCATTTGCAGTATCCGTATACTCGATCAAGTTTTTGATGGGGTATGTGCGGAAGCATGATTTCAAATTTTTCGGATATTACAGGATAGTGCTTGGTATAGTAGTATTATCTTATTTTGGTATTTCTGCTCTCGTTGGATGATGGTGCTATTTGAGGCCGTTGCCGTGATACTGCCAGGAAGTTATAAATTGAGGAAATAATATGGATTTATTTGATTATATGCGAAATAACACTATCGAGCGGGAAGCCCCTCTTGCCTCCAGACTTCGCCCGTCTACACTGGATGAAGTGGTAGGACAGAAGCATATCATAGGTAAGGATAAGCTCTTATATAGGGCGATCAAGGCTGATAAACTTGGCTCTTTGATTTTTTATGGGCCTCCGGGTACCGGTAAAACTACACTTGCCAGGGTTATTGCCAATACAACGAGTGCTGGATTTGAGCAGCTCAATGCGACTGTGGCCGGAAAAAAAGATATGGAACAGGTGGTGCAGAATGCCAAGGATTCCTTGGGAATGTACGGAAAACGCACCATACTTTTCATCGATGAGATTCACCGTTTCAATAAAGGGCAGCAGGACTATCTTCTGCCATTTGTTGAGGATGGCACGATTATTCTGATAGGTGCGACAACTGAAAATCCATATTTTGAGGTCAATGGTGCACTTATTTCGAGATCGCGTATTTTTGAATTAAAACCATTGGAAAATTCGGATATCAAGGAACTTTTGGAACGGGCAATCAGTGATAAAGATAAAGGTATGGGAAGCTATCGTGCTACAGCTACAGACGAGGCACTGGATTTCCTTTCTGATATGGCGGGCGGTGATGCCAGAGCTGCACTCAATGCCATTGAGCTTGGCATACTTACGACCAACAGAAGCGATGATGGAATTATTCATATCACTCTAGATGTGGCACAGGAATGTATCCAGAGACGTGCGGTCAAGTATGATAAGACCGGAGACAATCATTATGATACGATCTCAGCGTTCATCAAGAGTATGAGAGGAACAGATCCTGATGCTGCGGTATATTATCTGGCTAAGATGATTGATGCAGGCGAGGATGTCAAATTTATTGCAAGACGAATCATGATATGTGCATCAGAAGATGTCGGAAACGCGGATCCTCAGGCACTTCAGGTTGCGGTCAGTGCTGCCCTTGCAGCCGAGAGAATCGGTTTGCCTGAAGCGAGGATTATACTTTCACAGGCAGCCACCTATGTTGCAAGTGCACCAAAAAGCAATGCGGCTTGCGTTGCTATAGATGAGGCACAGGAAGCGGTTAAGATGAAGGGCAATTTCAGCGTTCCGGCACATCTTCGCGACAGGCATTACAGTGGGGCAGAAAAACTGGGGCATGGTGACGGCTATAAATATGCACACAATTATCCGAATCACTATGTCGAACAGCAATATCTCCCTGACGGTCTTGTGGGTAGCAGATTTTACCGGCCGTCAGATAATGGATATGAAAAGAAGATCAGTGAATGGCTTCGTTTTTTGAAATCGAATGATGCTTGAAATTTGAAAAATATTTGTTTATAATAATTCTTAAATCTAAAGTTTGTCAGACAGGCGTTCGCCTGTTTGACTATACGTGTATATTAGCTATTCAAGACTTAAGGTCGGCTCTATTTGCACGTTTCTTGTTTCGTAGGAATATTCTGATTTTTTAATCCCAGACATTATCACAAAATTTAACAGCATAAGGAGAGAATATATGAGGGAAAAATTAAATACGCTTCCTCTGTCACAGCTTAAAGAGATGGCAAAAGAACAGGGGATAAAAGGTATCAGCACCTTAAAAAAGGCGGAGCTAATAGATAAATTATGTGAAGTAGCACAGTCAAAGGAACACCGAAACACAGCTGGTACACGTAGAGAAAATAATGGAAGTAATAACCGTAATCAGGACAATTACAGTCAGAAAGCACAGATGCAGCAGTCTGATGTAGCACGAAATGATGTAGCACGAAATGAAGCAGCACGAAATGATACAACACGAAATGATACAGCACGAAATGATGCGGTGCGAAATGAGATAGCACGAAATGAAGCAGAGCGTGCACGTGTGGAAGACCTTAAAAATGAATTTCAGGAGCTTGACAGCGGTGTTGAGGCAAATGGTATTCTTGAAGTTATGCCTGATGGATTTGGATTTATCCGTTGTGAAAATTATCTGCCGGGGGAAAATGATGTCTATGTGGCACCGTCACAGATCCGCCGTTTTAACTTAAAAACAGGCGATATTGTGAGAGGAAAAAGACGTGTAAAGTCGGCCACTGAGAAATTTGCTGCATTATTATATATCAATTCAATCAATGGCTATCCGACCAGTGTAGTTGAAAAACGATCGAATTTTGAAAATCTTACACCGATTTTCCCGAATAAACGTCTGCATCTGGAGTATCAGGGAGTAAAAGCTTCTACAGCGATGCGTGTGATGGATCTTTTATCTCCGATTGGAAAAGGTCAGAGAGGAATGATTGTTTCACCACCAAAAGCCGGTAAAACAACCTTGTTAAAGCAGGTTGCGACAACAATCACAAAAAATCATCCGGAAATGCATATGATTATACTTCTGATTGATGAACGTCCTGAAGAGGTGACTGATATCCGTGAGACAGTTACGGGAGACAATGTGGAAGTTATTTATTCTACATTTGATGAACTTCCGGAACGTCACAAACGTGTATCGGAGATGGTTATCGAGCGCGCCAAACGCCTTGTAGAACATGGAAGGGATGTTATGATCCTCTTAGACAGTATTACCCGTCTTGCAAGAGCATACAACCTTGTAGTTCCGCCAAGCGGCCGTACACTTTCTGGTGGTCTTGATCCGGCGGCACTTCATATGCCGAAGAGATTTTTTGGTGCAGCCAGAAATATTCGTGAAGGAGGCAGCCTTACTATACTTGCGACAGCACTCATAGAGACAGGAAGCCGCATGGATGATGTTATTTATGAGGAATTCAAAGGAACCGGTAATATGGAACTTGTACTTGACCGCAAGCTCTCTGAAAAACGTATATTCCCGGCGATTGATATCCTTCGTTCCGGTACCAGAAGAGATGATTTGCTTCTTTCAGCTGATGAGGCAGAGGCAGTTGATATCGTGCATAAGGCGACCAATTCGCAAAAACCAGAAGATTCAGTTGAAAAGATTCTGGATCTGTTTGCCAAGACGAAGAATAATACAGAATTTGTAGAAATCACAAGAAAAAAACGTACATTCTATTAATACGTAATTTGGAACATTTTTAACTATCCGTAAAAGCTTGCACAAGCTTACAACATATGGTATAATCTGTAAGATTTTATATACTAAAATAAATAAGGAGGACATAGAGATGAAACACGTAAAAACCCTTAGCGAAGGCACACTGAAGAACAGCATGAAGAAAGGTGGCTGCGGCGAGTGCCAGACATCCTGCCAGTCTGCATGTAAGACATCCTGTACTGTAGGTAACCAGAGCTGCGAGAATCAGAATCGCTAATTTGCAGTACTAAGACAAATTAGGCGTAAGCTGTGACTTTGCACAGGCAAACGCAGATTTGACACGGGGGCAGACAAGACGGAGCATAGTCCTAAAAGACTTCATAAGTTCCGGTTTGTCTGCCTACCTATGTCTTGTAGAAGGAGAAAAACAGTGATTCACCAATATATAAATAATGGATATTACATCGTGCTGGACGTAAACAGCGGATCTGTACACTCAGTAGATCCTCTTCTGTATGATGTGATTTCCTTTTTATCAGAGAGAATTCAGGACAGTGAGAAACCTTTTGAGATTGAAAAATCTGTTAAGGATGAGACTGTATCTGCTCTTAAGGACAAATACAGCGAAGAAGAGATAGGTGAGGCATTTGAAGACATTCAGGAACTCATCGATCAGGAACAACTTTTTACTGCTGATATCTATAAAAATTTTGTTATGGACTTTAAGAAGCGTCAGACAGTGGTAAAGGCACTCTGTCTTCATATAGCACACGACTGTAACCTTGCCTGTCAGTACTGCTTTGCAGAAGAGGGCGAATACCATGGACGCAGGGCACTGATGACATATGAGGTTGGTAAGAAAGCCCTGGATTTTCTTATTGCCAATTCCGGAAACCGTATAAATCTGGAAGTCGATTTCTTTGGCGGCGAACCGCTTATGAACTGGAATGTGGTAAAACAGCTGGTAGAATATGGACGTTCCAAGGAGAAAGAACATAACAAGAAATTCCGTTTTACACTGACAACCAACGGTGTTTTGTTAAATGATGAGATTATGGAGTTTTGCAATCGTGAGATGGCCAATGTTGTGTTGAGTCTTGATGGACGAAAATCTGTCAATGACAAGATGCGTCCGTTCAGAAATGGAACAGGAAGCTACGACCTGATTGTACCGAAATTCCAGAAATTTGCCGAGAAACGAGGCGTTAGGGATTATTTTGTTCGCGGTACTTTCACACACAATAACCTTGATTTTAGCCAGGATGTTTTGCATTTTGCGGATCTTGGATTTAAGAAAATGTCAGTTGAGCCGGTTGTAGCACCGGATGACGAGCCATATGCTATCAAAGAAGAGGATCTTCCACAGATTCTTGATGAATATGACAAACTTGCAGCAGAATATGTTAAGCGTCATAAAGAAGGACGTGGTTTTACATTCTTCCACTTCATGCTCGATCTGACACAGGGACCATGTGTGGCTAAGCGCTTGTCCGGATGTGGCTCAGGTACAGAATATCTGGCAGTTACTCCGTGGGGAGACCTCTATCCATGTCATCAGTTCGTTGGAAATGAAGATTTCCTGCTTGGAAATGTTGACACAGGCGTTACAAATACCGAAGTTCGAGATGAGTTTAAGCTTTGCAATGTATATGCGAAAGATAAATGTCGCGATTGCTTTGCAAGATTCTACTGTAGCGGTGGCTGTGCGGCAAACTCATATAATTTCCACGGATCCATCACAGATGCGTATGATATCGGGTGTACGATGCAGAAAAAACGTATCGAGTGCGCGATCATGATAAAAGCCGCTCTTGCGGACGGCTCTGACGAGTAGAGAACAAGGAGAAAGAGGAATGAAGAACAAAAAAGGAAAGAGCCTCTTTGGGATGCTGATTCTTCTGATTGCCATTGCGGTATTCGGTTATTTTGGATATTCGACGATGAATCAGATTAAGCTTGGCCTTGATCTGGCCGGCGGTGTTAGCATCACCTATCAGGCTAAGGAAGAGAATCCGTCCTCAGAAGATATGGCGGATACGATCTATAAACTGCAGCAGCGTGTACAAAATTACAGTACCGAGGCTGAAGTTTATCAGGAAGGAAATAACCGTATAAATGTAGATATTCCGGGTGTATCAGATGCCAATGCTATTCTGGAAGAACTCGGAAAACCTGGATCACTTATTTTCATGGATTCCGATGGAAATCAGATTCTTGACGGTAAACAGGTTGCAAGTGCCAAGGCTGGTATGACAGAGGACAGTACAACCGGCTCAAAGGAATACCTCGTATCCCTGACATTTACAGATGAAGGAAAACAGGCATTTGCTGATGCTACAACCAACAATGTCGGAAAGCCGATTTATATCATTTATGACAATCAGATCATTTCCGCTCCGACTGTTCGTGAGGCAATCACTGGTGGACAGTGCCAGATCGACGGTATGGCTGATTATGAGGAGGCCAACAACCTTGCATCGACAATCCGCATCGGTTCACTGTCACTTGAACTTGAAGAGCTGCGTTCCAACGTAGTTGGTGCAAAGCTTGGACAGGAGGCAATTTCTACCAGTCTTAAGGCAGGTCTTATCGGTTTTGCCATTGTTATAGTATTTATGATTGCAGTATATCTGCTTCCGGGTCTGGCAGCATCTTTAGCACTGTGCCTGTATGTTGGCCTGATTCTGATTCTTTTAGTTGCATTTGAGGTAACTTTGACACTTCCGGGTGTGGCAGGTATCATCCTGTCAATCGGTATGGCAGTTGATGCGAATGTTATTATTTTCACACGTATCAAAGAGGAGATTGGCCAGGGAACATCTGTAAAGAATGCCATCAAGGCAGGCTTTTCCAAGGCACTTTCCGCTATTATCGATGGAAACGTGACCACACTTATCGCAGCAGCGGTACTTTTCTGGAGAGGTTCAGGTACGGTCAAGGGCTTTGCTGCTACATTGGCAATCGGTATCGTACTTTCTATGTTTACCGCACTGTTTGTGACTAAGTTTGCACTGAATTGCCTCTATGAGATCGGTTTTGAAGATGCGAAATTCTATGGATGCCGCAAGGATTTAAAGACACGTCCGTTCCTCAAATTCCGCAAGGTTTACTTTACTATTTCTGTAGCAATTATTCTGTTGGGAATTGGAAGCCTGGTTTATAACCAGAAATCTATTGGAGTACCGCTTAACTACAGCATGGAGTTCAGAGGCGGTACATCGACAAATGTTACCTTCAACGAAGATATGTCTCTTGAAGATATCTCATCCAAGGTTGTTCCGGTAGTAGAAGAGATCACAGGAGAGGCCGGAACTCAGACACAGAAAGTAGCCGGAAGCAATGAGGTTATCATCAAGACTCGTACTCTTAATATGGAGGAACGTGAGCAGTTGAATCAGGCATTGGCCGATCAGTTTGGTGTTGATGAGGAAAAGATCACAGCTGACAGTATTTCAGGTGCAGTAAGCGAGGAGATGAAGAGGGATGCACTTATAGCGGTCTCAATTGCTACAATCTGTATGCTGATCTACATCTGGTTCCGTTTCAGCAATATCACATTCGCAGCTGGTGCGGTACTTGCACTGATGCATGACGTATTGGTTGTTTTAACCTGCTATGCTATGCTTCGTTGGTCAGTTGGTTCGACATTCATTGCTTGTATGCTTACGATTGTAGGTTACTCAATCAATGCGACAATCGTTATTTTTGACCGAATTCGTGAGAATACAAAGCTTTTGGGAAACAGAGAGTCTGCTGAAACGATTGTCAACACCAGCATCAGCCAGACGCTTACAAGAAGTGTCAACACTACACTTACGACATTTGTTATGGTTCTGATTCTTTATATTCTGGGTGTATCCTCCATTCGTGAGTTTGCACTTCCACTGATGGTAGGCCTTGTGTGCGGTACTTATTCATCCGTATGCCTGTCCGGATCTATCTGGTATGTACTTAACAGAAAACGTATGGAAAATAATGTCAGACCGACCAGCAAAAAGTCTAAAAAAGAAAAAAATTAGAGAAGATTATGGAATATAAGATTTTATATAAAGATGGCCGTGCAAAACGTGCAGAAATGAAAACAGTCCATGGAACGATACAGACACCGGTATTCATGAATGTCGGTACCGTGGCTGCGATCAAGGGAGCTGTATCAACAGACGATCTGCACACGATCGGCACTCAGGTTGAGCTTTCCAACACATATCACCTTCATGTAAGAACCGGTGATAAACTGATAAAACAGTTTGGCGGTCTGCATAAGTTTATGAACTGGGATCGCCCGATTCTTACGGATTCTGGCGGATTTCAGGTTTTCTCCCTGGCAGGACTGAGAAAGATTAAAGAAGAGGGGGTTTATTTTAATTCCCATATCGATGGACACAAGATTTTCATGGGTCCTGAAGAGAGTATGCAGATTCAGTCCAATCTTGGGTCCACGATTGCCATGGCTTTCGATGAATGCCCGCCGAGTCTTGCGGATCGCGACTATGTACAGAAATCAGTTGAGCGTACAACCAGATGGCTATCCAGATGTAAGACTGAGATGGCACGTCTCAACTCACTTGATGATACAGTCAACAGAGAACAGCTCTTATTTGGCATAAATCAGGGGGCAATCTACGAAGATATCCGTATCGAGCATGCTAAAGAGATCAGCAAGATGAATCTCGACGGTTATGCAGTAGGAGGTCTAGCAGTAGGTGAAAGCCACGAGGAGATGTACAGAATTCTTGATGCGGTTGTTCCACATCTTCCTGAGGATAAGCCGACTTATCTCATGGGTGTGGGAACACCGGCCAATATTTTGGAGGCTGTCGACCGTGGAGTTGATTTCTTTGATTGTGTATATCCATCAAGAAACGGACGTCACAGCCATGTATACACAAATCATGGCAAATTGAACCTTTTAAACAGCAAATACGAGCTTGATCCGCGCCCGATTGAAGAAGGCTGTGGATGCCCGGCATGCCGTTCATACTCACGTGCATATATCCGCCATCTTTTTAAAGCAAAGGAAATGCTTGGTATGAGATTATGTGTATTGCATAATTTGTATTTTTATAATAAAATGATGGAAGAGATTCGTGATGCAATCGAACATCACTGTTATGCCGAATACAAAGAAAAAAAGCTCGCAGGTATGGCAGCGGAATCGAACTAAAGGAGGAAATATACCTATGAATTTGAGCAGTACAAGCGGAATGATCGTATATCTTGTGTTTATCATTGCTATCTTTTATTTTATGGCAATTCGTCCACAGAATAAAGAAAAGAAGAAACAGGCTGAACTGATGGCCACTGTAGCAGTTGGTGACAGTGTTCTGACTTCAAGCGGATTCTACGGCGTGATTATCGACATGACAGATGATACAGTTATTGTAGAGTTTGGAAGCAACAAAAACTGCCGCATTCCTATGCGTAAGGATGCAATCGTGCAGGTTGAGAAACCGGAGTTATAATTTTGAAAAAAGAGGGTCGCATTTCGAAAGAAATATGCGATCCTCTTTTGATATGTAAAAAAACAGTGATACAATTCTTTCTACATTTGTAATAGCTGTCATGATAACTTAGAGTTATGGAATAAATTCCAAATTACTATACAGAGAAAATATGGTTTTCTTTTGTATAAGATTGAAAAATAACTCGTAATTGGATATGATAGAGAGTAATCGTTTTATTCACGAAACTAGGAGGTATTTATTATGAATTGCAATATTACTGTGATTCCGGGTGATGGAATCGGACCGGAAATTGTGAGAGAAGCCTGCGGAGTGCTTGATAAGGTGGGATCTGTTTACGGTCATACATTTAATTATACAAAAATTCTGATGGGTGGCTGCTCAATTGACGAATATGGTGTTCCACTGACTGATGAGGCACTTAATACAGCGAAAAACAGCGATTCTGTTCTTCTTGGTGCAGTAGGTGGCAATGTAGGAAACTCACGCTGGTATGATGTGGCACCGAATCTTCGCCCGGAGGCTGGTCTTCTTGCAATCCGCAAAGGCCTTGGTTTATTTGCTAATATTCGCCCGGCATATTTATATAAAGAACTTGCAGATGCGTGTCCGCTTAAAAAAGAGATAATCGGCAGCGGTTTTGATATGGTTATCATGCGTGAACTGACCGGTGGTCTGTATTTCGGAGATCGTTATACTAAAGAGGTAGATGGCGTGACAACAGCGGTTGACACATTGACATATAATGAAAATGAAATCCGCCGCATCGCAATCAAGGCATTCGATATTGCCATGAAACGTAGAAAGAGCGTTATCAGTGTTGATAAGGCAAATGTACTTGATTCATCAAGACTCTGGAGAAAAGTTGTAGAAGAAGTAGCTAAAGATTATCCGGAGGTAAAATTGACTCATATGCTTGTGGACAACTGTGCTATGCAGCTTGTCATGAACCCGGGGCAGTTTGATGTCATTCTGACAGAGAATATGTTCGGAGATATTCTTTCAGATGAGGCGAGCATGATCACCGGATCGATTGGTATGCTTTCCTCAGCAAGTTTAAATGAGGGCAAATTTGGCCTCTACGAGCCGAGCCATGGCTCCGCACCTGATATTGCAGGAAAAGATATTGCAAACCCGATCGCAACTATACTTTCAGCAGCTATGATGCTAAGATACTCATTTGATCTGGATAATGAGGCCAAGGCTATAGAAGATGCAGTACAGCAGGTGCTGACAGAAGGTTACAGAACTGTTGATATTATGGCTGAAGGCTGCAAACAGGTAGGAACCATAGAGATGGGCAAGCTTATCTGTGAGAGAATTAAGTAGAATTATTGCAAAAATAGATTAAATGCGATAATATTAAAAGATAACGTAAAGCTCGCCCCTGTTATCAGGGGCGTGTGTCGTCGAAATAGATAGAAGGAGACGAGAAAATATGAAAAGTGATGCAGTAAGAAAAGGGATGCAGCAGGCACCTCATCGTTCTTTGTTCAATGCACTCGGCATGACAGAGGAGGAGATGAACAAACCTTTAGTCGGTATCGTAAGTTCTTATAATGAGATTGTTCCGGGTCATATGAATCTGGATAAGATTGTAAATGCAGTTAAGCTTGGAGTGGCTATGGCCGGTGGTACACCGGTAGTATTTCCGGCAATTGCGGTATGTGACGGTATAGCTATGGGACATATCGGAATGAAATATTCTCTGGTTACACGTGATCTGATCGCAGATTCCACAGAATGTATGGCACTGGCACATCAATTCGATGCACTGGTTATGGTGCCGAACTGCGATAAAAATGTACCTGGCCTTTTGATGGCAGCAGCTCGTGTTAATGTTCCGACAGTATTTGTAAGCGGTGGCCCGATGCTGGCAGGTCATGTAAAAGGACAGAAGAGAAGTCTTTCAAGCATGTTTGAGGCAGTTGGTTCATATGCAGCAGGCACTATGACAGAGGAAGATGTAAAAGAGTTTGAATGTAAGGTCTGCCCGACTTGCGGATCATGTTCAGGTATGTATACAGCAAACAGTATGAACTGTCTGACTGAGGTTCTTGGAATGGGACTTCAGGGCAATGGTACAATTCCGGCAGTTTACTCCGAAAGAATCAAACTGGCTAAGCATGCCGGCATGAAAGTCATGGAGATGTATGAGAAAAACATCCGTCCTAGAGATATCATGACGGAGAAGGCATTTTTAAATGCACTTACAGTAGATATGGCACTCGGATGTTCTACCAACAGTATGTTGCATCTTCCGGCAATCGCACATGAGGCAGGCATTGATCTCAATATGGAGCTTGTTAACGAGCTTAGCAAACGTACCCCGAACCTGTGCCATCTGGCACCGGCAGGTCCGACATACATGGAAGACCTGAATGAGGCTGGTGGCGTTTATGCAGTTATGAACGAGCTTTCTAAGAAGGATCTTCTGAATCTTGACTGTATCACTGCAACAGGAAAAACAGTTGGAGAGAATATCAAAAATTGTGTCAATAAGAATCCTGAAGTTATCAGACCTATTGACAATCCATACAGCCAGACTGGCGGTATTGCTATACTTAAAGGAAATCTGGCACCAGATACAGGCGTTGTAAAACGTTCCGCTGTAGCACCTGAGATGCTGGTACATCAGGGACCGGCACGTGTATTTGACTGCGAAGAAGATGCAATCGCAGCTATCAAGGGCGGAAAGATTGTCGCAGGAGACGTTGTTGTTATACGTTATGAAGGACCGAAGGGCGGCCCGGGTATGAGAGAGATGCTTAATCCTACATCTGCCATCGCAGGTATGGGGCTTGGATCCAGTGTAGCACTTATCACTGATGGACGTTTCTCCGGTGCATCAAGAGGTGCATCCATAGGACATGTTTCACCTGAGGCAGCAGTGGGAGGCCCAATTGCACTTGTTGAAGAAGGAGATATCATCTCTATCGATATCAACAACAACTCACTGAACGTGCTTGTATCTGATGAAGAACTGGCAGAGAGAAGAAAGAAATGGCAGCCTAGAGAGCCGAAAGTCACAACAGGATATCTGGCACGTTACGCATCTTTGGTAACTAGCGGAAACCGTGGTGCAGTTTTAGAGGTTCCTAAGACACAGAATTAAATGTATGTTAAGAAGGAAAGCAGGTTAGACAGATGAAGACATTGACAGGAGCAGAGATTGTCATTGAATGCTTGAAAGAGCAGGGAGTAGACACCGTGTTTGGTTATCCGGGCGGTGCGATCCTCAATATTTATGATGCACTTTACAAACACAAAGATGAAATTACGCATATTTTGACCTCTCATGAGCAGGGAGCGTCCCACGCGGCAGATGGCTACGCGAGAGCAACCGGAAAGGTTGGTGTATGTTTAGCTACTTCAGGTCCGGGAGCGACAAACCTAGTAACAGGTATCGCTACCGCTAACCTGGATTCCATTCCGATGGTAGCCATCACTTGCAACGTAACCACCGGACTTCTGGGAAAAGACAGTTTTCAGGAGATCGACATATTAGGTGTTACCATGCCGATCACCAAATACAATTTTATCGTAAAAGATGTCACAAAACTTGCAGATGTCATTCGCCGTGCATTTGTGATTGCAAAGAGTGGCCGTCCGGGTCCTGTACTTGTGGATATCACTAAGGACGTGACAGCGGCAACATGTGAGTATGAGTTTAAGGAGCCTGTTAAGGTTGAACGCGAGAGCTCACAGATTCGAGAGGAAGATATTGACAAAGCTGTTGAGATGATCAAGGCATCTAAAAAGCCTTTCATTTTCGTCGGAGGCGGAGCTGTATTATCAGACGCTGCCAATGAGCTTAGTGCATTTGCACATAAGATTCAGGCACCGGTTGGCGATAGTCTTATGGGAAAAGGTGCATTTGACGGAACGGATGTACTGTATACCGGTATGATTGGTATGCACGGAACTAAGACATCCAACCTTGGAGTCGCAGAATGTGACCTTCTGATTGTTGCAGGTGCACGTTTTAGTGATCGTGTAGTTGGTGATCCGAACCATTTTGCATCAAATGCAAAAATATTGCACATGGACATTGATCCAGCTGAGATTAATAAAAATATTCAGACAGATGCAAGCATCATAGGTGACATCAAGCTGATTCTTCGCAAGCTAAATGCACGTCTTGATCCTATGAATCATGATGAGTGGCTCAGTCATATTGAACGCCTTAAAGATATGTATCCGCTCAGATACAACAAAGACGTTCTTACAGGTCCGTATATCATGGAAGAGATCTACAAAGTGACAGGTGGAGATGCCATTATAAGTACTGATGTTGGTCAGCACCAGATGTGGGCAGCGCAGTATTATAAATATAAACGTCCGAGACAGCTTCTGACATCAGGTGGTCTTGGAACCATGGGTTACGGCCTTGGAGCAGCTATCGGTGCAAAGATGGGATGCAAAGATAAGACCGTTATCAACATTGCTGGGGACGGATGTTTCCGTATGAATATGAATGAGATCGCAACTGCAACCCGTTACAATATCCCGGTTATCGAGATCGTGTTCAACAACCATGTTCTTGGTATGGTACGCCAGTGGCAGACATTGTTCTACGGCAAACGGTATTCACAGACAGAACTTTATGATCAGGTGGATTTTGTCAAGGTTGCAGAGGGAATGGGTGCGAAGGCTTACCGTATTACCAAAAAAGAAGATGTGGAGCCGGTTCTTCGCGAGGCGATCAGCTTAAATATTCCTGTTGTGATCGAGTGCCAGATTGGCAGTGATGATAAAGTATTCCCGATGGTTCCGGCAGGAAAACCTATAGAAGAAGCGTTTGATGAGATTGACTTACGTATCGAATAGATGTAAGATTGTATCTATTATCGCAATTTTGTTGTTGTGAAAGAGGAGGAGAATTATTATGAGCAGAGTCTATAACTTTTCAGCCGGTCCGGCTGTACTTCCGGAGGAGGTGCTGAAAGAAGCAGCCGCAGAGATGATGGATTATCAGGGTAGTGGTATGTCTGTTATGGAGATGAGCCACCGCTCAAAGGATTTCCAGGCTATCATTGATGAGGCTGAGAAAGATCTGCGTGAACTTATGCAGATTCCGGACAATTATAAGGTATTATTTGTACAGGGTGGTGGCAATATGCAGTTTGCCATGGTGCCGATGAACCTGTTCAAAAACAAGGTAGGTGACTATATCATCACCGGACAGTGGGCTAAGAAGGCATATCAGGAAGCTAAGCTTTTCGGTACAGCCAATGCGATTGCATCAAGTGCTGACAAAACATTTTCCTATATCCCGGATTGTTCAGATCTTCCGGTGGATGAAGATGCAGATTATGTGTACATTTGCCTGAACAATACTATTTACGGAACCGTATATCATGAGCTTCCAAATACCAAGGGCAAGACACTGGTTGCAGATATCTCCTCCTGTTTCCTGTCAGAGCCGATCGACGTAAGTAAGTTTGGTATTCTTTGGGGTGGTGTTCAGAAAAATGTTGGTCCGGCAGGTATGGCGATTGTTATCATTCGTGAAGACCTGATCACAGAGGACGTTCTTCCGGGAACACCAACTATGCTGCGCTACAAGACTTATGCAGACAACGATTCACTTTACAATACACCGCCTACATACAACATCTATATGTGCGGAAAGGTATTTAAGTGGCTTAAGAAGATGGGCGGCTTAAGTGCCATGAAGGAACGCAATGAGAAGAAGGCTAAGATTCTTTATGATTTCCTTGATGAGAGCAAACTCTTTAAGGCTACTGTAGAGAAGAAAGATCGTTCTCTTATGAATGTTCCGTTCGTTACAGGCGATGCAGATCTGGATGCACTTTTCGTAAAAGAAGCTAAAGAGGCCGGATTTGTAAACTTAAAAGGACATCGTACGGTAGGTGGCATGCGTGCCAGCATCTACAATGCAATGCCGATCGAAGGCGTTGAAAAATTAGTTGCATTTATGGGTGAATTCGAGAAAAAACATACAAACTAGAAAAGAGAGACAAAATTAATTATGAGAAAGATACATTGCCTGAACCCGATTTCCAAATTGGGAACAGATTTACTTACTGAGAATTATGAGATGACTGACAATCTGGCAGATGCTGAGGGAATCCTGGTACGTAGTGCTGCCATGCATGATTTAGAGCTTCCGAAGGGACTGCGTGCGGTTGCACGTGCCGGAGCTGGTGTAAATAATATTCCTCTTGATAAATGTGCTGAGGCCGGTATTGTAGTATTTAATACACCTGGTGCCAATGCAAATGGCGTTAAGGAGCTGGTTTTGGCCGGAATGCTTCTCGGAGCCAGAGATATCGTAGGAGGTATCGACTGGTGTCAGGAACAGAAGGACAATGAAAACATTTCCAAGGATATGGAAAAGGCTAAAAAGAAATTTGCCGGCCATGAGATTCGTGGTAAAAAGCTTGGTGTCATCGGACTTGGAGCCATAGGTGCTGAGGTAGCCAATGCGGCAGCAGCACTGGGAATGGAAGTTTATGGATATGATCCTTTTATCTCAGTAAAGGCAGCATGGATGCTTTCAAGAGATGTTAAACACATCACATCAGTTGATACTATCTATCAGGAGTGCGACTATATTACGGTTCATGTACCGCTGCTTGACAGCACGCGTCAGATGATCAATAAGGAAAGCTTAGGACGCATGAAAGATGGAGTAGTGATCTTAAACTTTGCACGTGATCTTCTTGTAAATGACGATGACATGGCAGAGGCTCTTGCATCAGGACATGTGAAACGATACATCACAGATTTCCCGAATGCAAAGGTTATGCAGATGCCAAACGTTATTGCTACACCGCATCTTGGTGCATCTACAGAGGAATCTGAAGATAACTGTGCAGTTATGGCAGTGAAAGAACTCATGGATTACCTTGACAATGGTAATATCAAGAACTCTGTAAACTTCCCAAACTGCGATATGGGAGTATGCACAACTGTAGGACGTATTGCAGTTCTTCACGAGAATGTACCGAACATGATCGGACAGATTTCTTCTATTCTTGCATCTACAAATATGAATATTGCAAACATGACTAACAAGAGCCGTGACAAATATGCATATACTCTGGTAGATCTGGAGACAAAGGCAGATGAAGCTACAATTGAGAAGCTAAAGGCAATTCAGGGTGTTATGCGTGTGCGTGTAATCAAATAAAATAATAAAATTTATCAAAAAAGAGGCTGTTTATGTATTAACATAAACAGCTTCTTTTTTAAGAAAAATTATTTTGACCCTGATTTGAATATATGCTACTATGAATCTATTGAAAACGCATGGACAGCATTATGGGGGCTGATATTATGAGGGATTTGGCATATTTGAAGCTGCTTTCACGTGAATATCCTAATATTCGTGCGGCAGCCAGCGATATTATCAATTTGCAGGCAATCTGCGGACTGCCTAAGGGAACAGAATATTTTTTCAGCGATCTTCATGGAGAACATGAGGCTTTTATCCACCTTCTTCGCAGTTCATCGGGAATCATCCGCGAGAAGATTCGTGAGACATTTGGACATATTATATCGGAGGAAGATGAAGTAAAACTTGCCAATCTGATTTACTATCCGGAGAAGATTTTAAATCAGGTCAGACAGGCAGGTGAATATACTGAGGATTGGCAGAAGACGGCCGTATACCGTCTGGTGCAGATCTGCCGTGAAGTTTCATCCAAATATACTCGATCAAAGGTAAGGAAAAAGATGCCGAAGGAATTCTGCGGTGTTATAGATGAACTTTTATATGTGGACAATACTGACGAAAATAAACAGGTATATTATAGCGAACTTATCAATACACTTATCGATGTTCAGGTGGCTGATGGCTTTATCATAGCGATTTGCAGTCTTATCAGAAATCTGACGATTGATAATCTTCATATACTGGGAGATATATTTGATCGTGGTCCAAGGCCGGATATTATTTTGCAGGAACTTATGAATTTCCACGATGTCGATATCCAGTGGGGAAATCACGATATTTCCTGGATGGGAGCGGCTACGGGAAATCGTGCATGTATATGTAACGTGCTTCGTATGGCACTCGGATACAATGGATTTGACGTGCTTGAAGATGGCTATGGAATAAATCTGCGACCGCTTTCCATGTTTGCGGAACGCATATATCACGATGACCCATGTACATTTTTTATGCCGCAGATCCTGGATAAGAATATTTATGATGCTGTGGATCCGAAGCTTACAGCAAAGATGCACAAAGCTATCGCTATACTGCAGTACAAGCTTGAGGGACAGATTATAGTACGTCATCCGGAGTATGGCATGGAAGAGAGAATGCTTCTGTCAGAAATCAATTATGACAGCGGTATGGTTATGATTGACGGAAAAGAATACAAGATGCGTGATATGAACTTCCCGACAGTAGATCCGAAAGATCCGCTTAAACTTACAGAGGAAGAGGAGGAACTGATTCGCACGCTTGAGCTTTCATTTCGTCATAATCCGAGGCTGCATGAGCATGTGCGTTTCCTATATTCCCATGGAAGTATGTATAAATGCTGCAATTCTAACCTCTTATATCATGGATGCATTCCCATGACGGAAGATGGCGAATTTGACGGTCTGATGGTAGGCGGAAAGATGTATACAGGCAGAGAACTTATGGATTTTATTGATACTCAGGTCAAAAATGCCTATTTTCTGCCTGAGGAGGCACCTGAAAAAGAGGCATGCCGTGATTTTATGTGGTATCTTTGGAATGGTGCAAAATCGCCGGTGTTCGGCAAAGATAAAAACCGCAGTTTTGAGCACTATTTCATCAAAGATCCGGAAGTTATGAACGAGAAGATGAATCCTTATTATCAGCTAAGTGAAGATGAGGAGATCTGCGATAAGATCTTAAAGGAATTTGGACTCTCAACGAAGGGCTCACATATCATTAACGGACATATGCCTGTGAAGATTAAAGATGGTGAGACACCTATTAAGGCAGGCGGAAAGCTGTTTATTATAGACGGAGGACTGTCGAAAGCCTATCAGGAGAGAACGGGAATTGCCGGATATACACTTATTTTTAATTCACATCATCTGGCACTTGCCGAGCATAAACCGTTTGATCCGGAACGCGAGCGAACGCCAAAGGTTTATATTGCCGAAAAGATGCAAAAACGCATCACTGTGGCGGATACTGACGAGGGAAAAGAGCTTGCAAGGCGTATAGAGGATTTGAAAGAGCTTTTGAAGGCATACAGAAGCGGAGTTCTAAAAGAACGTATGCGATAATTGGCAGGTTACGTTCAGACCGCTATGCAGTTAACAATTAAGGAGACTACATGAGAAAGACAGAATTTTTAAGGGAACTTAGAGAATCGCTTGAGGGTGAGGTTTCAGCTTCTATCATTCAGAGTAATGTTAACTACTATGACCAGTATATCAATGGAGAAACAGCAAATGGCCGTAGCGAAGAAGAAGTGATAGATGAGATCGGAAGCCCGCGACTGATTGCGAAAACCATCATTGACAGCAATGAGAATGCGAAAGATGCATTTAAGAATAGTTCATATACAGGCAGTGGAAGCGGCGGCACTGGTTCGAATTCTTCTTACGGTCAGGGCTATGGTAATCGTGATGAAAGCAACCTTCCACCTTATTTTCATTACATAGATTTAAACAAGTGGTATTGGAAAGTAATCATTACAGTGGCAATAATAGCGGTCCTTTTTGCACTTTTTGTACTTATTGGAGGTATATTTACACTTCTTATTAATCTTGCAGGACCGATACTTCTTATATGGCTTATCTATTCAGTTATAAAAAACATATGGAAGAATTAATTGAAAGAGATCTACTTAGTAGCTGACCATGAAAAGCCCCCTGCTGCCGGTTGTGAGGGATGACCGGAACAGGGGACTTTTCATGTTTCTCGCAAACATATGGAGGTTTATTGAGTTGAAAATGCTGTATTATGGAAATTATGAGGAGTCTCCATAATACAAAAAAAGCACTTGTAATGCCGTCTTTGGCAAACAAATGCTTTTAGCTGGGCTACAAGGATTCGAACCTTGAAAATGACGGAGTCAGAGTCCGTTGCCTTACCATTTGGCGATAGCCCAATGAATTGAACGATTTGTATTATACTGTATATGAGAAGATTCGTCAACTGTTTTTTTAAAATTAAAAAAAACAGTTGACGAATGGGATGCTGTTTATTATTTATGAGAAAAACGACATTCAACTCTCACTGGACAACATGTTGTGAATCGGATATAATGAACCAGATGAGGTTTAGTGAATTGTAGAGTCAGGAAAGGAAATCAGAGCGGGATGTATACATTTGACAGTCGGATCCGCTACAGTGAGGCGGATGAGTATGGAGATCTTTCCATAGTGGGAATTATGAATTATCTTCAAGATTGTTCGACATTTCAGTCAGAAGACTTAAAGCTCGGTATTTCCTATCTGAATGAGGAAAAAAGAGCCTGGTGGCTGAGCGAGTGGCAGATCGAGATCCTGAGAAAACCGCATTTTGGAGAGAGAATCCGCATCTCTACATGGCCATATGGATTTAAAGGAATATACGGTTACAGAAATTTTACGATCGAGGACGAGGCAGGAGCACTGCTTGTCAAGGCAGATTCTACATGGTTTTACTATGATTTGGAGAAAGGGTGTCCGGTTCGCGTGCCGAAGAGCCAGCTTGACGCATATCATCTGGAAGATAACAAGTTAGATATGCAGCCAGTTGATAGGAAAATAAGCCTGCCGTATGAGTATGAGGCAGTATCGCCTATTACCGTGGAGAGGCATCATCTGGATACGAACCGCCATGTGAATAACGCACAGTATGTGTCGATTGCAACAGAGATACTTCCTGCGAAATTTGCGGTTGGAAGACTCCATGTTCAGTACCGTAAAGCTGCAGTTTTAGGAGATATCATGTATCCGAAACTTGCAGAGTTACCAAATGGATATATAGTTTCACTTCAGGATGAAAATAACAATATATATGCGAATTTGATGCTTGAAAAAGATGCTATTACGCATGAACTGTAGGGGACGTGCATAAGAAAAGAGAGGACGAATGACATGATTGAACTGGGAAGAGTAGAAGAACTTATAGTGGTAAGGGAGAAAAACTTCGGTATATATCTGGGGCAGAAGAAGGACGATACAGCCGCAGTTTTACTTCCGAAGAAACAGGTGCCGGAGGGTACAAAAGTAGGCGATAAGCTTAAAGTGTTTATTTACAAGGATTCAGAGGATCGTCTGATTGCAACTACATCCATGCCGAAACTTGAGCTGGGAGAAACTGCTGTTTTGAAGGTTAAGGATGTGTCAAAGATAGGTGCATTTCTTGATATGGGACTTGAGAAGGATTTGCTGCTTCCTTTTAAAGAACAGATATATCCGGTTCAAGCAGGAGAGGATTGTCTTGTGGCACTCTATATTGATAAGAGTGGACGATTGGCAGCTACGATGAAGGTATATCCGTATCTTCACAGCGACGCACATTGCAAGAAAGATGACTGGACAGAGGGACGCGTCTATGAGATAAACGAAAATCTTGGAATTTTTGTAGCAGTTAAGGATCGTTATTTTGGACTGATTCCTAAACGAGAGATCTTCGGACAGTGTCGTCTGGGCGAGATCTTAAAAGTGCGTGTCATGAAAGTTCGTGATGACGGAAAACTTGATTTGAGCCTTCGTGAGTTAGCATACCGCCAGATGAATGCAGATGCAGAAGCAGTCATAGCCCGTCTTAAAGAGAAAAAGGGAATACTTCCGTTCAATGATCGGGCTGATCCACAGATTATAAAACAGGAGTTCGGCCTCAGCAAGAACGCATTCAAGAGGGCGATAGGACAGCTTTTAAAAGAAGGAAAAGTAGAGATAGATGATAAATCTATCCGTTTGAAATAGAAATTTATATAAGTACATATTAAAAGACAAGGAGAGACAGACATGAAGAAAGTAATCAGCACAACTAACGCACCGGCAGCTATCGGACCTTATTCACAGGCAATCGAAGTAAATGGAATGGTATTTGCATCAGGACAGATTCCTGTTAATCCGGCTACAGGAGAGATTCCAGAAGGTATCGAGAAACAGGCAGAGCAGGTGCTTACCAATGTAAAGAACCTTCTTGAGGCAGCAGGAGCATCTATGGATCAGGTTGTGAAGACAACAGTATTTATCCAGAATATGGATGATTTTGGAAAAATCAACGAAATTTATGCGAAATACTTCGAGGGTGCATGCCCGGCACGTTCCTGTGTAGAAGTATCCAAGCTTCCTAAGGGCGTTCTGATGGAGATGGAAGCAATCGCAGCAAAATAAATTATAAAGAAATGAGGGCAAAATGACGAAAAATTTAACTTTTTTTCGTCCGCCCTCTTTTTTTTTTCGTCATTTTGCTTTAAAATATATATCAAAGTTTGGCTAGTAATCAAGTGGGGGCAAGGTTACAGCAGCAATAAATAAAAAAAGGAGAGAGGAATATGATTTCTAACCAGATACTCCAGACCAATGTTGAGGGGTTAAAAGGAATTACGCGTGTTGATCTCTGTATTTGTGATACAGAGGGCAAGGTACTGGCGTCTACATTTACCGGTGCTGAGGAATATGAAAGTGCAATTCTGGCTTTTGTAGACTCTCCGGCAGACAGCCAGGTAGTACAGGGATATCAGTTTTTTAAGGTTTTTGATGACCACCAGCTGGAATATATACTTTTGGCTGAAGGCGAAAGCGATGATGTATATATGGTCGGAAAGATGGCTGCATTTCAGGTTCAGAATCTGCTTGTAGCTTACAAGGAGCGCTTTGACAAGGACAATTTCATCAAGAACCTGCTTCTCGATAACCTTCTTCTGGTGGACATCTACAACCGTGCGAAAAAGCTGCATATAGAGACCAATGTAAAGAGAATTGTATTTATTATCGAAACACAGCAGGAAAAAGATGTAAATGCACTTGAGACAGTTAGAAGCCTGTTTTCGACAAAGACAAAGGATTTTATCACGGCTGTTGATGAAAAGAACATAATTCTTGTCAAAGAAGTAAAGCCGGGTGAGACATATGATGACCTTGAAAAGACCGCAGGCATGATTGTTGACATGCTTGGAACCGAGTCGATGACCAAAGCAAGTGTTGCATTTGGAACCATCGTCAATGAGATCAAGGATGTATCGCGTTCCTACAAGGAAGCTAAGATGGCACTCGATGTAGGAAAGATTTTCTACGGAAGCAAAAATGTTGTTGCATACAGTAAGCTTGGTATCGGCCGTCTGATATATCAGCTTCCGCTGCCGCTGTGCCGTATGTTTATCAAGGAAATATTTGACGGTAAATCACCGGATGAGTTCGATGAAGAAACACTTACTACGATCAATAAGTTTTTCGAGAACAGCCTGAATGTATCTGAGACATCCAGACAGCTTTATATACACCGCAACACACTTGTATATCGTCTGGACAAGCTTCAGAAAAGCACGGGACTCGATCTTCGCGTTTTTGAGGACGCTATAACATTTAAAATTGCACTTATGGTCGTAAAATACATGAAATACATGGAAAATCTAGATTATTAATCAGGATTAAAGATTAAAATTAATGTAACTGTTCATAAAAGTTGCTGTGGCGGGGAGGAACAATATCTTTGCCGCAGCAATTTTATTTACGCGAGGAAATTCTAATGATAGAGATTAGGGATCTCAAAAAGACGTATAAAACAGGAAATAAGGCCCTTAAGGGGATTAATATAAAGATTCATGATGGCGAATTTGTATTTATCATGGGAAGGAGCGGATCAGGCAAATCTACACTTTTAAAGCTCCTTCTTAAGGAATTAGAGCCGACATCGGGACGTATCATAGTCAACGACATGGATCTTACAACTATGCCAAGAAGATATATACCTAAGTATCGCAGACGGCTCGGTGTGGTATTTCAGGATTTTAGACTTCTTAAAGAAAAAACAGTATACGAAAATGTGGCATTTGCACAGCGTGTCATAGGAGTATCGCCTCGCGAGATCAAGAAAAATGTGCCTGAAATGCTAAGACTTGTAGGACTTTCTTCTAAATATAAGGCATATCCGAATCAGCTATCCGGCGGTGAACAGCAGAGGGTGGCTATTGCAAGAGCACTGATTAATTCACCGGAAATACTGCTTGCAGATGAGCCGACAGGAAATTTAGATGCACACAATTCCATGGAGATTATGGCACTTTTGGATGAGATCAACAAGCGTGGAACTACAGTGGTTGTGGTTACACATAGCCATGAGATTGTAGCAGAGATGGGAAAAAGAGTGATTACACTAACAAGAGGAGTGCTGACGGGAGATCAAAAAGGCGGTATCTGGGATGAAAATTAGTACTATGACTTATTGCATAAAAGAGGGAATGAAAAATATCATCCGAAATGTCTGGTTTTCCATGGCGTCGGTTGCGATCATTTCAGCATGTATATTCCTTTTCTGTATGTTTTTCGGCCTCATAGCCAATGTTCAATATATGGTAAGAAATGCGGAAACTACAGTCGGAATCACAATATTTTTTAACGAGAATATGAGCGAAGAAGATATACAGAAGATAGGGGATGAAATTCGGACCCGTAGTGAAGTCAAAGAAGTAAAATATGTATCAGCCGATGAGGCATGGGAAAACTTCAAAAAAGATTATTTTAAGGGAGCAGAGGATTTGGCTGATGGATTTGCCGAGGACAATCCGCTTGCTGATTCGTCATCTTATGAGATATATCTCAAGGATATCGATATGCAGGATGATATCGTCGAGTGGCTTGGCACGGTTCAGGGAATCCGTAAGATCAATTATTCCAGTGATACTGCATCCGGACTTTCAAGCTTTAATAAGATGCTTGGACTTTTGTCGGTAGTCATCATAGGCATCCTGCTTGCCGTTGCTATCTTCCTTATAAGCAACACCATCACCACGGCAGCAGCATTCAGGAGAGAAGAAAACAGGATTATGAGACTTATAGGTGCGACGAATTTCATGATCCGTGCACCGTTTGTCGTACAGGGTGTGATTATTGGACTTGTAGGTGCTCTGGTTCCGCTTGCGGCAATGTATTTTTTGTATCTTCATGCAGTGGCATATATGATGGATAAATTTGAGATTTTATCAAATTTGGTGGAGTTTATCCCGATCAATACGATCTTTCCGAGCATGGTAGCAGTAGCTATGACTCTTGGTGTGGGAATCGGATTTTTCGGAAGTTTCTTCACTATAAGAAGACATTTGAAAGTATAGTAGTTTAAAAGAAAAAGAGGATATTAAAGAGATTATTCAGGAAGAATTGTAGAGAACAGAACGGTTATAAAAAAGGATTAAACGATGAAGAAACGGGGATTGAAAGCACGCGTTGCTTTGATGTTAGTCATGGCGACACTGGCATCTGCACAGGTCTCTACTGCGTCTGCAGCGACAAAGAAGGATGTGAGCAGTGCCAAGGATAAGAAAAGTGCCCTGGAACAGGAAAAAAAGAAGACGGAGGAGGCTATAAAAAGCCTTCAGGGTAAGAAGAGCAGTACTGAGAATTATGTAAAAGAGCTTGATTCAAAGATAAATGAGCTGCAGTCACAGGTCACTAAACTGGAAGATAACATTTCTGATAAGCAAAAAAATATAGAAGAAACTGCCGAAAAGCTCGATGAAGCACAAAAAACCGAAGAAAAACAGTATTCCTCGATGAAAATGCGCATAAAATATATGTACGAAAAAGGAGACAGCAGTTACTTAAATCTTCTTATGGAATCTAAGTCACTGTCAGAACTTCTAAACAGGGCCGAGTATGTTTCCAAGATTTCTGCTTACGATAGAAAGATGCTCGACCAGTACGTGGCTACCAAGGAAACTATCGCAGAAAACAAGAAAAAACTGGAGACTGAGAAGGCTGAACTTCAGGACATGAAATCTCAGACAGAGGCCAAACAGGATTCGGTGCAGCTCATTTTAAATGAGAAAAACAAGGAACTTCAG
Source organism: bacterium (assembly GCA_963657995.1). Lineage (GTDB taxonomy): Bacteria > Bacillota > Clostridia > Lachnospirales > Lachnospiraceae > Otoolea. The sequence goes on from CAVKOQ010000001.1 coordinate 33,146, forward strand.
AATGTAAATGCTCAGATCAGTGAAAAATCCGCACAGGCGAAGGCATATGAAGACGATATAAATGCTCAGGAGGCTAAGATAGCCCAGATGGAGGCTGAGATTAAGAAGAAGGAAGAGGAGGCTGCTGCGAAAGCTGCGGCTGAGGCAGCTGCAAAGAAGGCAGCAGGCAATCAGGCTTCAAATAACAGTACAAGTACTTCTTCCGGAAATTCTACACTCAGATGGCCTTGTCCTTCAAGCAGTCGGATTACATCGGGATTTGGCAGCCGTACATCTCCTACAGAAGGCGCATCTTCCAATCATAAAGGAATCGATATCAGTGCGTCTACAGGCAGCAACATAGTTGCAGCAGCTGGCGGAACCGTTTCCATCGCAACCTACAGCTATTCTGCAGGAAACTATATCATGATCAACCACGGAAATGGACTTTCAACAGTGTACATGCACTGTTCACAGCTGCTTGTATCGGCAGGCGATACGGTAAAAGCGGGACAGACAATAGCCAAGGTGGGTTCCACAGGCTACTCGACGGGTCCGCATCTTCATTTTGGAGTTCGAAAAAACGGAAGTTATGTAAACCCATCAAACTATGTAAGTCCGTAAAATGACTGTATCAGGCAGTGAGAAACACTAAATAATCCGTGTAAGCGGAGGTCTTGGTGTTGGACCACCAGAACCAATATTATGACATAAATCAGGAGGCAGAATAGATGGATGAAAAGAATAAATTCTGGCATGGTGTGCTGGCCGGAGTTTTGGCGACGATAATGGTATTTGCAGTAGCTATCGGGGCTTTTGTAGGTGTCAATATTTTAAGATACAATGTCTTAAATAAGCAGGTTAGGTCACAGGTAAAGAGTGAGGCGACAGCTTCCGAGGCACAGGAAAAGCTGGATTTTAACAAAGTTGCAAAGAAATTGAAAGAGATACAGAATATTATAGATAATAATTATCTGTTTCAGGAAAAAATTGATACGGCAGAAGAAGAGAACGGCATTTATCAGGGCTTTATAAAAGGATTAAATGATCCGTATGCAGCCTATTACTCAGCTGATCAGGTGGCGGGCTTTTTTGAAGATATCAACGGCTCCTACTGTGGTATAGGTGCACTGGTATCTCAGGATCCTACGACCGGTGTGAGCTCGATAGTGCGTGTTTTTGAGGGAAGTCCGGCAGAAGAGGGAGGTATTCTTCCGGGAGATTTTATATACATGGTTGACGGAACAGAGGTTGTCGGTTTAGATTTGGATATTCTTGTAAGTGAGTATGTCAAGGGTGAAGAGGGAACAGATGTTACCATTACCGTATACCGTGAGAGCAGTGACGAGTATATAGATATCACAATGACGAGGAGAACGATCGATGTTCAGACAGTATCAGGAAAGATGCTTGATGACGAGGTTGGTTATATCTCTGTAATACAGTTTGAACGTGTCACGGCTGACCAGTTCAAATCCCAAATAGAAGAATTGCAAAGTGAAGGAATGAAACGCCTCATTATCGACCTTAGAAATAACCCTGGCGGTGAGATAAATACGGTTATATCTATGGTAGATTATATTATAAAGGATGGCGGACGGATCGTTACTGTGTCAGATGATAGAGGCAATGAGGATAAGTACGATGCGGGAGACGGACATAGTCTTGATATTCCTATGGTCGTGCTTGTAAATGGCAATTCTGCCAGTGGATCCGAGTTATTTTCCGGAGCTATGCAGGACTACGGGGCAGCTACTATTGTCGGAACGACCACATTTGGAAAAGGAATTGTGCAGACCTTTATGTCACTTTCTGATGGAAGTGGAATTAAGCTCACAACACAGCATTATTATACTCCAAACGGAAATGATATCCACGAAAAAGGAATAACACCTGATGTTGAGGTTGAGCTTGATGAAGCGGTAGCTGGGCAATATAATATTTCTGAAGAAAATGATAATCAGCTGCAGAAAGCACTTGAAGTTGTGAAGTCAAAATAAGGAGAAACTTAGTTATGTATTTAATCGCAGGGCTTGGAAATCCCGGAAAAGAATATGAAGGAACAAGACATAATGTGGGATTTGAGACTCTTGACGTATTGGCAGATAAGTATAGTATCGATATCAGGGAGAAGGCATTTAAGGGACTTATCGGCAAGGGAGTGATCGATGGAAATAAGGTTATTCTCGTCAAACCGCAGACATATATGAATCTAAGCGGAGAGTGTATCAGACAGGTGATGGATTATTACAAGGTAGATCCGTCAGATTTTATCGTGATTTACGACGATATCAGCCTGGTTCCTGGCGGTATACGAATCCGTAAAAAAGGAAGTGCCGGAGGCCACAACGGGATTAAAAATATCATTGCTCATCTTGGAACACAAGAATTTGCACGTGTAAGAATAGGTGTAGGAGAAAAGCCGGCACGCATGGATCTTGCAGATTATGTGCTTGGACATTTTCATAAAGATGAAATTGATACCATGAAGACAGCATTTAATGACGGTGCAGCCGCTGTGGCTGACATGATGAATGAAGGCGTAGAAGCTGCGATGAATCATTTTAACGGTGCAGCTCGTGCAGAGAAGGAAAAGTTGTCTAAGGAGAAACAGGACAGTTAGAAGAAAGAGATCTGATAATTATGAGCGATTTGTTTGCTAATCCGCTTAATGAGATGATAGAATTTAAGGATCTGAAGACGGATCTCATACGCGAAAAAGGACCGCTTCTGGTAACCGGATGCCTTGATTCACAGAAGGTTCATATGATGTCGGAACTTTCTGATGTGACGGACTGGAAGCTGGTGGTTACATATGATGACTCAAGAGCCAGGGAGATTTGCGACGATTACAGGGGGCTTGGCATAGATGCAGCCCTGTATCCGGCAAGGGATCTTTTGTTTTATACATCTGATATCCATGGAAATCTTTTGACAAAGCAAAGAATTCAGGTCATGAGACGGATTCTGGAAAGTTCCAGTGGTATAGTTATCACGACGATAGATGCCCTGATGGAACATCTGCTGCCGATTTCTATGCTACAGATGCGAAGCCTTAAAATCGGGTCAGAAGATACCGTCGAAATTGATGAACTGACACACAAACTGGCGGAAATGGGCTATGAGAAGGTTGCTGAAGTCGATGGATCAGGACAGTTTTCAGTGAGAGGCGGAATTATCGATATATTTCCATTAACGGAGGAAGTTCCTTATAGAATAGAACTGTGGGGAGATGAAGTAGATTCAATCAGGACATTTGATCCGGAAAGTCAGCGATCGATCGAGCAGGTAACCGAGGCCTCCATCTATCCGGCGACAGAGATGGCACTTTCTAAGGCACAGATTCAGGACGGAATCGAAGCTATAGAAAAAGAACGGAAAAAATATGTAAAAAAACTTCGCGACTCGATGAAGACAGAGGAAGCCTACAGGATAGATTCATCTGTTTCGGAGGTTTTAGAGGGACTAAAAGAGGGGTTCAGGGTACATGGCCTTGGAAGCTATATCAGGTTCTTTTGCAGGGAGACGGTATCTTTTATTAACTATTTTCCGAAAGAAAAACTCACAGTATTTCTTGATGAGCCACTTAGACTTAAGGAGAAGGCAGATGCAACTGAGAGTGAATTTAAGGAGAGTATGACCAACCGCCTTAATAATGGTTATCTTCTTCCGGGGCAGACTGGTTTTCTTTATTCTGCTAAAGAAGCATTTTCGATGGCGATGGGAGAGCGGACGCTTCTCATGCTTGGACTTGATCAGAAGCTTACAGGCATGACAGTGAAGAAAAAGTACAGTCTTACTGTCAAAAATGTTAATTCATATCAGAATGGATTTGAGCTTTTATTAAGTGATCTGAAGCGATGGAAGAAAGAAAAATACAGAGTTGTCCTTTTGGCTGCATCGAGAACGAGGGCCAGTCGTTTGGCTTTAGAACTCAGAGAGTACGAACTTGGTGCGTTTTGTCCGGATGAAGGACAAAATAGCGTGAAACCGGGAGAAATCCTGGTTACTTACGGAAAGCTTCACCGTGGTTTCGAATATCCGCTTATCAAATTTGTCGTCATAACTGAGGGAGACATGTTTGGCGGCGGACAGGCACATAAAAGGAAGAAAAAGCTTTCATATCAGGGCAAGAAGATTCAGAGTTTTTCAGAGCTTACGGTCGGAGATTATGTAGTACATGAAAGCCATGGACTGGGGATTTATCGCGGAATTGAAAAGATAGAGCAGGACAAGGTTGTCAAAGATTACATAAAGATAGAGTACCGCGATGGAGGCAATCTATATCTTCCGGCCACACGACTTGAGGGAATACAAAAATATGCCGGATCTGACGCAAAGACACCTAAGCTCAACAAGCTCGGCGGGGCCGAATGGAACAAGACGAAGAGTAAGGTGCGTGGTGCAGTCAAAAATATCGCAAAAGAGCTGGTAGAACTTTATGCAGCACGCCAGAGAAGCGAAGGATATCAGTACGGACCTGACACTGTATGGCAGCGTGAATTTGAGGAGATGTTTCCTTTTGAGGAGACGGAGGATCAGCTTGAGGCAATAGATGCAACTAAAAAGGATATGGAAAGCCACCGCATCATGGATCGTCTGATTTGCGGCGATGTCGGATATGGAAAGACTGAGATTGCTCTTAGAGCGGCTTTTAAGGCAATTCAGGAGGGTAAACAGGTTGTCTATCTGGTGCCGACGACGATTCTGGCACAGCAGCATTACAACACATTTGTGCAGAGAATGAAGGATTTTCCTGTCAGAGTAGACATGCTGTCGAGATTTCGCACGGCCGGTGAGCAGAAAAAGACACTTGAAGACCTGAAAAAAGGTCAGGTTGACGTCATCATAGGTACTCACAGAGTGCTTTCGAAAGATGTTGTATTCAAAAATCTCGGACTTCTTATCATCGATGAGGAGCAGAGATTTGGTGTTACGCATAAGGAGAAGATCAAAAGACTCAGGGAAAATGTAGATGTGTTGACGCTGACCGCCACACCTATACCGCGTACACTTCACATGAGTCTTATCGGTATCCGTGATATGAGTGTACTTGAAGAGCCGCCTGTAGATCGTCTCCCGATCCAGACCTATGTCATGGAATATAATGATGAGATGGTCAGAGAGGCCATTCACAGAGAGCTGGCCAGGGACGGACAGGTCTACTATGTTTATAACAGGGTCAATAATATAGAAGAAGTAGCCAACAGGGTGGCGGCACTCGTACCCGAGGCCAACGTAGTATTTGCACATGGACAGATGCATGAACATGAGCTTGAGAAGATTATGCTGGATTTTGTTGAGGGAAACATAGATGTTTTGGTATCGACTACCATCATAGAGACTGGGCTTGATATTCCCAATGCGAATACTATCATTATTCATGACGCAGATCGTCTTGGACTGTCACAGCTATATCAGATTCGAGGCCGTGTAGGCCGCTCCGGACGTACATCGTATGCTTTTTTGATGTACAGAAGAGATAAACTTTTGCGTGAAGAGGCGGAAAAACGTCTGCAGGCGATCAGAGAGTTTACTGAGCTTGGAAGCGGAATAAAGATTGCCATGCGTGACCTTGAACTTAGAGGTGCAGGAAATCTTCTTGGAGCCGAGCAGCACGGTCACATGGAGGCTGTCGGATACGATCTGTACTGTAAGCTTCTTAATGAGGCCGTGCTGGCACTTAAAGGTGAGAAGGCCGCCGAAGATTTTGAGACAGTGGTTGACTGTGATATAGACGCGTATATACCTTCTTCATATATAAGGAATGAATATCAGAAACTCGATGTATACAAGCGTATCTCTGGTATAGAAAATCAGGAAGAATACATGGATATGCAGGACGAGCTGATGGATAGATTCGGTGAGCTGCCAAGATCAGTCGAAAATCTTTTAAAAATCGCTGATTTGAAGGCTCTGGCACATAAGGCCGGTGTAGTGGAGATAGATGTGAAAAAGCAGGATATTACAATAAAGATGTATCAGAAAGCGAATCTGGATGTATCCGGAATACCTGCTATTATGGAGAAATACAAAGGCACACTGACATTCAGGACAGGAGAGGTACCAATTTTTTACTACAAAGATCCAAGAAAAAAGAATACAGATTGTGAAATGATGCTTGTGACGGCAAGGGAAATATTAGAACAAATGGCGGCACTTGCAAAAGCAACTTGACAAATAATTCATATTGCTTATAATACAGAAAGAATTTGATAGGCTTAGACGTGAATATTAAAGCAAAATAAGGAGAAAGTGAAAATGCAGATTTATGAAGAACTGGTAGCCAGAGGCCTGATCGCCCAGGTTACAAACGAGGAAGAGATCAAAAAGATGGTAAATGAGGGAAAAGCTGTATTCTATATCGGTTTTGACCCGACCGCAGACAGCCTTCATGTAGGACATTTCATGGCACTGTGCCTGATGAAACGCCTCCAGATGGCCGGCAATAAGCCGATAGCACTTCTTGGCGGTGGTACCGGTATGATCGGTGACCCGTCAGGACGTACAGATATGCGTCAGATGCTGACACCTGAGACCATTCAGCACAACTGCGACTGCTTCAAAAAGCAGATGAGCCGTTTTATTGATTTCTCAGATGATAAGGCACTTCTTGTAAATAATGCAGAATGGCTGATGAATCTTAATTATGTAAACCTTCTTCGCGAGGTTGGACCTCATTTCAGCGTTAACCGTATGCTGACTGCTGAGTGCTATAAGCAGAGAATGGAGAGAGGTTTAAGCTTCTTAGAGTTCAACTACATGATCATGCAGAGCTACGATTTCTATATGCTGTTCCAGAAATACGGCTGCAACATGCAGTTCGGCGGTGATGACCAGTGGAGCAACATGCTTGGCGGTACAGAGCTTATCCGCAGAAAACTCGGAAAAGATGCACATGCGATGACAATTACACTGCTTTTAAACTCAGAAGGCAAGAAGATGGGCAAGACACAGTCAGGTGCTGTATGGCTTGACCCGGAAAAGACATCTCCATTTGAGTTCTACCAGTACTGGAGAAATGTCGCTGATGCTGATGTACTTAAGTGTCTGCGTATGCTTACATTCCTTCCGCTTGAGCAGATCGATGAGATGGATAAGTGGGAAGGCAGCCAGTTAAATACAGCAAAAGAGATCTTAGCTTATGAGCTTACAAAGCTTGTTCATGGTGATGAAGAGGCTGAGAAAGCACAGGCAGCTGCCAAAGCTATCTTCTCAAGCGGAAATGCTGCAGATATGCCGAAATTTGAACTGACAGAAGAAGACCTTAACGGTGATGAAATCGACATTCTGTCTATTCTTCAGAAATCAGGCTTGGCTGTGTCGCGTTCAGAGGCAAGAAGAAACGTAGAGCAGGGCGGTGTATCCGTAGACGGAAATCAGTTAAAAGATATTAAAGCAGTATTTACAAAAGAGCAGTTATCTGGAGATGGAGTAGTATTAAAGAGAGGTAAGAAGAACTTCAAGAAGGTTGTACTTAAGTAAGAAAGCTATTCATAGTTATTGTAGAATAAAACAAAAAAGAGAATCGACTGGTCATTATGGCCTGTTGGTTCTCTTTTTTATTTCATAGGAAAGTGAGTCCTATGAAATAAAAAAGCATCTTACATTTCATCCCACAAAAATTACCTGAATTTTACAAAAATGATACCGAAATATGATTTCTGACCATAAGAGAATCTTTTATACTGCGTATTGTAATTAATCAAATGTAAAAAAATCTTGAAACAAGAGAGGAAAGAGGAATTTTATTATGAGAAAAAATATTCAGACAACAATCGCAGTTTTAGGTGCAGCTGTTCTGGCAGCAGGAGTAGTTGGATGCGGTTCATCTAATACAGCAACAACAGCAGCTGAAACAGCAGCAGATACAAGCACAACAGAAGCTGATAAAGCAGCAGACACAGCAGAAAAAAGTGCTGATACAAAAGATTTAAGTGGCTCTATCACACTGGCAGGTTCCACTTCAATGGAAAAATTTGCTAATGCACTGGCAGAGACCTTCATGGAGAAATATCCGAATGTAACTGTTCAGGCCGAGTTTACAGGTTCTTCTGCAGGTATTGAGTCAGTACTGGCAGGACAGTGTGATGTAGGTGATTCTTCCAGAGCCTTGAAGGACGAGGAGAAGGCAAAAGGTGCAGTTGAAAATATCGTAGCTATCGATGGTATCGCAGTAGTTGTAGACCCGAGCAACGCAGTAGACGGACTTACCAAGGATGAGCTTACAAGCATTTACGACGGAAGCGTAACAAACTGGAAAGATGTAGGCGGAAGCGACATGCCGATTGTAGTAGTAGGACGTGAGGCTGGTTCTGGTACAAGAGGAGCATTTGAGGAGCTGCTTGGTCTTGAGGATGCTTGTAAATACGCAAACGAGCTTGATTCCACAGGTGCTGTTATGGCAAAGGTTGCATCTACACCGGGTGCTGTAGGATATGTATCACTTGACGTAGTTGATGATACTGTAAAGGCAGTAAAACTTGATGATGTAGAGCCGACAGAAGAAAATATCAAGGCAGGCGAGTACTTCTTAAGCCGTCCATTCGTTATGGCAACAAATGGTGAAATTTCTGAGCAGAACGAGCTTGTACAGGCACTGTTTGACTTCGTATACTCAGCAGAAGGCGACGAACTGGTTAAATCTGTAGGTCTTATCACTACAAAATAATCGTGACTGTTAAGAGCCGGCATCTGGGATGACCGGCTCCTATAAGTTACAGATAGTCTTACTTGTTTAAGCAGGAGAGATGTATGCACGAAAAAAAATTTTCAATACTTGGCAGTCACGCTTCTAAATCAGCGGTTGAGAGGGCGGCAGAGTTAATTTTTACAGCCTGCGGACTTCTGGCTGTAGTAGCAGTTTTTTCAATTACTTTATACATGATAGTCAGCGGAACACCGGCACTCTTTAAGGTTGGTATTGCAGACATACTGTTCGGTACAGTATGGAAACCAACAGGTAATCCGGCATCGTTCGGTATCCTCTTTGTTATCCTGACATCAATCGTAGGAACATTTTTAGCAATTTTAATCGGTGTTCCGATTGGTCTTTTTACAGCTATTTTCTTAGCTGAGGTCGCACCTTATAAGGTAGCAGCAGTGGTTCGCCCGGCGGTTGAGCTTTTGGCAGGTATTCCGTCAGTTATTTACGGACTTTTGGGAATCTTGATTTTAAATCCGCTTATGTACAAGCTGGAACTTAAGATTTTCTCAGGTTCCACAACTCATCAGTATACCGGTGGTGCAAACCTCATATCAGCGGTTCTGGTTCTGGCAATCATGATACTTCCGACAGTTATCAACATAAGTGAGTCATCACTCAGGGCGGTTCCTAAGAATCTTAAAAGTGCATCCTTAGCACTTGGTGCAACACATATTCAGACCATCTTCAAGGTAATTGTTCCGGCAGCACACTCAGGTATCATCACAGCTATAGTGCTCGGATGCGGACGTGCAATCGGTGAGGCCATGGCTATCAGCCTTGTATCAGGAAGTTCGGTAAATGTTCCGCTTCCATTTAACTCAGTACGTTTCCTGACAACAGCTATTGTTGCTGAGATGTCCTACTCAGAGGGACTTCACAGAGAGGTTCTCTTTACTATCGGTCTGGTGCTGTTCATATTTATCATGTTTATCAATACAGTTCTTACCAGAATATTTGTAAAGGAGGGCAAGGCAAATGACAGATAATAAAATGACGAGCATATACGATAAGCGCGTCCGTCCTATGGACAATGTCCTGAAAGCACTCATTTATCTGTCAGCGGCATTTGCTATCGCACTTCTTGTCGGAATCATGGGATATGTATTCGTGAGAGGACTTCCGCAGATTTCATGGCAGTTTTTATCAACCGTACAGAGTTCACTTAAAGGAACTTTCGGTATTCTCGGAAATATCGTAAATACGATTTATATCATCGTTATCACGCTTATAGTCGCAGCACCGGTCGGAATCGGTTCTGCAATATATCTGAATGAGTACGCAAAGCCGGGAAAACTGGTAAAGACGATTGAGTTTACCACAGAGATACTTTCCGGTATTCCATCGATTATATTCGGTCTGTTTGGTATGGTATTCTTCGGAATGACACTGGGACTTGGATATTCAGTACTTACTGGCTCATTTACACTTACACTAATGGTACTTCCTCTGATAACGAGAAATACTCAGGAAGCACTTAAGACAGTTCCGGATAGCTACAGAAGTGGTGCACTTGGAATAGGTGCAACCAAATGGTACATGATTCGTACAATTCTTCTTCCGAGTGCTGCACCGGGTATTCTCACAGGTGTTATTCTTTCAATCGGACGTATCGTAGGCGAGTCTGCAGCACTTCTGTTTACAGCAGGAAGTGGTTTCCAGCTGCCGAAGAATCTTTTTGGAAAATTATTTGAATCGAGTGGTACACTTACCATTCAGCTGTATCTGTCAATGCAGAAGGCTAAGTATGACCAGGCATTCGCTGTAGCAGTGGTACTGTTAATCATCGTACTTGGAATCAACCTTTTGACCAGGTTTTTGACGAATCGCTTTGATGTGACAAAACTGAAATAAAGTATAAAGAGGAAATATATGGAAACAAAAATTTCTACATCAGAACTTAATCTGTACTATGGAAATAATCATGCACTAAAAAATATCAATCTTGATATATATGAAAATCAGATCACAGCGTTTATCGGTCCGTCCGGCTGTGGTAAATCAACATATTTGAAAACACTTAATCGTATGAACGACCTGGTGCCAAATGTTACCATTGATGGAAAAGTGCTTATTGACGGAGAAGATATCTATGATCAGAGAGTTGATACCACACTTCTTAGAAAAAAGGTGGGTATGGTATTTCAGCAGCCAAATCCATTTCCGATGAGTATCTATGACAATATAGCTTACGGACCACGAATTCATGGTATCAAGGGTAAAGCTGAACTTGATGAGATTGTCGAGAGAAGTCTTCGGGGTTCAGCACTCTGGGATGAGGTCAAGGATCGTCTGAAACGTTCGGCACTTGGTCTTTCCGGTGGACAGCAGCAGCGTCTTTGTATAGCTCGTGCCCTGGCAGTAGAGCCTGAGATTCTTTTGATGGATGAGCCGACGTCTGCTCTGGATCCTATATCTACACTCAAGATCGAGGATTTGATGGGGGAGCTTAAGAAAAAATACACAGTTGTTATCGTAACACACAATATGCAGCAGGCTACCCGTATAGCTGATTATACGGCATTTTTCCTGGTAGGCGAAGTGGTAGAATACGCACCGACAACAGATCTGTTCTCACATCCGAGAGAAAAAAAGACAGAAGATTATATTACAGGTCGATTTGGCTGATGTGTGAAAGAGATAAGATGGAGGAAACGTGCAATGCCTATAAGAGATGCATTTTTACAGGAACTGGACAGTCTTAACCATGAGCTGATGGTGATGAGTCAGATGGTTGAAGATGCCATAGATAATAGCTTTCAGGCACTCAGTGAGCACAATACTGAGTTGGCAAATAAAGTTATAAAAGGTGACCGCGATGTGGACAATATGGAGAGAAAGATCGAGACACACTGTCTGACGCTTATGCTTAAGCAGCAGCCGGTGGCAAGCGATCTCAGACATATTTCTACAGCCCTTAAGGTGGTAACAGACCTTGAGAGAATGGGAGATCAGGCTGCGGATATAGCAGATTTGTCACTTCGTCTCGAAAAATCAGATGTAAGTCTGGTAAGCAAACATCTTCCGGCAATGGTTGCCAATGTAAAGACCATGGTTCAGGATGCGATTCGGGCATTTGTAGATGGTGATACAGATACAGCCGAGACGTTTGATAGCCGTGACGACCTCATCGATGCTTTCTTTGAGAGAGTAAAACAGGAAGTGATTGAGTTCCTTAAAAAAGATGGTAATAAATCTGATGTGGCTGTAGATGTTCTGATGGTGGCAAAGTATCTTGAGAGAATTGCTGACCACGCAGTGAATGTATGCGAGTGGACAGAATTCTCAGATACAGGTGCGGTAGGAGATGTGATGATACTGTAATGGTATTGGAATATACGGCTTATGTGGTGCCGTATTCTGTAACGTTTACCGACTAAAATATACAGTATCGTTTTTGACGTCGAGATGGGCATAACCATCCATAACCAACTGTTCAAGATAAGGACGCAGGTGGCGTTCCTGACGAATAAGCTGGTCATAGGTTCCGATATACATTCCGATCAGGCGTCTTGCCGCCTGGTAAAACTCATCACGGGTCATAGGTGTCCTTAAAAGCTCTGCCAGTTCATTCAGGCGGAGCTTTATTAAATTTATGTTTTTATCGGCCAGTTCACTTATGTCACCGTCAAAAGGACCTTTATGGGACATGATCCAGTATTTATAAGGCAGATGTTTGATGGCTTCCTTGCTTTTGAGATCCATGCCGACATGGTCACAGTACGGAAGTTTTACATGGCGAAGTACATTTTCGGTCAAAAGAGCATCACCGGTAAAGCAGACATCGTCAGGTGTGCCGATAACGATATGATCTACAGAATGTCCGGACAGATGATGAATAGTAAATGTCACATCGCAGAGAGTGACAGAGGTGTCTTCTGGATGTATGATTATGTCAACCGGACAACGCTGTTCATTATCTATAGAATATTTTTCCTCGTCTGAACGTCCAAAATAGTTAGTATATCTTTCCAAGGCGGCAGGAGAGGCAATAAGCCCGGCCTCACCGAGTGACATGGCAAGAGGGATGTTAAAAGATTCTCTCAGATGCTTGCTGTTGCCGTGGTGGTCAATATGGGCGTGAGATACAATCAGACCAGCCGGTGTCATGCCGGCAGATTGAAGGGCATCAACAAGTTCATCATATTCTTTAGAATATCCGTTATCGAAGAGAATACATCGGGTATCATCTATGCGGTATACACCGATTGCTGTCCGACCTAGCAGACAGTAAGTACTTCCATAAACATGCTTAAGTTCCAAGATAATTTCCTCCCTGGCAGTTACTATAAATATAAAAAGCGACGGCAGAGAATAACTCCGCTGTCGCTATGTGTTAGTTACAGTGCGTCTGATAGGAATCGAACCTACGCCTCAGGCTCCGGAGGCCGGCGCTCTATCCACTGAGCTACAGACGCATCATAGCTATATTACTATCAATGGATGGAAAATGCAAGGAGTTTTTAAATTTGACAAATTTCGTTAAATACACATATTGTATAATTTAAGACTAGATATTGGCTATGTTAGCCTTTGAAAAAGTCTTTAAGCTAAAACTTTTTTGATGGCCTCAAACAGCTCATCATATGTCTCGAAAGCCTGAAATTGCGGATATTCAGCTTTGATCTCATCTGTTGTACGGAAAAGAAATCCTGCCTTGCTTGCCTCAATCATGGCAAGGTCGTTGTGGCTGTCACCGCTGGCGATCGTCTCAAAACCGCAAGACTGAAGAGCTTTTACGGTAGTATATTTGGATTTTTCACAGCGCATCTTAAAATCTGTTATCTCTCCGTTATCAGCGACCACAAGTGAATTACAGAAGATGGTCGGATAGCCCAGTTTTTTCATAAGAGGTCCGGCAAACTGTGAGAATGTGTCACTTAGGATGATTACCTGAGTGATTTCTTTAAGCTTGTCTAAAAATTCTTTTGCACCCGGAAGCGGATCAATTTTGGAGATCGTTTCCTGAATTTCTTTGAGTCCTAATCCGTGTTCACGGAGAATATTTAAACGATAGTTCATCAATTTGTCATAATCCGGTTCGTCACGGGTTGTTCTTTTCAATTCCTGAATGCCGGTTTCTTCAGCAAATGCAATCCAGATTTCCGGTACTAAAACACCTTCCAGATCTAAGCATACAATGTCCATATTTCCTCCTAATCTGATACAGCATTGATGTGATATCACACATTTAACATAGCTGTGCTCGGTAAAAATTTCTTCCTATTATAGACGAAATACATGGGAAATGCCAGAGGTATTTTAGAAATACACATTTTTCTTACGGAACACTTAAAAAAAGATGTTAAAATTTTGAAAAAACTAGACAGCTATATAATTTGCAGTATAATAGGTAAGTATTGGCCTGCTTGACATCTTAAATATTAACAGCAGTCATATCAATATCAGTTTTTCATGGGGAAATCCTGTGAATTTATTATGCAGTAAAGAAAAGGGAGATTTAGAGTTATGGAAAAGATACGTCCAATGTTGTTCACAACATTGAAGAACTACTCCGGTGCACAGTTTGCTTCGGATGTGGTAGCCGGTATCATCGTGGCTATCATTGCACTGCCTCTTTCGATTGCACTTGCACTGGCTTCAGGTGTAGGTCCGGAACAGGGTATCTATACGGCGATTGCAGCAGGATTTGTGATTTCGTTATTAGGCGGCAGTCAGGTGCAGATTGCAGGACCAACCGCAGCATTTGCAACGATAGTGGCCGGTATTGTGGCAAAAAGTGGTGTTGAAGGTCTGGCGGTAGCGACTATCATGGCTGGTATTATTCTTATTGTCATGGGATTTTGTCATTTTGGTTCGCTGATTAAGTTCATCCCGTTTACGATTACAACAGGATTTACTTCAGGTATTGCAGTTACGATTGTTATTGGCCAGCTGAAGGATTTTTTTGGTGTGACTTATCCGGCAGGTATGGAGACAATCGAGACCATGCAGAAGCTCAAGGCTTTTGTAGCAGGATTTAGCAGTGTCAACATACATGCGATTATTGTAGGTGTGGTATGTATGGCGATTCTTATTGTGATGCCGATGATCACAGAGAAGATTCCGGGATCCCTTGTAGCAGTTATAGCAGGTATCCTGATGGTGAAGTTTCTGCCGCTAAGTGTCAACACGATAGGTGATCTCTATACGGTCAGCAACAAGCTTCCGGCATTTCGCCTTCCGGTATTCAGCTATGCTGTAATCCAGGGATCGCTGTCTGATGCGTTTACGATTGCAGTGCTTGCAGCAATTGAGTCCCTGCTTTCATGTGTGGTAGCAGACGGAATGATCGGTGGAAAACACCGTTCAAATACTGAGCTGGTGGCACAGGGTGCCGGTAATATCGTTTCCGCTCTTTTTGGCGGTATTCCTGCAACCGGTGCAATAGCACGTACCGCAGCAAATATAAAAAACGGAGGACGTTCTCCGATTGCCGGTATGGTTCATGCACTTGTACTCCTTCTGATTCTCGTGGTTCTGATGCCATGTGCAAGCTGGATTCCTATGCCTACGATCGCAGCTATTCTTTTCATGGTAGCTTATAATATGTGCCAGTGGAGAACATTTGTTAAACTTGCAAAGACGGCTCCTAAGAGTGATATTGCAGTTTTGGTGCTTACATTCTTCTTGACAGTAGTATTTGACCTTGTAGTTGCTATCGAGATCGGTATGCTTTTGGCCTGCCTGCTGTTTATGAAGCGTATGAGTGATGAGACAGGTGTCAGAAACTGGATTCATGTTGAGGAAGCAAAAGAACAGAAACAAAACGAAGAGAAGGAGAAGGAAGAGCCTTCTCATGCTGACACAGAACTTAGAGAGATTCCGCTTGAGCTGGCAGTTTATGAAATTACAGGACCACTCTTCTTTGGAGCAGCAGACCGTATCAATCAGATCGAAGTTAAAGATGTGACGAGATGTCTGATTTTACGTATGCGTGCAGTGCCGGCAGTAGACAGTACAGGAATGAATGCGATGTTTGCATTATATGAAAGATGCAAGAAAAATGGTGTTACGCTGATCTTGTCACATGTCAATGAGCAGCCAATGCATGTCATGGAAAAAGATGGATTTGTAGATACGGTCGGAAGAGATCATTTCTGCAAGAATATCGAGGAAGCACTTGATCATGCAGATGAAGTTCTGACTGTTTAATAAGGAGGTAAATTGAAGATGAAAAAAAGATATTTAACATTAGTGTTTGCCACAGCAGTAGCGGGAAGTATGCTGACTGCCTGTGGATCTTCATCAAAGGTTGAAACTACTGAGGCTGTATCGTCAGAAGCCCAGGAGACAGAAACCATAGGTGAGGACCAGAATGAAGAAATTGAAGAGATGATACCTGCAGATTTTATTCAAGAACGTGCCGGTAAAGATTCCTTCGATAGCTTCGATGAAATCATAAGCTACCTTGAAGGCGAAAATGAGGGATTTGCCTATATCCAGATAGCAGGATCTACAGATTATGTTCTGGCAGTTTCAGACAAGGTGTCTGGGGAAGATGGAACAGCTACAGAAGTAGCACTGTATGCTTACAATGCTGACAGGAAGCTTGTAAGCGTCGGAAATGCCATGGGCGATGAGAACCATCCGCTTTTCTCAGATGGAAATACACTGTATGCATGCACAGATACCGAGTACGGAGAGATGCAGATTAATTCAGAAACCAACGGACTCACATATACAAAATGTATAGATAAACTGGATTCTGGTGAATTTTCAGGATTTGTTCGTGAAAATGCAGAGGCTGATTCAAGTGATGAGATTGGTGTAGAGACAGATGAGCAGTTTACTGCACTTTTTGATGCAATTTCAGACGTTCCGGCAATCGTTTTTAATGCGGCTTCCTATGGCTCATATGATGATATTATTTCCAAGCTTTCTGCTAATCAGGGATATGCTTATATCACTTTGAATGGTTACGAGGGAGATGTTCTTGCGGTTTGCACTGATACATATGAGGACGACGGAGTTAACTGTGCAATCGACGCTACACTGTATGTGGAGAATGATGGCAGTGCAGACCTTCTTGCGTCGATTCAGACAGGCGGTACCGCATATCCTATAACAGTTGACGGAGGAATCCTCTATTACAAAACACCTGTTCAGTATGCAGAGGCAGATGTAACCAAGAATGAAGATGGAAAATATCAGCTTAATTACATCAAATATGCCACTATTTCCTATGACAGCGAAGGAAAGGCAAGCTTTGATGTAAAAGGTGATATCGAAGCTTCTTCTATAAAGACAGAAGATGATTTCTATAATCTCTACACAGGCAGCGAAGAAAAAGCAAAGGTTGATTTTACTATCGTAAAGTAGAAATATAGGTTGTTAATGAAAAGATGGCTGGATAAGATGTCAGATGTAAATATCTGCATGTTATCTGGCCTTTTCTAAAAACAGTGGAAATAAACAGGGAAAATTATCCGTCAATTCACACAATCGGCTATGATTTCGATGACTATATTTTGGACACAGCTATAAAAATACTGAAAACACTTGCGAAAATAAAATAATTAGTAATATAATAAAGCCTAAATTGCGAAACAGCGAGATGAGATTGTTATCGGAAAGGCGATTATATGAAAGAAGTGAGTGAAAAAAAAGCAACAGGTGAATTTAGGGCAGCGGGACAGATCCTTTTGGCTGGCTTTGGCTGGGGAATAATAGGAGTGTTTTCACGACCTCTTGCAAACGCAGGGTTGTCAGTTGTACAGATTACGGCACTCAGGTGTACCATTGTTATGATCAGCATGGCTCTTTTGCTTATATTTACGGATAGGAGCCGTTTTGTGATTGATTTGAAGGATTTTTGGATTTTTCTTGGAATGGGAATCTTAAGTCTGGTATTCTTTAATGTATGTTATTTTATAACAATAGAAAATGCTACGCTTGCGGCGGCATCCATCCTGCTTTATACGGCACCATTTTTTGTGCTTTTGATGTCAGCTATTTTCTTTCACGAGAAGATGACAAAGAAGAAAACAGCAGCCCTGTTTCTTGCATTTTTCGGCTGTATGCTGGTCAGCGGATTTTCCGGAGGCCATATGAGCCGGCTTGCCATTTTTTCTGGAGTAGCATCAGGTTTTTGCTACGCACTTTATTCTATATTCGGGACAGCGGCACTTCGTAAATATCATCCGTTTACCGTGGTATTTTATGCCTTTGTAGCTGCCACACTAAGCCTTGTGCCATTCGCCAAGATGCCTGAAATTATCTCGGTTTTGGTTTCATCTTTCGTAGTCCTTGGCAAAGGAATGGCACTTGGAGTGGTATCTACATTTTTACCTTTTGTGTTCTATACAACCGGTCTTAGGCAGATGGAGGCTGGAAAGGCATCGGTTCTGGCATTTGCCGAGCCTATGATAGCTGCAGTGGCCGGTATTTTGATTTTTGGAGAAATGCTGCGATTTGAAAATATGATCGGAATTATCTTGATTTTTACGGCACTTGTATTGCTTAATTATCGCAGTTAAAGAGAAAGGCGGATATCGCTATGTCATCAAATTATAAGACTGGAGACAATTTGAATCTAAGTACATCAGAAATGCAGATTCTTAGTCGCAGTCCATTGTTTTTAAACGTAGATGAGTCGGAAGTTGGAGATATGCTTTTGTGCCTGGGAGCCGAGATGCGAAACTATGAAAAGGATGAAATCATATACCGTGCCGGAGACACGGTCACATCACTTGGAGTGGTGCTTCATGGAAGCGTGATGATAGTTAATGACGATTTGTGGGGAAATCGCAGCATTCTTGACCATGTAGAGCCGGGGCAGATTTTTGCTGAGACCTACGCCTGTGTGCCGGGAGAAAAGCTTCTTGTTGATGTTTTGGCAGCGGAGACGACAGATGTGTTGTTCTTAAATGTGGCTAAAATGTTGTCACAATGTACGAATTCATGTGGCCATCATACCAAACTTATCCGCAGTCTCCTTATGATCTCGGCACAAAAGAATCTAAGACTTTCCAGACGTATATTCAACACTTCATCCAAATCTATACGAGGTCGTCTCCTGTCGTATCTTTCTGATCAATCGGTGCAAAATGCAAGTGATAGTTTTGACATACCATTTAACCGTCAGCAGCTTGCTGATTATCTGGGGGTCGATCGTTCGGCACTGTCAGCACAGCTTGGAAAGATGCAAAGGGAAGGAATTTTGGAGTTCAAAAAAAATCACTTCCATCTGCATTAAACTGATTTGCATTAAATTTGCTACATTTGAATTTCCTGATCAGGGTGCTTTAGCATATCAAGAAAAGCCTGTGCCGCCGGTGTCAGTGGACGCATAGGATTTTGCAGGACAAGTATCTGTCTTTTAGGAATAGGAACGTTTAGCTGAAGTTGAAATACCTTGTAATTTAAGAGATAATTGCGTGCAAATTCCGAAGGAACGAAACCGATGCCGAGATTGTGAGAAACGGTCGGTGCAATCAGGTCATTGGATGAGACTTCAATGCTTGGATGCAGATCAAGTCCCTGTTCCTCAAAAAGGCTGTCCCAGAACAGTCTTGTAGTTGTTCCGGATTCCATGCTTATAAGTGGATGCATGCAAAGCTCTTCGAATGAAAGTGTGCGGTTTTGCAGCTCAGTAAAACGATTTCCGGCTATGACAATATCCTGAAATTCTGCGACAGGCATCACATGTATCAAATCAAGATCCTTTAAAATCTCATGGATTGGAGATATGATAACAGCAAAATCATTCTCACCGCCTTTGAGTGAAGAAGCGGTAATCGGTGCAGAATTGGAATGGATCTGCACGGTTACATTGGGAAAACGCTGTTGAAATTCTTCCAGATAAGGCAGCAGGAAAAATCTCATCGTAAGCTCACTTGCACCTATAGAGACCTTGCCGCTCTCGCTGCTTGTATAATCTTTTAAAATCTCTTCTGCACGTCCCATCTGCTGACATGGACGATTAATCTGACGAAACAGAATACGTCCCGCATCGGTCAGCGTCACACCTTTTTGAGAACGATTGAAAAGTTGGCAGTCAAGCATGCCTTCTAAGTTGTGTATATATTTTGTTACAGTTGGCTGTGTAAGACACAGGTTAAGTGCCGCCTGTGTGATGTTCTGACATCTGGCAACCTCGTAAAAAACTTTGTAATAATCAAAACTGATGTCCATCTAAATAAATTCCCTTCTGGTAGCTATCCTACACACTTTATCCTATTTTTCTTAAAATGTCCAGTTACAGTATTATTAAAGAACTTGATATAAATAAATTGAATTTTTGACTTTTGCCATTCATTTTTTCTATGGATATAGAAAAAAAATATGATTTTACCATTTCTTTTTTCGGTAGTAAGATCGGGAACAGGCGGAAAAATGTGGTGTATACTAATCCGCAGAAAGGAAGTGACAGTATGGGAAATCTGGGAGAGACCCTGATTGAGGAATTGAATTGTGATACGGCCTTTACCATAGGCGGCATCGGAATATCAGAATCTGTTGTGGTTACATGGATTATGATGGCAGCGGCACTGATTATTTCGCTGATAGTGACTCATCATCTTAAGGTCGAGAATCCAGGACGCGGACAGCTCCTTTTGGAGAGCTTTGTAACGTGGCTTCAGGGCATCGGCGAGGGAATCCTCGGAGAAGAAGGAAAGGGATACGCGACTTATCTCACGACGGTTCTCATGTATCTTGGTGTGGCAAATCTTATAGGTATACTGGGGTTCAAACCTCCTACCAAGGATCTGAATGTTACAGCAGGATTGGCACTGATGAGTATTGTGCTGATTGAGACGGCGGGGATCAGAGTCAAAGGTTTTAAAGGATGGTTAAAGAGTTTCACTGAGCCGATAGGTATCGTAACACCTATTAATATCATGGAGGTGTTTATCAAACCGCTGTCGCTGTGTATGCGACTGTTCGGAAATGTACTGGGTGCATTCGTCATCATGAAACTGATTGAATACATTCTTCCGGTAGGACTTCCGGTATTGTTCAGTGCTTATTTTGATATATTTGACGGTCTGATTCAGGCATATGTATTTGTATTCCTGACAGGACTTTTTATCAAAGAAGCTATTGAATAATTTTGATTTGTTTAAATTATTAAGAAAAAGGAGACTTTATTATGGGTACAATCATCGCAATCGGAGCAGGACTGGCAGTTCTTGCAGGTGCAGGAGCCGGAATTGGTATAGGAATTGCAACATCAAAGGCAGCAGAGGCAGTTGCAAGACAGCCTGAGGCAGAAGGAAAGATTACAAAGATTCTATTGTTAGGTGCGGCACTTGCCGAGGCAACAGCTATTTATGGTTTTGTTATTGCCCTTTTGATTATTATTCTATTGAGCTGATAGGAAAAATTAAGAAAGGTGGGGCAAGGCTATGTTAAGGTTGGACATAAACCTGGTTTTTACGATTATCAACCTCTTGATCTGGTATGTGATTATTCGAATTTTCCTTTTTAAACCGATCAATAAGGTGATTGATAAACGAAATAAGTCAATCCAGGAAAAGTATGATGAGGCAAAGAAGTTGCAGGAAGATGCACAGGCTGAGAAAGATAAATATGTGGCCTGCCAGAATGGAATAGAAGAAGAGAAAAATAAGGTGCTTGACGCGGCACGTGCGAGTGCACGTGAAGAAGGGCGTCAGTTGATTGAGAATGCTCAGAAAGAGGCAGATAAAGTCATTCGTAAAGCGAATGAGGATGCACGCAGAGAAAAAGACAAGATGCTTGAACAGGCAAAACATGAGATTTTGTCACTTGTTATTGACGCAGCAGCCGGTTCGATGAATAAGAAATCGGATGATAGTGCCCTCTATGATGAGTTTTTGGAGAAAGCGGGTATGTCGGAGAATGAAGATAAGTGATATCGATTTACAGGAAATAGAGAATCAGAAGATTTCTGCTGACGATCTTGAGTACATGGATGAGATGCTGTCTGAGACACCCAAACTTGAGAAGCATCCCGAGAATACGGATAAATCTCTTAACTGTGTGCTTGAATACGTAAAAGAACCGGATGAGAGGCAGAAAGCCGGAATTAAGAATTTTCTTGAGAAGAAATATCCGGGTAGGGAGCTTAAGTTTGAGGTCAAGGAAAATCCTTCGCTTGGAAGCGGTTTTATTCTTCGCGTCGGAAGTGAAGAGTATGACTGGAGTACGGAAGGAAGAAAGCGTGCTCTATCAGATAAATTAAAAGATATGGCAAGGGGACCTGAATCTGGAAGTTTTCTTACACATAAGGAAGTTATAGGTATCCTAAAGGGAAATCTTAACGGAATTGATGTCACCGCCAGAGAGATAGGAAAAGTCAACCGTGTGGGCGATGGTATAGCTTATGTAGACGGAATAGACCATGCGATGTACGGTGAGATTATTGCCTTTGACGGTGATGTCAGAGGTATGGTACAGGATATCAGGTCAAAGGAAATAGGCTGTATCCTCTTTGGACATGCAGGAAGCATAGGACAGGGAAGCCGTGCGATGAGAACCGGAAAGATGGCAGGTATTCCTGTAGGAGAGGGTTTTTTAGGGAGAGTAGTAGATGCCCTGGGAAATCCGATTGATAACAAAGGAGATATAAATACGGTCGAATATCGACCGATCGAGTCACCGGCCCCTGGTATCATCGATAGAAAATCGGTAGATACGCCTATGGAAACAGGTATTTTATCGATTGATTCCATGTTCCCGATTGGTCGAGGACAAAGAGAATTGATAATTGGCGACCGTCAAACCGGTAAGACGTCGATTGCAGTAGATACCATACTGAACCAGAAGGGAAAAGATGTGATTTGTATCTATGTTGCTATAGGTCAGAAGGCATCGACGGTATCAAGACTGGTTCATACCTTGGAAAAACATGGTGCCATGGAATACAGCATAGTCCTTTCAGCTACTGCGAGTGATCCGGCGTCGCTTCAGTATATAGCACCCTATGCAGGAACTGCCCTTGCAGAATATTTCATGTATCAGGGAAGAGATGTGCTGATTATTTACGATGATTTGTCAAAACATGCGGTTGCATATAGGGCTTTATCGCTTTTGATGGAGCGTTCACCGGGACGTGAGGCTTATCCGGGTGATGTGTTCTATCTGCATTCACGTCTTTTGGAACGTTCTGCAAGACTTTCTGATGAGCTTGGTGGAGGTTCTATAACGGCACTTCCGATTGTAGAGACTCAGGCTGGAGATGTGTCGGCATATATTCCGACCAACGTCATCTCCATCACAGATGGACAGATTTTCCTTGAAAGCTCACTCTTTTTTGAGGGTATGCGTCCGGCAGTCAATGTGGGACTTTCTGTATCCCGTGTCGGCGGTGCGGCACAGACAAAGGCGATGAAAAAGGCAGCCGGAAGTATTCGTATCGATCTTGCACAGTACCGCGAGATGGAAGTATTTACGCAGTTTAGCTCGGATCTTGATCCGGCAACAAAGGCGTCGCTTGCTTACGGTAGCGGAATTATGGAACTTTTAAAACAGCCGCTGGAGCATCCGCTCTCCATGGAAGAACAGGTTATTATTCTGTATGCTGCAACAAGCCATACACTAACTGATATTCCTAAGGAAAATCTCAAGGCATTTCAGGCCGGACTTTATGATTTTATAAGAGGTTCATATCCGCAGATAGGAGATGCACTTCACACTACAAAGATATTGTCCGATGATATAAAACGAGAGATTATAAAAGCAGTAGGTGAATATAAGAAAATATTCTTTAATTCATCAGATGATAAATTTGATGCGGTTCAGTCAGATGAAGCAGATGCAAAAGCAGGTAAACAGTAAGGCGGTGATGGGAGATGGCAGGACTTAGAGAAATCCAGAATCGAATCCGCAGTATACAGGATACACGAAAGATTACAAATGCTATGTATCTGATTTCGTCAACGAAATTGAAAAAAGCGAGAAGAGAGCTTTCAGATACGGAACCGTATTTCTACGCGTTGCAGAATATACTTCGCCGAATCCAGAGACATCTTCCGAATATGGAAAGTCCATATTTTGAAAAGAAGGAACATGAGTCTAAAAGAACCGGACTTCTGGTAATTTCAGGCGATAAGGGTCTGGCTGGTGCTTATAATCACAATATTATGAAGCTTGCTGATGAATATTTGAGGGATCAGTCAAGAGAGGTTCATCTGTTTGTCGTCGGAGAGACGGGACGCCAGTATTTTGCTTCCCAGCATATACCGATAGAGGAAAATTTTAAGTACACGGCACAGGATCCGACATTTAACCGTGCAAGATGGATTACCAATGCACTTTTAGACCAATATATGTCAGGAGAACTGGATGAGGTGCATGTGCTTTATACGAGGATGGAAAATGTGATGCAGAGTGTGGCAAAGGATAAGCGAGTGCTTCCGCTTATCAGGCCTGACATGACAAATATTCCGATTGATGTTATGCAGGAAGAGTTTTCTCTTCGCCCTACTCCAGAACAGGCTTTGGATGCGATTGTCCCCAATTATGTAGCCGGATTTATCTACGGTGCGTTAGTTGAGTCATTTTGCAGTGAACAGAATGCCCGTATGATGGCCATGGATTCGGCAACTGACAATGCAGACGCACTTTTAAAAGATTTGAATACTATGTACAACCGCGCACGTCAAGCAGCGATCACTCAGGAGATCACTGAGGTTTGCGGCGGTGCGGCTGCACAGAAAAAAGAACGAGAATAGGAGATGAGAGTGTTATGGGAGAACAGACTGCAGAGACAGTAAAGACCGAATCTGTACTGCCAAAAGGTAAGATTATACAGGTTTCGGGTCCTGTTGTCGATGTGAAATTTGAGTGTGGTCCTCTTCCGGAAATAAAGGACGCACTCACTGTAGAAAATCAGGGAAAAACCTGTGTGATGGAAGCTGCCAAACACCTTGGCAATAATATAGTAAGATGTATTATGTTGTCGGCGAGTGAAGGACTTGCTCGTGATATGGAGGTAATACAGACTGGTAAAGGAATCAGCGTACCTGTCGGAGAAAACACACTTGGAAGACTTTTCAATGTTTTAGGAGAGACTGTCGACGGTGGTAAGATTCTTGAGGGTGAGGAACACTGGTGTATACACAGAGATCCGCCTCCATTTGAGGATCAGAGCCCTGTTGCCGAGATTCTTGAGACCGGTATCAAGGTTATCGATCTTTTGGCACCGTATTCAAAAGGCGGTAAGGTAGGTCTATTCGGTGGTGCCGGTGTAGGAAAAACCGTCCTTATACAGGAATTAATCAGAAATATAGCCATGGAGCATGGCGGATATTCAATTTTCACAGGTGTTGGCGAGCGTTCCCGAGAAGGTAATGACCTCTGGAGCGAGATGAAAGAGTCAGGGGTACTCGAAAAGACAGCACTGGTATTTGGTCAAATGAATGAGCCGCCGGGAGCTCGTATGAGGGTTGCTGAGACTGGACTTACGATGGCTGAATATTTCCGTGACAAGATGCATAGAAATGTGTTACTATTTATTGACAATATATTCCGTTATGTGCAGGCTGGTTCCGAGGTTTCGGCACTTCTTGGTCGTATGCCTTCGGCCGTTGGATATCAGCCGACACTGGCTAATGAGATGGGAGAACTTCAGGAGCGTATCGCATCCACGAAGGATGGTTCCGTCACATCGATTCAGGCGGTATATGTACCGGCAGATGACCTGACGGACCCGGCACCGGCTACTACATTTACACATCTGGATGCCACCACTGTTCTTTCTAGAAAGATAGTAGAACAGGGTATCTATCCGGCAGTAGATCCGCTTGAATCATCTTCACGTATTCTTGAGCCTGATGTAGTGGGAGAGGAACATTATGAGACGGCCAGAAGAGTACAGGAGATACTGCAGAAATATAAAGAATTGCAGGATATCATTGCTATCCTTGGAATGGATGAACTGTCCGAGGAAGATAAGTTGACTGTGGGACGTGCAAGAAAGATCCAGCGTTTTCTGTCACAGCCATTTCACGTGGCTGAAAACTTTACAGGTGTGCCGGGAAAGTATGTGGCTTTAAGGGATACTGTTAAGGGATTTAAGGCTATACTGGACGGAGAGATGGATGTCTATCCGGAAGCTGCATTCTTTAATGTAGGAACGATTGAAGACGTAGTGGCAAAGGCGAAGAGCATGGAAAAACAGGAGGCATAAAAGTAGATGGCAGATTTTCATGTAAAAATCATATCCAGCAACAGGACGTTCTATGAGGGAGTCTGCCACTGCCTGATTCTCCCGGCGGTGGACGGTGAGATGGCTGTCATGGCACATCACGAGAGCGAGATTGTGGCAGTCAAACCAGGATCGATGCGATATCAGACCAAGGTGGATGGCCCATGGGAAGCGGCTGTTGTAGGTCAGGGCTTTTGCGAGATTGCCAATAACCGTGTTATGCTGTTAGCAGATACTATAGAAAAACCTGAGGAGATCGACAGAATCAGGGCAAAGGAAGCACTGGAACGAGCTAAGGAACGTCTGAGACAGAAACAGAGTATCTCAGAATATTACAGCACTCGTGCTGCCATGGCAAGGGCACTTGTTCGTCTGAAGGAGACGGAAAAATATGTAAAGTAACGGGCTAAGTTTTAAGTAATGATGGAAATGGGGAAAATGATATGACATTGCTTCAGTTAAAGTATGTAGTGGAGGTGGCAACAGCCGGAAGTATCAGTGGAGCAGCGAAGAAGTTGTATATCGCACAGCCCAGCCTTACTGCTGCCATCAAGGAGCTGGAGAATGAACTTGGTTTTCCTCTTTTTACACGCACGAACAAAGGCGTTGTTATATCTCAAAATGGCGAAGAATTTTTAGGATATGCCAGGCAGGTAATAGAGCAGGCGAATCTGATAGAAGAACGCTATTTTGGCGCAGGGGCAAAAAAACATCAGTTCTGTGTTTCTACGCAGCACTATTCCTTTGCTGTGGAGGCATTTGTAGACATTATCCGTGAATACGGAGGAGACGAGTATGATTTTCGTATACGAGAGACACAGACATACGAGCTTATAGAAGATGTGGCGAAGCTTCGCAGTGAAGTTGGTGTACTTTATTTGAATAGCTTCAATGAAACTGTGATCAGAAAAACATTAAGAGAGAACGAACTGAAGTTTTCGAGACTTTTTATGGCAAAACCACACGTGTTTGTAGGTGCAGGAAATCCTCTTGCGAAGCGAAAGTCAATCGTTTTGTCGGATCTTGAACCTTATCCCCGTCTTTCATACGAACAGGGAGAACATAATTCGTTTTATTTTTCGGAGGAGATTTTAAGTACTCTTGACAGCAAGAAGGAAATACTAGTATCAGATCGCGCGACTCTTTTCAATCTTTTGATTGGATTAAACGGATATACGATCTGCAGCGGTGTTATAAACGAAGAGCTGAATGGGCCTAACATAGTATCAGTTCCGCTTGATGTTGATGATTACATGGAGATAGGCTACATTACACATAAGCGTGTTATGACAGGACGTTTTGCCGGACTTTATATAGAGGCTCTGAAAAGAAGAGTTGGCGATTCTGTGAGATAAATTTTTGATAACTGATGAAAAGCATTTGTGAAAGATAGAAAAATACTGTCTTTCACAGGTGCTTTTATCCTATAAGTATTTTTATGCACTATCATAACAAATTAATGCTTGTCATGTCCTTTATACCTATGTTATTATTATAACGATGCTTTGGTATCTGCTATTTCTATATGAACATAGAGGTACAGGTAAAAGCGTATTATGAAGTAAATTGATCAAACAAGGAGGATGTTGAAGGATGAAGCCTTATAGCGAGATGACGAAAGAGGAGCTTCTGGAACTTAAGCGTGATCTGAGCGAGCAGTATCGGGAGTTTCAGGGCAAGAATCTGACGCTGGACATGTCACGCGGCAAACCAAGTGCAGAGCAGCTTGATTTATCGATGGGAATTATGGACGTGCTGAGCAGCGACAGTGACTTAACCTGTGAAGATGGTACAGATTGCCGAAATTACGGATGTCTTGACGGTATTAGTGAGGCAAAGGAACTGTTAGCAGATATGATCGAGGTTCCGACTGACAATATCATCATATATGGAAACTCCAGTCTTAATGTTATGTACGATACCATCTCACGTGCTATGACTCATGGTATCATGGGAAATACACCATGGTGCAAGCTTGACAAGGTGAAATTCCTGTGCCCTGTACCGGGATATGACAGACATTTCTCTATTACAGAATATTTTGGCATTGAGATGATAAACATTCCGATGACTTCAGATGGTCCTGATATGGATCTTGTAGAGAAGTACGTATCAGAGGATCCGACCATCAAGGGAATCTGGTGTGTTCCGAAATATTCTAACCCGACCGGAACATCTTATTCAGACCAGACAGTGCGTCGTCTTGCACGCATGAATCCGGCCGCACAGGATTTCCGTATTTACTGGGACAATGCATATGGTATTCATCATTTATATGATGATGAGCAGGATCATGTATTAGAGATTTTGGCAGAATGTAAGAAGGCCGGCAATCCGGATATGGTTTACAAATTCTCGTCAACATCCAAGATTACATTTCCAGGTTCAGGTATTGCAGCGATCGCTACATCTCACAACAACCTGGATGATATCAAGAAACAGTTAAAGATTCAGACAATCGGACATGATAAAGTAAATCAGCTTCGCCATGTGAGATTCTTTAAGGATATTCACGGCATGGTAGAGCATATGAGAAAACATGCCAATATTTTACGTCCGAAATTTGAGGCGGTAGAGAATATTCTTGATCGTGAGCTTGGCGGACTTGAGATCGGAACATGGACAAAGCCTCATGGTGGCTACTTTATTTCCTTTGATTCACTCGAAGGCTGTGCAAAGGAGATTGTTGCAAAATGCAAGAAGGCCGGTGTCGTGATGACAGGAGCCGGAGCAACTTATCCATATGGTAAGGATCCGCAGGATCGCAATATCCGTATTGCACCTTCATATCCGCCACTTCAGGATCTGATTACAGCAACCGAGCTTTTTGCTCTCTGCGTAAAATTGGTAAGTGTTAATAAATTATTAGAAAGTATGTAGTTAAACATACATATATACTGCTGGACACGAATCCGGCACATTACAGAAAGTACAGGAATTGTATGGGTATGTCGGAAAGAACTGCCCATACAATTCTTTTTTAATCTGGTAATGTGTCAAAGCAGATGATATTTTGGAGATAATATATGTTGAAAGAAAAACTAAATATGTTTTTGGGGAAATTTGTAAACAGGGAGACGATAGCGTATCTTATATTTGGTGTGCTGACTACGCTGGTGGACTGGATCTCGTATGCAATTTTTCGCCATACAGGTATGAATTACCGTCTTGCGACGATTTGCTGTCAGGCGGCAGCAATATTGTTTGCATATGTGACCAATAAGCTCTGGGTGTTTAAAAGCTACAATTTCCATCCCGGATATTTGCTTAAAGAGATGGCTTCATTTTTCTCGTGCCGTATTTTGACATCGGTATTTACTTACGTGGCTATGATAGTGATGGTTGACGGAATAGGAATTACACAAGATATGATCTGTAAGGTTGTAGTATCTGCAATTTCACTTGTGCTTAATTATATATGCAGTAAGTTATTTATATTTAAATAAACCGGATTTTGGCTGGAGGAAAAATGAAACAAAAAGAGTGGGATGAAAGTTCGGATAAGCTGGAAGCTGCACTCAAGGATATTGTGGGTGATGATTATATGAAAATGAATGAATATGAAGATCTGGATTCAGCTGAAGAATGGGATTCTAAAGAAGAGACCAAAACTATAGAGGAAGTTTCTAAAACAGAAGATAACATGGAAGAATTTTCTAAAGACAACACAGAAACTTGCGTGGAAGATGGTACGGAAAAATTTTTAAAAGATAGCACAGAAGTTTGTGAAGATGATTGCTGTGAAGATGATTGTATAGAAGAATCAGAATATCATGATGAGGAGAAAATATCTGGAAAAGTCGGTAGATTTGCAACGATATTCAGGCCTTCTGATGATCTTCTGGCAGCTTTTTTGCTGCCGGTATTTGTGCTGCTTCTGATTTTTGCGTACAGAGGCATTTTCCCTTTCGGTGAAGAGAGCTTTCTCAGATCTGATATGTATCACCAATATGCACCATTCTTTTCAGAATTTCGTTATAAACTTCTGAATGGTAAAAGTCTTCTTTACAGCTGGGATGTCGGCATGGGTGTGAATTTTTCGGCACTTTATGCATATTATCTGGCGAGTCCGTTCAACTGGCTTCTGCTTTTATGTCCGTCATCCATGGTCATAGAGTTTATGACATATATGATTGTGCTTAAAAGTGGTCTTTCAGGACTTACGATGGCATGGTATCTGAAAAAACATACAGGTACTAGAAAGTTCGGTGCGTGCTATTTTGGCGTTTTTTATGCCTTATCAGGCTATATGGCAGCATATAGCTGGAATATCATGTGGCTGGACTGTATCGTGCTGCTGCCGCTCATAATGTATGGTCTGGAACGGCTTGTATATGAGAAAAAAGGCATTTTTTACTGCCTTATGCTAGGACTTTCTATCCTGTCAAATTACTACATATCTATTATGATATGTATATTTATGGTGATTTATTACATCGCTCTTCTTTTTTTGGAAAAGCGTATAGTATGGAAAGAATGGCTGCACGGACTTTTGCTTTTTGGAGTATATTCACTTCTGGCCGGTGCACTGGCTGCGGCAGTACTTTTGCCTGAAATTGCGGCACTGCAGAGTACTGCATCGGGAGATTTCAATTTTCCGACTACTCTGGAGATATATTTCCCGATTTTTGACATGATTGCACGTCATATAGGTAATGTAGAGGTCGAAATAGGACTGGAACACTGGCCGAATATCTATTGCGGTGTAGCAGTATATATTTTTATGACACTTTATTTCTTAAACCGCAAAATACCGATCCGTGAGAAAGTTGTATACGGAGTATTGCTGATATTTTTCTATGCTAGTTTTTCCTTCAACATACTTAATTTCGTCTGGCATGGATTCCACTATCCGAACAGTCTGCCGTGTCGTCAGTCATTTATATACATCGCTCTGGTGCTTACGATGTGCTACAGGGCATATATGTATCTGGATGAGATACCGAAACTTAGGTTTGCCACTGTAACTCTTGCTTCAATAGTATATATAATTATTGCTGAGAAATTGGTGGCTTTTGATTCTTTTAATACAGGAATCTGCTATGTGGCAATTCTTTTCCTGCTTCTTTATCTGGGAGTGTTTTATTTTTATAAAAATAAGGAGCACTATACATTTACAGCTGCATTTTTGGCAATAGCACTTGTGAGTGTGGAAGCACTTATAAATATGGCTGCAACGAGCGTTCCTACAACTAGCAGAACTGATTATATGGAGTATGACAAAGATACGAAGGCCGTGACAGAACCGCTGAAGACAACGGAGTTTTTTAGAATCGATCGAACCAATGCAAGGTCAAAAAATGATGGTGCGTGGTTTCATTTTCCGTCTGTGTCACTGTTCTCATCAGTGGCCAATGCAGATGTTACTGATTTCTTCAAGAAGATAGGATGCGAGGGTTCGACCAATGCATACAGTATAGTCGGAAGTACACCACTTATTGACTCACTGTTTTCTGTAAAATACGCACTTTATAACGGAAAACAGGATAATCCGAGATTGTCACTCTATGCATTTTCAGGAGATACCTATCTTTATGAAAATCCATGGACGCTTCCGCTTGGATTTATTTTGCCGGATATCGTCGAGAGTGACTGGAAACTTGAACTTTCATCACCGGCTGATGTACAAAATAATCTGTCTTATGTGCTTGACGCTCCTGAATGCCTCGAAATGGTTGAGGGAGAGGAGCAGGTGGATAGTTTCTCCTTTACAGCATTAGAAGATGGGGAGTATTATATCAGTGTTGCAAATCGCAGGATCGAGTCAGCTAACCTGTACGTGGGAGAAAATAGCAGAAGTATTGATACGCTTAAACGCGGATATCTGATAGAAACCGGATATGTAAAAGCGGGTACATCAATTATGCTTGAATGCAGTGATGACAAAGGCGGAAATATTGATGCCAGTGCATATCGCTTCAATGAGGCAGGACTGCGTGCTATATATGAGAAACTTAACAGTCATCCACTGGATTTGGAAACTCATGATGACACTTCGATGACGGGCACAATTGATGCAGGTGAAGGCGGAACATTGTTCTTGTCGATTCCTTATGATAGAGGCTGGACGATCAAAGTTGACGGACATATTGCT
>CAVKOQ010000002.1:0-55256 GCA_963657995.1 bacterium
ATGTGTTATAATCAGGAGAGCAATAAAGACAAGGAGGCATCAGCGTGCGAAATTTAAAGACACTGTATGTTCGGAATGTATTGGAAGATCTGATAAAAAAGAAAGTGGCAGTAGGGATCTTTATCGCAGTCTGCGCGGTCCTGTTCGGAATGCTTGGAATCGTTCAGGGCGGAAAAGCAGTGACGCAGACAGAGGAGCAGAAGCAGGAGATTGAGGAATATAATGCGAAGATCGCGGAGTATGATTTGGCCATCGAGGATACGCAGAATGCGATCACGGAAGCGGATAAGCAGATCGAGAGCCTGCAGGAATATATCGATAATTCGATCTACATGCAGATCGATCCGAATAATATCCAGACGGTATCGGTCCAGTATGGGCTTAAGACCAGCAATAATGTGGAAAATATCTTGAATTCCTTTATTACCTATATTAATGATGGCGGATTGAAGGAAGAGCTTTCTGAGGCAGATCAGGATCTCAAGGTGAAATATTGGCGAGAAGTTGTGAATAGTTATCAGAGTGGAAATAACTTCTTTATCGTGGTGATCAACAGCGATATGGATCAGGCGAAGCGGATCATGTCGATCATTAAAGAGCGCGTCATGGATTATGTGCCTAAGGTAAAGAGTCTTCAGGGGGACTTTTCACTTGAAGAATTGAAGACTTCAGAGTATGCAAAGATGGATGCAGGGGTTGTAAATGCCCAGAATAACAATCGAAATAATTTAAAAAATTTTATGTCCAATAGAGCTGATTTGGCTAATAAATTGGTGGGATTTCAGAATAACAAAAAGACCTATATCGAAAAGAACGAGCCGGATAATTTAAAGGCAGCGGATACGAACACAAAGGTCCTTATGGTGGCCTATGTACTTCTTGGAATCCTGTTCGGGGCAGTGACCGCGTTTGTGATCGTTGTGCTCAAGTATATTCTCGGAGATACACTCCGGA
Organism: bacterium; assembly: GCA_963657995.1. Classification (GTDB taxonomy): domain Bacteria; phylum Bacillota; class Clostridia; order Lachnospirales; family Lachnospiraceae; genus Otoolea. The sequence goes on from CAVKOQ010000002.1 coordinate 955, forward strand.
CAGCAAACGATATCAGAGAATCTGATCTCAACCTTCTCGGAACATACAGCACTCTCAACCAGTATAAGCCGGATCTTGAGCGCAGCAAGATGGATGTTGAGGTTCTTGCAAAGGCGAAAAACGCGGACAAGGTCTTCTTCTATGTGATGTCAGACGATGATGTATCAAAGAAAGTTGCAAAGGATTACGAGGAGAGCCTGAAAACATCTGGAATCGCGGTGGAGACCGGAAGCAACATTTCTGAGAACGCAGAAGAGTTAAAGAGGATGATCGCCTGCGGTAGCTGCGTCTTCGTTGCGGAAGCCGGAAAGACCACATATCGCCAGTTAGAACAGCAGATCCATCTATGCGAGCGGTTTCAGACAGCGGTTCTCGGCTGCGTTGTAGTCGAATAGCGGGAATGGGGTTAGTTGGAATGAAACTAAAACAGTTGAAACAGTGGGTCCAGGAGAGACTTGCTGATCCACAGTGCGCAGACGCTCTGTTTCTCATCGGATATGCAATGTACCTTGCGACGACGGTGTGGGTCACCACGATGTTCCCGATGACGAAGATGGTCCAGGCACTCTGCATGCTGATCTCGCTGATCTGTATCGCGATCAAGATATTCTTGTACGGGAAATATTCGATAAAAAAGGTGCTGATCCTGGTGGTCACAGGGCTCTGCTGCGTTGTGGGTCTATATAAGAACCACTATGTGTATCCGCTGATCTGGTTCGTACTGATTGCGGGCAGCGACCGGGTGCCGTTTGAAAAGATTTTGAAGGTATATCTTCTGATTGTTGGGGCTATTGTGTTTCTTGCATTCTCGGCATCTATGTTGGGGGTGATTCCAAATCTGCAGTATGAGACGGAAACGAGAGGAATCCGAAATTCCTTTGGAATCATTTATCCGACGGACTGCGGTGCACATGTGTTTTTCTGGATGCTCACGTATTTTTACCTGAAAGGAAAGAACCTGAGAGGTGTTCATTATCTTTTTGGACTGCTCAGTACATGGGCGGTATACTACTTTTGCAACGCTAGGATCGACGCGGGAAGTATTTTGATGACAACGGTGCTTTTCGGATTAGGAAATTTTATCTCCTGTGATTCGAAGTGCAGCAGGAGAATAAAACGGATCTGGGAGCGGCTGTGGGAACGGCTTGGCAAAATGGTGATGCCGCTGCTTGCGGTTGTCTCTATATTATTCACATATTTGTACAGTGACGGTAATGCGATGTGGGCGAAGATGGACGGTACACTGCTTGCGAGACTAAAACTCGGAAAACAGGCTTTTGAGGATTATGGACTCAAGTTGTTTGGGCAGAAAATACCTATGAATGGAAATGGCGGTACTTTAAATCTGGTTGATGATTATTTCTTCTTGGATTGTTCCTATGTAAATATTTTATTGACTTGGGGATTAATTCTATTCATTATTGTAATGGCTTTGTTTATTTGCAGTTGTAAAAAGAACAGAAAGGAGCTGCGTTTTCAGTATGCAATCGCATTGATCGCAGTAAACTCTATGATTGCACATCATCTTATGGATGTTGCATATAATCCATTTGTATTAGCAATCGTTTCAGAAACAATTATTCAGAAATCAATATTATTGAAAAAGTAGAATGGGAAAAGAAAGACTGCACCTACTGTGATACAGTGGGTGCAGTTTTTTTTGTGTAATAGGAAACTTCGTCCCTATTACACAAAAACGCTCCGCGTGAATGCACACTGCGGCGTACAATGTAGATGTCGCAAGCGACCGCCGCAGGCACGAGAATGTGCCAAGGCACATTCTTTGTTCATACATTGGTGCCTGTCACCATTAAAAGAAGAGGGAGGTGTTGATGAGGTATAATGGGAGGAATGAACTGGAGGTAGAGTGAAAGTGAAAACTGACACTCCATGAGAGTTGAACTGTCATGAAATGTCAGCTGTAGTCAGTGCTTGAAATATTTTGAACGTAGAAACATAAATAAAAGAAATAGTGATAAGTCGAGCGTGATGCGGACAACGGTGCAAATGTACATATTGGAACTAATAGTCCATAATTTTGTTAAATAGTCCCATTCAAGTGTGTGTATGCAAAGCAGATAGAGAGAATTTCTGCCGATGTACTGAATCGGACGTGTCAATAATTTATATTGACAGCAGAGGACACTGAACTCAGATACCATAAGTGTTCCAGCCAGGGCGGTTATAAAGCAGAGTGGATATGCCGGATAACGTCTGCTGGCAAGTTCGAGGCAATGGTGTCCAAGTATGTAGGTTATGATCAAAAATATACCCCACATTAAAGAGTATAAGAAAAATTTTTTGATGGGCGACTTCTTGACGTTGAAAATATTAAAATGTTGACCGATATAAAACAATGGCATGATAGCCAGTACAATATCAAAGGAAAAAGGAAGACACTGATACTGCCCGATCATTACGCCGGCAATAGAACATAAAAGACAAATGAGTGGAAGCTGTTTTGTGGTTAGCTTTAAATGCAGATAATCAAAAAGTGTTTTTCCAATAAAAAGTGCCGGAAAGAACCAGATAACACCGATATACAAAACTTCTGTACCAAAAGCAGAAATAGTAACACCGCTTGAAAATATTCCGGCCAAAATACGTTTCCTCAGGTAAGCAGGAAGAAATAAAGCATCCTGCTGAATGCTGGAAAGATGCCGCAACAGGTAAACAATTGTTTGAATCATGTAGAGCAGGAAAAATGGTCCTATGAGGCGCTTGAAACTACGCCTGGTTTTGCCAGAAAACTGTTGCACCGATGAAGATGGCGTTGTAGTGATCCCGCTGAGGATAAAGAACAGAGGCATATGGAAAGAATATATAGCCCCACTTAAAACTCCGGATACTGTGTGACCGATAATAACAAGTAGAAGAGTGATTCCTTTTGCAAAGTCGATCCAAGCTTCGCGATTGGAAGAAGATTGTAAATTGTTCATGGTCATGGGTGGTTTTGACTCCTATGTAAGATTGATGGTTTTGATTATACTATATTTTCTCAGTAAAAACCACACATTGGTGCCTGTCACCATTAAAGGAAAAATGTGTCCTACCACTGCTTGCGATGCAGTTATAGCTATGGTATTATATAGTACAGAAGGATAGATAATATCCATTAATTTAATTATAGAAGGAGGAGTCACGATGGAAAAAATCGTTCTTGAATGGGACGTACAGAATGTTGAAGATGAAGCTCGCGTGACAGCGATGTATTGCTTTAAGAGTTATAGCGTTAACCAGAACTAAGATATGACAGAAGGAGAAGACGAGGAAGTCTTCTCCTTTTTAAAAATATAATAAAAAGGAAGTATATTTATGCCGAAAATGGAGTTGAATCCTCATAAAACATATAAAATGCCGAAAAAGATATTTGTTCGGAAAATTGATGATTGCTACCTGGCTATTTCAAGTGAGACTGCAAATTGGATTTTGCTTCAAAATGATCAGCAGCTTCAGATTTATCAGATGTTGGCGGAAGGAAAAAGTGTTCTTGAGGTAATAAACACAATTGATAAAAATATGCAGCCGGATTTGTATCATGTGCTGGTAGAATTGGAAGCCAAAAGGTTTGAATGTGTAAAAGTAAATTATCCTCAGGATCAGGGAATGTATATATATTTAACGAATCGTTGCAATCAAAGATGCAGACATTGCTATATGTATGCTGGAAAAGAAATGGATCATGAACTGACAACGGAAGAGTTACAAAAGATTATGCATGGTTTTGCATTGGGAGGCGGAAAGGTCGTAACTTTTACAGGAGGAGAGGCAACTTTAAGAAAAGATTTTAAAACAATTGTAACTTCTGCCAAGAAAGAAGGGCTGATGGTTGGAGTACTGAGCAATGGAACCATGTGGCCGGCAGAGTGGAAACAATGGGTAAAAGAAACCATTGATGAAGTACAGATCAGTATTGATGGATTTGATGAAGACAGTTATCAATGTGTCCGTGGAATGGATTCTTTTCAGACGGCATTAGATACAGTAGACTGGCTGGTCAGTGCAGGCGTACGAGTGACAGTATCGATTACCCCACTTTTAGAGACTCTTATTTCAAATGAAAACAAGTATATTGAATTTGCAGATCATCTTCTTGAAAAATACAGAGATAAGCCATTTTTTGTAAAGTTTAATACAGAATTAATGGATGGAAGGACGATTAGTCCAACAGAAACAGAAAATGAGAGATATCGTAAAAGTATAAAGCAGATTGAGGCTGCCTGTAAGCCATATTCAGAGGAACAGGGATTTGCAATGGATCATATTCATAATACCGTTTTTAATAATTGTGGGTATGGGGGCCTGACAATTGCATCGAATGGAGATATATATTTTTGCAATTTGATAGAAAGCTGTGCAAAACAGGGAAATGTTCGCGATATGAGTTTTGATGACATTATGTTCATTTCACAGAAAGCCAGAGAACTGTCGGATATAAATAATCTGATACCATGTAATAACTGTGATTTGAAATATATATGTGGTGGAGGGTGCCGCGTAAAGAATTTTAAATGTTTAGTGGAATTACAGATAGATAAGGAAACAAGTAAAGAAAGTTTTACAAGGGAAAAGGTGTGCACACAGGATTATAAAGAAAGAATGTACCGTTTAATGGTTAAGGCAAATGCATTGATGTATCAATAGGTGGAGAGATATGGAGAGAACTATTATCTGGGTGATTGACAGTAAAAAAGATTCAGAATTTGCTGATATTGAAGTTTTTGAGGGACAGAATAAATATACAAAAAAAGGGATTTTTTCCGGACCACTTAACAGACTGAATCTGGAGAAACCATCAGATTATGATAAAATAAGTGAAATGTTTCCGGAAGAAAATATTTCACAAATAGGAAAAAATAAAATCCGTATTTATAAAAAAAATGTGGGAATTATATGTGAAATCTGGAAAGCGCACAAAGTAGAGAGTGCATATTGTCGTCTGGAAGATAAAAAACTTCATCATATCAGAGCATTTGTTGGACAGGAGAGTGCAGAAAAGAAAGATATATTCACGTATAATACGAAAACAGAAGAACTTGAATATTCTATTTCAAAATTGGAAAAGTCTCAGAAAGATAATAATATTGTAACAGTTCCGGAAGTAAAACTTTATTTGTATTCAGAGGATCGTAAGATTAAATCCTATTTGAATTTTTCATATGGGGGGATTGAGATTCCTGCTAATCTTGGGCAGGAATCCTTTCAAATTTCAAAAAAAACAGTCTTAAGGAACCTACAATATGAAAGAAAAATCAAAGAAAAATTAATTGCGATAGGTGGGCATAAGAGTCTGAAAAATCAAATTGTATTCTCTTCAAAACAGTTTATTTCGCAGACGCTGCCGGTTTTGTGTAAGTCCAATATTAAGTTATTCTGGGGAGAAGAAAAAAAGCAAATTTCAAACTCTGGTTTTTCCTGTAACATATCTTATGATATGGATTGGTTTTCACTTTCTGGAGAAGTGAAAGGAAGACAGACCTCTTACAAAATATCAGATCTGCTTCGCACTGCAAAAGGAAAGACATATGTGGAGATAGACAATGGAATTTTATTTATCCCTAAAGAATTGAAAAAAGCAGCGAATTATCAGACAGAAAATGGACAGGTTCGGATTCCGGTGAAAAAATTAAGAGAAGTAAATGAAATAGCTGAAAGATTTCGAATCAATCCGGATCTTTACCTGAAAAATTTTTTCAATCATGTTGTCTTTGAATGTAAGATTCAACAGAATTTCGAAAAAATATTAAAACCATATCAAAAGGACGGAGTAAAGTGGATAGATTCTATGTACCAGAAGGGCTTTGGTTGCTGCCTGGCGGATGATATGGGCCTGGGAAAGACATTACAGACAATTGCTTTTTTATGCAGTCGAAAAAAGAAAACAGATGAACCGGTATTGATTGTTGCACCTAAAAGTGTGCTGTTTAACTGGGAAAAAGAAATAAAAAAATTCGCACCGGAAATGAAGTATGAAATTGCATATGGTAAGTTTGATTATTCGGTACCTATGGATAAGGATACGGTATATTTAACTACTTATGAAACATTGGGAAATCACGATGTATATTTCAAGGATACAAAATATGATGTGATTATTATGGATGAAGCTCACTATATAAAAAATTCCGGAACGGAACGATATAAGTCATTGCAACGGCTTGAAGCAGGATTTATGCTGGCATTAACAGGAACACCCATGGAGAACAATATTGCAGAACTGTGGTCATTACTAAATATTCTGAATCCCAATCTATTCGGGAAACGTTCGGAATTTTTGCAAAAATTTGGAAATCTTAATGATGATAAAGAGCAGATGACTCAACTTCAGAAAATGATCGTTCCATTTATCCTGCGGAGAGCCAAGACACAAGTGCTTCCTGAACTCTCTGATAAAACAGAAGAATATGTGTATTGTGAAATGGGGGAAAAGCAGAGAAATGTATATGATATACTATTATCAGCAGCACAAAATGAAATAGAGGAGAAGCCTTCACGTTATGTGATAAAAGATAATGCGGCAATTTTACAGTCACTGCAGTATCTTAGAGAATGTTGCATAGATCCTATGCTGTTGAAAAAAGGCATGGTGGGAAGCGGAATATCCGATTCCTGCAAATTCGATACTTTTAAAGAATATGCGGAAAATATTATGGATGAAAGTGGAAAATTAATTGTTTTTGCGTACTATCCGCAGTCTTTGAAACGTCTGCAGACATGGTGTGAGCAGAAAAACTGGAATACTTATTATATTGATGGAGAAGTAAACGATAGGCAAAAAATCGTAGATGAATTTGAAAGTGAACAACAAGGAGTGTTCTTTATCAGTATAAAGGCAGCTGGAGTAGGATTGAACCTTACTTCCTGCCAATATGTGTTTATCTATGATCCATGGTGGAATTCGGCAGTTGAAGAACAGGCGGCTGATCGTGTGTACCGGATTGGACAGGAAAAACCAGTCTTTGTTTATCATTTTTTGGTGAAAGACACTATTGAAGAAAAAATACATGAACTGCAGATGAAAAAGAAAGGTTTGACATCTGATGTACTTGGCATGACAGGGAACAGCGAAAAATTGTCAATGAGTGAGATACGGGAATTGTTATTTTAAAATTACGAGGGGGATAAAAACATGAAGGAACAGAAAAAGGGAGATACATTATATTCAATTTTAGCTGTTGTTGGATTTGCATTGTTGATATTTGCACTGGTTCAGATTTTTTATTTAAAAACAGAACAGAAACAACTTATAGCTTCCATTTCTACAATGAAACGAAATGTAGAATATTCAACATTTTCATTTTCGGATGAAGTATCGTTAGCGTTATCAATTATAACAGCAGGAATTGGTGTTTTCGCGATTTTTGGTGGTATTATATCGGTAATTAATCTGTTTCAGTTTAAACAGATGGATAGAGCAATTGAAATGTCAGAAAAGGCAATCGAGTATCAGCGGGAATTACAATGCGCAAGTTTTATACAGGAGAGGGCGGATCTATATAACAAGAGAACGAAAAAAATATGCAGAAGATTGTTTTATAAGGGCAGTGCATAGTGTACCGGATTCATATATGGGTTTGGTGGCAAAGTACGAACTTCTTCAATTACATGCAGATACAGTGCTTTTTTCGGATAATAAAAATAGAGAGTGCATAGAAGCGGAAGCTAATAGGCTTATCACAAAATTAAATAAAAAGAAGATAGACGTAGATTCACGCTACAGAACGCTAAGAGGAGATACATATTTTCTGATGGCATGTGTGTATGGAAATTATTCTTTGGAAAATAACAAAAAAGAAAATCTGGATTTGTCGGAGGAAAAAATGATGAAAGCGATAAGCTGCGATAGAAATAATGTGGATTATTATCGTAATCTGGCTATTACCTATGAACTTAAGAATGACAAAGAAAAATGTAAGAAATATATAGAGAAAGCAAAGAAAAAGACACAGAAAGAACCACTATATGCAGATCTGGTAGAAGAATCAAGATTAAAGAAGCTTTTTGAACGATCTTGGAGTTATTTATCCCAAGATATGAAAGATATGCTACAAACAGAAATTGGAATCGTCAATGGAGATTAGCCATGAAAGAACTTTTTGAGATAATAAAATTGTTTTTTGAAAAACAATTTGTTATATTTAATGTAAAGTGGCAAGGATAATAAAGAAAAATAATTATGTAAAGGAAGTGAGCAATTTGAATATAGACAAACTGATTTTCAGAAATTTCAAAACATTAGAGAGTGTTGAGTTTGAACCTGGTCGCGTGAATGTCTTTATCGGGGCAAATGGATCTGGAAAGACAACAATTTTGGAAGCAATAGGCTTGCTTTGTGCGGCAATGACAGATCGTATAGACAATGCAAGTATGCAGAGAAAGGGAATCCGCTTGAGCGTTCCGGGGCTTTACAAATCTGCTTTTGCAGATTTAAGACGAAAAGCTTCAACGATAGGATTTGAGATGGAATGGGAACAAGAAGATAAGAACTATAGATATGCGGTTAACTTAAATGTTCCTAATGAATCGGATGTAGCAAAGCGGGATATGTGGAGATATCATTCAGAAAAACTGATGGTAGATGAAAATGCAGTATGGGGAAGAAGCGGGGCTTCAAAAGAAAGCTATGATCCTTATGTTGGATTGTTGATGCTGGAACCAAATGATAGACTTACTGAAATAAGAAGTGAGATTGAGAAGTTTAAAAATTATGTAATCTATCAACCTAATACACAAGCTTTGAGAGGGACATTTCCAGATCCGTATCAGATTAATCCTGTTGGGTTATGTGGAGGAAGGTTGGCAGAAGCATTAGAAGAAATTATGATAAAAAAAGAGGATGAAAATTATTTAAAAAATATTCCTCTTGACGATGTATTGGAACTGATTGATTGGGCAAGTGACTTGAGTGTGACTTCGCCAAAAAAATCCAGTATAAATGCAGCCGTACCTGCTGCGAGAAGAATTTTGGCATTTCAGGATCGGTATCTGACGTCGAAAACCAGTTTTACTGCTTATGATGCGAGTGAGGGTGCGTTGTATGTATTATTTCTTCTCTGTCTTGCTTTACATCCGGGGACACCTAATGTTTTTGCGGTAGATAGTTTTGATCATGCCATACATCCGAGATTGGCTCGTGAGACTACGCGATTGTTTTGCAAAACCATTTTGAAAGAAGATAAGACGGTATTTGTAACAACTCATAATCCGCTGGTTTTGGATGGCCTTGATTTGGCAAATGATAAAATAAGGCTGTTTGCAGTTAACAAGAGTAGAAAGACAGGACATACATCTTTACAAAGAATTCAGGTTACTGAGGATTTAATTAAATCAGGATATTCACTGTCAAGACTATGGACGGAAGGAAGACTGGGAGGAGTGCCGAATCTGTGATTAAAACAATTGGAATTGTTGCAGAAGGTTATCGTGATTGCGAGTTGTTAGCGGATGTAATTGATACGATTACAAATCAAGAAAACCATTATCAGTATATTCAACCAGAACCTGATGCGAGTGGAAAATTTGGAAATGGTTGGAAAGGTGTCTGGAAATGGTGCGAGGACAATAAAGAGAAACTAAATATTTATATGAATTCATTACTTCCTAAATTAGATCTCCTTGTTATTCATATGGATGGAGATGTTCAAAGACGTGAAAAAGAAATTCATTGCTATTGTCAGCGATCATCTTGTGATATGCCCCCAGATACACATCCACTTGGATGCAAGAAAATTATAGATGATAAAAATGCCTGTCCTGTAAGTATACCATGTGAATGTCATGAAGAAGGGGTAGGTGCAGGGGCGGATTTTTTAAGAGATTTTATAAAATCGTTGTTGATTCCAGAGGATGGATTAGCTGTGAGTTATGTAATTCCTTGTGATGCATCGGATACCTGGATCGTGGCCGCATTTGATGAATATGAAGATTATGAAGTTTTGCAGGATCCTTGGCAGCATATTATTGCAAGTGCTCCATATTATCACGGAATAAAAATAAAAAACAGACCACATAAGGCAAAGAGTACATATGAAGAACTTATTTCGACTGTATGTGAAAAATGGAGTATGGTTATTGAAAAGTGTCCACAGGCAAAAAAATTTGATGAAGATGTAAAACGATTTCTGATAGATGCTGAGCTGTCGCAGTAACATGCGGCAGTTTCTTTTAAGAGAGAAGGCTAAAATGTTGCAAACAGAATTTGGAATTATTAATGTGGACATTGGTGCCGACATTGGTGTCTGTCACTATTAAGAACGCTGATCTATTGTGTGTTATCAATGGAACATATTTCGCAGCCGGACTATATTGCAGGTATAGAGCTGATTCATCAGATTGAGGATGCAGAAGAAAAACGCAAGGTCGGAGAAATAATAACCTATAAAGGAAAGTAGAAGTAGATATTATGTTTGGATTTTTTTGGCGATGACTATAAGGGTTAATGATGGGGGTGCTTTATGGGAGCCTTTGGTATTTTGTATGCGACTTATTGTATAGGTCGTTCTATTATTCAAGGAACTAAAGATTGTATATATGATACAACACATAGGAATCGCAATTTTTATTCTGAATCAGGTATGTATTATGACCATCATTGTGTAATGAGAGACGTGATAACGAATCATCCGATGTCATATGAAACTGATTATAAAGGAGAAGTATGGCTTAAAGATTGTAAAACTGGGCATTATAAAAAAAATATAACAGCGGAGAGAATTGAAAGAAAATTTCAAATCGAAAAAGCGAAGGCCGAAAAAGGGGAAAGTGATAGATCTCATATTAAATATGGAGATTATAGATATGATGAAGATAAATTTCCAGGTCGTAGATACAAAGACTTTAAAACAGGGAAATTATATGTTATAAGAAGGATGCTTTTCGAACAGGAATATTATGACATGCTTCATTTATGGACATGGGTTAAACCATGGGATGAGGAATTTTCTGTATTAGTCGATCCTGAAACAGGCGAAATGGTTAGATTTACAGATGCTACAATTTCAAATATGATAGGACAAGGTGCTTTACTGGAAGAAATAAATGCTTTATTTCCTATTTATAAAAGAGATTTAGAAAGAAAAATGGAAGATCCTGATTATGATTGGGTTAAACGTACAATGTCTAATGTTTGTTATTATGATGACAGAGGAGATGCTTTAACAGATTTATTCATAGACGAGCAAGAAGCGAAAGTAAGAAGGCGGCGAGAAAAAAACATTGGTGCCTGACACGATTAATGTAGCGTTAAACTTAGTAATTTTGTTTGACCATAACTGTATCTCTGCGTGTTAGAATAGTTGTCAGTGAATAAACCTAGTGCATGTCACTATCTTATGGGAAGGAAAAACTGTGAAGGATTCTATTTACAAAGAAAAGCTGATGTTACACGGAAAGGATATTCTCACTTCTGCCAATATGCAGCTGGAAAAGCAATTTATGCAGCACGGAAATGTATCCGTCTTTGACCACTCGGTCGCAGTGGCCTGTGCCTGTATCTGGCTGGCTGACCGACTGCATATCCGGGTGGATGAGCGTGCCCTGGTTCGGGGCGCGCTGCTCCACGATTATTTTCTCTATGACTGGCATGTGCCGGACAAAAGTCACCGCTGGCACGGCTTTCTCCATGCAAAGAAAGCGTTGTGCAACGCATCCAGAGATTTTGCTCTGGGAGAAATCGAGCGTGACATGATTGCACGCCATATGTTTCCACTGAACATCACACCTCCACGCTATAGGGAGAGTGTGATTCTCTGCATTGCGGATAAGCTCTGTGCTACAGAGGAGACTGTAACATCACGGAGTCAGTATAGGAAGATTAGTATGAATTACTAAAGTTCTGCTTAGACACTAACTCATTTCTTTTGTCTGTCTATAACAGGCACTCTTTCGTCACTAAATGCATCCAGGTTGTTTATGTACTTCTTTGTCTCTTTTATAATTACCGGAGTTAGAAGCAGTACCGCAATCAGATTAGGGATTGCCATCAGTGCATTCAGAATATCAGCAATAGTCCATACCAGGTCAAGTGCTACGACAGGTGCAATAGCTGCCACCAAAACGTACAGTAATCTGTACGGAATCAGTGCTTTTTTGCCTAAACAATATTCTACACAGCGCTCTCCGTAATATGCCCAGCCAAGTACGGTAGAATAAGCAAACAGGATAATGCCGAATACCAGGATCATAGGTCCGATATATGGAATCTGATCAAATGCCAGTGTGGTCAGTACACCACCGTTGGTAACATTTCCAATATCGATGGCTGGGTTCTTCATAATACTGGTTACTAAAACAAGACCGGTCATGGCACATACGACGACGGTGTCCCAGAATGTACCGGTGGAAGATACAAGTGCCTGACGTACCGGATTTCTTGTCTGGGCTGCAGCGGCTGCGATGGGAGCAGAACCCATACCGGATTCATTGGAGAAGAGGCCTCTTGCAACTCCATAATGAAGTGCCAGCATGATACCGCCACCTGTAAGTCCGCCTGCGGCTGCACCTGGTTTAAATGCCAGGTTTACGATGGTCTTGATTGCCGGAACTAGGAAATCAAAGTTGATTATAAGGATAACGGCACAGCCGATTACGTAAAATAGTGCCATGAATGGAACTAGTTTCTCGCAAACTCTGGAAATGGATTTGATTCCACCGAAAATAACCAGTGCGGTGAAGAGTGCTACGGCTCCACCGACGCTCCATGTTGGGATGCCCAGGTTTTCATTGCACACTGTTGCGATCGCATTTACCTGTGTGGCACATCCGATTCCGAAAGATGCAAATGCAGCAAAGAATGCGAAGATCAGTCCAAGCCATCTCATGTTAAGGCCTCTTTCGAGTGCATACATGGCACCGCCTTGCATACGGCCGTCGGGTGTCATAACCCTGTATTTCACTGCGATCAGAGACTCGGCATATTTTGTCGCGATTCCGAATACGCCTGTCAGCCAGCACCAGAGAACTGCACCGGGACCGCCCAGATAAATAGCAGTTCCTACACCGATTATATTACCCGTTCCAATGGTAGATGCCAGTGCAGTGGCTAGTGCACCAAATTGACTGACTTCTCCTTCGGCCTCTGTATCCTTCGTCACAGACAGTTTAATCGCTGTTCCGATCTTACGCTGAATTCCTCCGGTGGCTACTGTCATGATCAGATGTGTTCCAAGAAGAAGCACAATCATCGGCCAGCCCCATACTAGTGCGTCAAAACTGTTGATCATTGAAATAATATTTTCCATACGCTAGCTCCCCTTTTATTTTTTTGCGTTTTATTGTAACACAATATAAGCTTTTTGCAATAGTTTACAGAAAAACTTACAAAAAACTGGCACTTTACCAAAAAGGATGAGGAAATAGGTAAAATAAAAGGCAATACTACCAAGGCAATACATGTTCCCGCAGTATGGTTGATTCGAATATAAAGTTAATTCGAATGCAAAGTTCAATTGCTTATAGAGTTCAATCAGAGAAAAAACGATTTTACACAGAAATTACCTTCACATTACTTACTGCTGATAGTTTGTGGATCTTTGAGATGATAAAATTTCTCCTGTATTAAGTATATGCACAGGGTTGTGCGGAAAGAGGAGAAAATGAGAAAAAAGCTTAAAAAATTTGGAGCAGTCTGTTTAGCCACCGTTATGGGATGCGGCAGCATGGTAGGATGCGCAGGCAGCAATACTACAACAACACAGACAAGCACTGAGGCCGTTGCCGAAACAGGTACAGAGACTGTAAACACAGCACAGACGGAAAAAACAGCAGGAACACCAAAATACATCTTCCTGTTTATCGGAGATGGTATGAGTTATCCACAGATTCAGTTGACTAATTATTATCTCAGTGCATTGGCAGATACCAATAACAATGATATTTTAGAGTCCAAGAGCAATCTTACCATGATGAATTTCCCGGTAGCAGGTTCTGCACAGACCTATGACAGTACTTCCTTCTGCCCGGATTCAGCATCTACTGCAACTTCTATTTCTACAGGACATAAGACATACAGCGGAACTATCAATATGGACGAGACTGGTTCTACATCTTATGAGACGATCGCAGAGAAGCTTAAGAAACAGAAAGGTTATGAGATTGGTATTATCTCATCAGTTAATATCAACCATGCAACTCCGGCAGCTTTCTATTGCCATCAGGCATCCAGAAACAACTATTATGAGATTGCAGAAGAGATGGTAAACAGCGGTTTTGATTACTTTGCGGGCGGAGGAGTTAAGAAGCCTACCGGAAATGACAAGGACAAGACAGATATCTATGAATTAGCAGCACAGGCAGGTTATACCGTAGCTAAGACACAGGCAGAAGCTGAAGCAATTACATCAGCAGATGAAAAAGTTCTGATTATTGATGAAAATCTGGCAGATTCCGATGCTATGAGCTATGACATGGATCTGAAAGATGGTGCATGGGCACTTTCTGACTATGTGTCAAAGGGTATCGAGGTTATGGAAGATTCTGAAAATGGTTTCTTCATGATGTGTGAGGGTGGCAAGATTGACTGGGCCTGCCATGCCAATGATGCGGCAGCTACTCTGACAGATACCATTGCTTTGGACAATGCAGTGGCAGTAGCAGTAGATTTCGCTAAAGAACATCCGGATGAGACATTGATTCTGGTAACAGGTGACCATGAGACAGGTGGTCTGACTATCGGTTATGCGGGAACAGATTATGATACATTCCTGACTAACATCTCTAATCAGAAGATTTCATATGCAAAATTTGACTCTGATTATGTAGCCGGATACAAGGAGAACAAAACAGATTTCGATACTGTTATGACAGATATCACAGAACTCTTCGGCCTTCAGGCACCAAATGGCACAGAAGATAAGACAGCTCAGAAAGACAGCGCAGATTTACATCCGGAATCTGAGGATGACGGAAGTCTGGTACTTACAGAGTATGAATATGAAAAATTAAAAACTGCTTATGATACTACCATGAGTCGTACCGGAGAAGAAACCAGCTTTGGCCAGGAAGAGTATGTTCTCTATGGTTCTTACGAGCCACTTACAGTTACTATTACACATATCCTGAATAATAAATCTGGTATCAACTTCGCATCCTACGCACATACAGGACTTCCTGTTGAAGTATTGGCACAGGGTGTTGGACAGGAACTCTTTGATGGATATTATGATAATACCGACATTTACAACAAACTTGCCGAGCTTACAGATGTTAAATAGTAAAGATGTGAAATAAGACCCATGAAATTATTACGAGCAATTGATAAAAAAAGAGAATTGTTTTTTATGGCAGCAGGAATCATTATGATACTGGTCCTGCTGCTCATTCCTACGGGATATGAGGATGCGGTAATCTATACTGAGGCAGAACGCTGTAAGGTGGAGGTTTTATCTACCGATGAGAGTGCTGTTTATTCCTCAGGACTGATTCAATCTGGTGAGCAGATCTGTCAGTTAAAGATTTTGACCGGCAAATTCAAGGGGGAAGAGTTGTCCGGTGTCAATATGTTGAGCGGTTCACTGGAGTCCGATAAGATTTATGAAGTAGGGGATAAAGCACTGGCTGTTATCAGTATGGACGATGACGGTGCTCCCACCAAGATTACTATGTCAGATTATTACAGATTAGATAAGGAATTGATTCTGGCTGTGCTATTTACCGTGTTTTTGATTGTAATAGCGGGAATGAACGGTTTTCGGGCTGTTTTCTCCTTTGTGATTACAATCTTAGCCATATGGAAAATTTTGATACCTATGTATCTTAGAGGCAGCAATCCGGTTCCTGTGGGGCTTCTTATTACAGCACTTTTGACAGCCATGATTATCTATTTTGTATATGGATGGGACATAAAAACACTATCCGCTGTATCCGGTTCCATGCTGGGAACTGTCACAACCTGTATCATGGGTATATTATTTACAAATGTATTTAAGATACATGGTGCGGTTATGGCCAATTCGGAGTCTTTGCTCTATGCGGGTTATCAGGACTTGAACCTGACACAGATTTTTATGAGCAGTATATTTATCGGTGCCAGCGGTGCTATGATGGATTTGTCAGTGGATATTACCTCGGCCGTGAATGAGGTAATAGAAAAAAAGCCTTCCATGGGTTGGAAGGAAGCCTTTCTTTCAGGTATGAATGTAGGAAGGGCTGCCATGGGAACCATGACAACCACATTGCTTCTGGCATATTCTGGCGGCTGTGTTGCACTTCTCATGGTATTTATGGCTCAGGGAACTCCGGTACTTCATATTTTGAATTATAAATATGTGGCAGCAGAAGTTCTTGATACCATGGTAGGAAGTTTTGGACTGGTGACGGTAGCACCATTCACAGCACTTACTGCAAGTATTCTGTTAACTAAACGTAAATCGGAAGATGTAGGGTGAACACTGCCCCTACATCTTTTCCATTTTCAGCAGTTATTCGTCCGCCCATTCCTGTGATCGCAGTTTTTACAATAGTAAGTCCAATTCCGAAGTTTCCATCCTTGCCCTTATAGCAACGTTCAAAAATGTGTGGCAGATCTTTCGGATCAATTCCCGGACCATCGTCAAAAACTTTGATTTGTACTTCATTTTTTGTCCGTATTTCAGTGATTGCTACCTGATGTTTTCCGTAGCGGAGTGCATTGGATAATAGATTATCAAGAATTTTCCCCATCAGCATTTCATCAGCCAGAATATGTGGCTCGTTTTCTACAGGATTCCACATAAATTCTATTCCCTTTTGCACCGCCAGTCCATTCATACGCTCTATGGACTGTCTGATGGCGGTTTCTGGTTTCATGGGTTTTAAATCCGGTTTCGTTGTCCCGTTTTCAAGTCTTGACAGGGTCAGAAGGCTTTCCACAAGGCTAGTCAGCCTCTGGCTTTCTTCCATGATTGTATGAGCTGCCTGCTTGGAATCAGGAAATACATCCATCTCAATCCCCTGGGCGTATCCACCGATGGACATCAGCGGAGTTCTAAGGTCATGGGAGACATTTTGAAAAAAGGTTTTTTGCTGTGTGTCTGATTGATTAAGCTTATAAGCCATCTGATTCATGCTAAGACGCAGACTTTCCAACTCTTTAATGTTAAAAGATTCCTTAATCGGCTCAAAATTCCCCTCTCCAATGCGATTTGCCTCGCTGCACAGACGTTCTATCGGCTTTGTGATTCCGAGCGTTGCTATCCACAAAATTCCGACCAAAACAAGGCAAATACCGAAACTGGTTGCAAATACCATCCATGATGCCTTATTCACCCAAGTCTGGATTCGGTTAGTCGGACAATAAGTTACCATATAGTGAAATGCCTTGGAACCACCGGGAACCAGGTATATCTTGGCCAGATATTTTTCAAGTGCGTTTCTTTGCATGGTTACTGTCAATAATTTGTTTTCATCAGTTAATTCGTCCATATGGCTCACAACCTGATCTGAGAGCTCTTTTACATCGGCTTTCGCACTCTCATCATACGGATAGACCAATTTTTTTCCTTCTGTATATACGAAAAATGTGGCATCCGTATTCATCTGACTGATGATGGCAGCCGCTTCTCTGACAAATTTACCAACTCGTTTTCTTGGAGAATCCAGCGTGTTATCGTGCATACACTCTTCGATGGTAGGAAGCAGATTCTTTTGCATGGCATCTAATTCTTTTTCAGCCTCCATGTATGCATATTTTTTGGCTGCCTGATGGAAGATTCCGCAGGAAATAGGTGGTACAAGAAGAAGCATAATGATCGTTGGAATCAGTATTCTTGTAAAAATCCGCTGTTTTTTCATCATTCGTCCTCTATGCTTAAACGGAATCCATATCCCCATACTGTGTCAATTTTTACGTTGCATTTTCGGTCGCGTAGTTTCTTTCGAAGTCTTTTTACCAGATCGTCCGTTACACGGCTATCGCTTTGCCAATCGGTCTTCCAGACGTGAGACAGGAGTTCGTCTCTGCTGACGGCTCGCTCTTTATGTAGCATGAGATAGCTCAAAAAATCAAATTCCGCGGGAGTTAAGGAAAGTTCCTCACCGTCAAGGGTGGCTTTTCGCATTTTCACGGACAACCTTAGATTGCCAAATTCCAATTCGGTTTCTTTGGCCTGCGAATTTTCTATTCCATTTGTTTCACTGTCTTTTTTGCTCCTTCGAAGCAGTGCCTTCACTCTGACGACCAATTCTAATGGTAAGAATGGTTTTATCATATAGTCATCACTGCCAAGAGTCAGTCCGGTTACCCTGTCCATGGGACTGTCCTTGGCCGATACGATGATGATCGGAAGATTTGGATTCTTTTGTCTTAATTGCGAACAGATGATTAGTCCGTCCGTGCCCGGCATCATGATATCTAAAATCACGAGATCCGGCAAATTGTTTTCGCAAGCTATAGCCAGGCTGTCGCCATCAGGAAAAGTCTCAACATCATAGCCGTCCTGCTTCAAAAACATCGCAATCAATTCGCGGATATTTTTCTCATCGTCTGCCAGATAAATTAACTGTGACATTCTTATCACCTCAATTATAACGTATAAAAACATCATAACATTACTGAAAAAATCAGTAAAGACTTGCCGCAATTTTGCCACAGTTATTGCTAAAGCAGACTCGAATCCGGAGTGCAAGACTCGCAAGCGAGTCTTGACAAAAGAAGGCAAAATAACTATGCTTTCTTGACTCTGCGAGCAAAATGAACCACCAGTCCGCTCATAATCAGCACGCATCCGAGTAGTTTGGAACTTGTCATCTGCTCGTGAAGAACCAGTGTGCCAAGAATTGAGGCACTCATCGGGTTGATGGCACACATCATGCCAGCCACTTCTGCCGTGGTACCGCGTTGGGCCACCGGCTGGAGTGTGAATCCAAAGCAGCTTCCTACGACTGCCAGAGTGCCTATCATAGCCCACTCGGCACCGGTATTAGGAAGTCTTGTCTGCTCCATAAGAAGTGATGCCAGAAGTGTCCACACACCCATCGTGCCTACCTGGACGATTCCAAGCAAAAGCGGATCATATTTCTTTGAAAAATAACCTGTTGTGATAATAGCAGTTGCATAAAATAATGCTGCCATCAAAAGATACAGACTGCCCGGGCGAAGCAGGCCACCGCTCTTTCCAAGTGTCAGGAAGCCGATTCCTGTAAGTGCCAGAACTACGCTTATAATTGTACGCTTTTCAGGGAATTTCCTTAGCAGAATACCCTCCAAGATGGGTACAAACGCAACCGCTGAATTTTCAATAAAAGAAGTAGTCGCTGTATCGGTTTTACGAAGTCCGAACATTTCCATCGCCATAACTAGCGTAAAAATACTTCCCATGATAGCTCCGCCTAAAAATGTATTCCTATCAATGGTCAGCAGTTTCTTGTGGAATAATATGACTAAAATAATCGTAGCTAACAGGAATCGTACTGAGAGCAGATTAAATGGCTGCAATGAATTCATAGCCATCTTAGAAAATATATAAGAAGTACTTCTGGCGATGATGACTGCGGCAAGCAGCTGTTCGCTCTGTTTTCTGGTCATATTTACCTCCTCTGATATCTGACAATTTTCTAAAGCAATCTATTTCCAGAATCTATATATGTATTCTGAAAAAACTTTTTTCTATCGCTGACATTATAAAGCACTTTCATGTTTGTGAACAGTGCTTATTTTTCACTTTATCTTTGCATTTTACTCATAGATAACGTATCATCTCATATATATAATCAATACATATAAACGATATGTACAACCGCTATCA
Source organism: bacterium (assembly GCA_963657995.1). Lineage (GTDB taxonomy): Bacteria > Bacillota > Clostridia > Lachnospirales > Lachnospiraceae > Otoolea. Next base: position 20,673 of record CAVKOQ010000002.1, read on the forward strand.
AAGAGGAGGTATCACTATGGATACAGACAAATATAAAGCCCTGATAACAGCCATCGAAACCGGCAGCCTGAGTGCAGCGGCAGTTGAACTTGATTACACACCATCGGGAGTAAGTCGTGCGGTTGCCTCACTTGAGAAAGCTCTTGGCTTTTCACTTCTGGTACGCAAAAAAAACGGAGTTTTCCCGACAGATGAATGTCAGCTTTTGATGCCATTATTTAGAAAATTGATTCATACACAGAATCAGATTGAACAGACTGCGTCGCGTATCTGTGGTCATGAAACGGGTTCTGTGACCATCGGCACCGCTTACAGTCCATATTATCCGGTTTTGGCCCGCCTTATCATGGAATTTCAGGCACTACACCCTGGGATTTCCGTTCGGCTGGTTGAGGGAACCAGCTCTCATCTATGTGGACTTCTTAAAGAGCAGAGTCTTGATTTCTGCATAGTCAGCCGCCGAGACGGAATCGATGCATTTATTCCGCTTTGTGAAGATACGATCTGCGTCTGGGTTCCACAGTCTCATCAGATGGTAGAAAAAGGTATATATCCGATAGAGGCCCTTGCAGATGAAAACTATATTTCCATTCATCCCAACATGGACACAGACAATTCAAGGCTTCTTACGAAGTACCACATCACGCCTCGTGTCTGTGCCTCGACTTCTGACGTTCCGGCAGCATGGACTATGGTCGCTGCAGGAATGGGAGTTGCACTTATCAACCGCATTCTGTCAAGACAATGGGAAGGACCGGTTGTGACACTGCCGCTTGACGTGCCTGCAGCGTTTGAGATCGGTATCGCCGCCCCGACACGAAAAATGCAGTCGCCGGCAGCAGCAGAACTGTTGGAGTTTATGAGAGAAGAACTGATCCATGTCTCTGAAAAAGGGTAGAGAGGACTGTGTTGGTGCAAACTGTATTTGTGCAATGTGTGGCTGGATTTACCACAAAAATCATAAAAGTAAACAATATCGCCAAAAAAGTATTGGTAAAAATGTGAAATATAAACATATAAAACCAAAGAAAAAAAACGTGAAAAAATAAACGTTTTGCAGAATGACGAAAAATGGGGGGGGCGGTGCTTATTTATTTGATTTATGATATGATGAACTTGATTCGATATTTATCTCGACATCGTTCATATGATCAGATGGGAATGTCAAAAGGAGAACATGAAAATGTTGAAAAGACAGCGAATTGATGCCGAAGAACGGGAACAGGCTAAGGCGGGTGTAATAGATATTCATTCGCATATACTTCCCGGGATAGATGATGGAGCACAGGATATGGAAACCAGCTTAAAGATGCTTAAGGAGTCATACCGGCAGGGTGTGCGTGCAGTGATTGCGACGTCACATTATATGAAGCATCGCTGGCAGACAAGGCCTGATGAGATAAAGGAGCTGATTAAGAAGCTTGAAAAAGAGCTTGAAAAGGAGCAGTTAGCACTTAGAATCTATTCAGGACAGGAAATTCAGTATTTTGATGGTATGACAGAGATGCTTCAGGCAGGAGAGCTGCTTACGATGGCAGAAAGCCACTATGTACTTACCGAATTCCTGCCGATGTCTCCGTGGAGTCAGATACGTGGAGCAGTCCGAAAACTGACGCTGGCCGGTTACAAACCGGTATTGGCACATATAGAGAGATATCAGTGCCTCAGAAAAGCAGGCTCTCTGACAGAACTTAAGAATGAAGGGGCATATCTTCAGATGAATTATGGAAGTCTTTTGGACTCGGGGCATTTCTGGAATCTTAGGCAGAGGGCTGAATGCGATTGGTGTCGCAGGACACTTCTTGAAGGGCATATTCATTTTCTTGGAACAGATATGCACGGCATCGATCATCGTGCACCTGACAGTGAACGGGCATTGGACTGGATTCGCAAAAAAGGCGGAGTGGAGCTTGCAAGGAGACTTTCAGAAGAAAATCCGGCAAAGATAGTGACGCATGAGAAATAGGTAGAGAAAAATAAAGAGGAAAAAGGAACACAGGTGGGTATGGAAAAAAAACAAAATCAGACACAAGACCTTGATGATGAGTATGTCATTGATCTCGGAGAGATTTTTTATGCACTTCTTCGAAGAATCTGGATCATCATTGGTGCTATTGTTTTAGGAGGGGCCATAGGAGGTGCGTACAGCTATTTCTTTCTGACACCGCAGTACACATCTACCGCTAAGATATACGTTTTGTCAAAGGAGACGACACTGACATCTTTAGCGGATCTGCAGATAGGAACGCAGCTTACAAAGGATTATAAGACGATCATCACAGGACGATCGGTTATGCAGGAAGTCGTGGATAAGCTTCACCTAGATATTGATTACAAGGAACTGGTGACAAAACTGGAGGTGGAGAATCCAAGTGATACACGTATTTTAAGTATATCGGCAACCGATCCGGACGCAGAATTGGCAAAAGAGATTGTAGATATGACAGCTAAGGTTGCCTCGGATTATGTCGGAGAGATCATGGAGATGACCCCGCCGAAACTAATTGAGAGTGGTGAGGTGGCTACCAAAAAGACTAGTCCGAGCAACACGAAGAATGCAGCCATAGGTGGACTTATAGCAGCAGTTCTGGTATGCGGTTATATCACTCTGACTGTTATCTTAAATGATACGATCAAGTCGGAAGATGATGTGGAGAAGTATCTGGAATTACCGGTACTGGCGGTGATTCCGGACAGCAAGATTCATGGAAGAGGCGAGAAGCGTGTAAAACGCGGATACAATCTCTGGGATGTGATTTCTCCATTTGGTGCACTGAAGAATAAAGAGGAAGAAAGGTAGGGGAGTATGACAGGGCAGAATCAGATAGTTCATCTTGTACAAGATGGCAAAAAAGATTATCAATATGACGAAGCTATGAAAACACTCCGTACAAACATCCAGTTTTCGGGAAGTGGACTTAAAGTTATTATGTTAACCAGCACGATGCCGGATGAGGGGAAAAGTGAGACTTCTTCGCAGCTTGCGATCAGTATGGCACAGATGGGGAGAAGAGTCCTGTTTATAGATGCGGACATTCGCAAATCAGTGCTGACGTCACGTTTTGAGATAGAAGGACAGGTTTACGGACTTACTCAGTATCTGACGGGGCAGAAATATCTTTCGCAGGTGATAAACCACACAGATTTATCCAATCTGGATATGATTTTCTCGGGACCGATGGCACCAAACCCGGCAGAACTTCTGGGAGAAGAGGCATTTGCCGAACTTATTGAATGGGCCAGAAATGAGTATGATACGGTTATCATCGATACACCACCGATCGGCAGCGTTATCGATGGGGCAATCATTGCACAGCGTTGTGATGGTGCTGTCATAGTGGTAGAGAGCGGAGGCCTCAGTTACCGTCTGGTGCAGAGGACAAAGAAACAGCTGGAAAGAACCGGATGCCGAATTCTCGGAGTTGTCTTGAACCGTGTTGATATGGAAAGTACCGGCTATTATCACCGCTATTATGGAAAATATTCCAAATATTCGAAATATTATGAAAAAGAGTCAGATGAATGAAAAAGCACAGAATAATTCGCCTTATTATCGGAATCGTACTAGTTATCGCCTGCGTGTGGTTTGGAGTTTATACCTACCACAGGTATGAAGAAAGAGAAGCGGCGGTTCGTGAGATTGAGGCCCGCTCAAGACAGGAAAAGCAGGCTAGGGAAGATGAGGAAAATGGAATTCTTACCTTAAACGGAAAACGCTATCGTCGTAATACAGCAATGCGGGCGATTCTCTGTATGGGTGTCGATACCAAAGGCGAGATGGAGGCACAGAATGTTTCAGGAAAAGGCGGAGATGCGGATGCGATCTTTCTGGTTGCTCAGGACGCCGCTATGGATGAAGCTCAGATCCTGCTGATTCCAAGAAATACGATGACAGAGATCGAGGTATTTGATTATTTTGGTAATTCGCTTGGGACTGAAACACAGCAGCTGACACTGGCGTATGCGTTTGGAGATGGGCGAGAGGGAAGCTGTGAATTGACGGAGGAAGCACTGTCAAAGCTTTTGTTTGGTCTTAAAATAGACGGATATTTTGCAATAAATATGGATTCTATTCCTTATTTCAACGATATGGTCGGCGGAGTACAGATTACGGTAGAAGACGAGATGGTAACGAACAAGTATCCGGAGGATTTTAAGCTGGGAGAGACTGTCACACTGACAGGAGAACTGACAGAAAAATATGTGCGTTTTCGTGATGTAGATGAAGAAGGTTCTGCAACCGTGCGTCTACATCGTCAGAAGGGGTATTTAAAGTCATTGATTCAAAAGGCAAAAGAGAGCCAGGAAGAAGATCCTTCCACAATCACACGTCTGGTAAATGGCATTCAGGAGAAGGCTATCACCAATATGGCGAAGGATCAGTATATGGATATGGCACTTGCGATGCTTAACAGTCCTCAAAATATGGGAGACGATGATTTTATTGAGTTGTCCGGTGAGATTTATCAGGGAAAATTCGAAGAGTTTTATCCGGATATGGAGCAGTTAAAAGAGATTGTTATCAATCTTTTTTATAAAGAATGCGGCTGAGAGAAAATCTCTTAAGTCTGGAAAGGATGGTAAGGTATGATTAAGAAAAAGTATGCAGCACTTATGATTGCAGCAGCAGTCATGGCGGTACCGGGTACACTGGCAATGGCAGCGAGCCCAAACACCAACGTAAACGTCAGCCACTCTAGCAGTTCTAGCAGCTCAGGCGGACGCTCTTCGAAATCGGCGGCCGGTCTGAATGTAGACAACGGAACGATTACGAACAAGACAGTAACAGGAGTAAAGAACAACGGACAGAATGGTTCAAACGGTATTACCGTACGTACGAGCACTACCACTACAGAAGGTGGTTCTGAAAAGAGCTATTCAGTTGGTTTTGCATCTGATCAGCAGATCAAGGACAACAACAACTGGTGTGTTGCTGAGAAGGTATTTGAGATCAATGCAGGTGTGCAGCTTTACCGTGTAACGGGTGATCCGGCTATGGTTGGATATTCTCCGCTCATGCCGGCACAGCAGCTGATGGCAACCGATGCAACCGGTGCAGTGACCAAAGAGAAGGTAACGGTCAATATTGAACTTGCTGCTCTTGGTAATGCACAGAATGTACAGCTGTACTACTATGATGAGACAACTCATGCTTGGGAGTTGGCAGCTGTTAATGGCGTAGATTACGCAACCAATACAGTTAACGTAACGATGCCTGGTAATGCAGTGTTTACATTAGTTCATAAGAATTAATGCAAAGACTCGCGAGCGAGTCTTGACAATGGCAGGTTTCCCGAAATGGAGACCTGCTGTTTTTTACTCTAAAAATGTTTTTGCATCTGATAACACTTCTGGAGTAAATAAAACGCAATCATTCAATTGACCATTAAGTAATGGTATGATAAACTTTAGGAAGTATATGCCAAAAAGAGGAACTATCAATAATGTATGAAAAAAGGCGAATAGTAGATCACGCGGTGATATTGACAGTAGACATACTGACATTGCTGCTTAGCTCAGTGTTTGCATTCTGGATACGATATCATAAGATTTGGGGGATATCTAAAGACTATGATCAATCTTCACAGATAGGATTGATTATAGTAGTTTGCTTCATAAGTTATTTTATAAGCGATTCCGGACATCATTTCTTTACACGCGGGAAATTAGACGAATTAATTGTACTTCTTAAGGAAAAGTTGTTCTTTTCCATGTTGCTGGTTGTTCTTTTATATTTAGAACACCAGGCAGGTACTCTTTCAAGACTTCTTTTATGTTATCTTATCGTCATTGATATCGTTTTGACGTATGTAGCAAATCTTATTTTAAAAGAGGTGCTGCTGCGTTTTTACCAAAAGAGCAAATACAGCAACAAGTTGCTGTTGCTGACGGTAAAGAGTCGTGTGCAAGAAACTGTTGAAAATATAGTATCTTACAACGAATGGACAAGAAAATTAAGCGGAATTGTATACTTAGACGGAGACGGGAGCGAGGGTTCGTTTGAAGATATCCCGGTAGTGGCAGGCCCGGATGAGTTTCTGGATTATGTGATCCACCATGATGTGGATGAAGTCTTTATTGTAGATGATGAAAGAAAACATGGACAACAGATAGAAGCCCTGATTCAGGAACTGGAGATCATGGGTGTGATTGTCGATGTGAATATAGATATTTTCGATTTGAATATTCACGGACTGAAGAAATTAAACCGTGTTGGCAAATATGCCACAGTTACGTTTACAAGAAATATTTTCTCTATGAGACAACTCTTGGCAAAGAGATGTCTTGATGTGTGCGGAAGTCTTGTTGGTATGGTTATTCTGGCGATAGCTACGATATTTGTAGCACCGGCCATCAAGTTGGAATCACCGGGGCCGGTTTTCTTTGGGCAGACACGTGTCGGCAAGAACGGAAGAAAATTCACATTTTATAAATTCCGTTCCATGTACCAGGATGCGGAGCAAAGGAAGAAAGAACTGATGGCCAAGAATGAGGTAAATGGCCTTATGTTCAAGATGCAGGATGACCCACGCATTACCAGGGTCGGCAAGTTCATAAGAAAGACAAGTATCGATGAGCTGCCGCAGTTTTGGAATGTACTTAGAGGTGATATGAGCCTTGTTGGAACCCGTCCGCCGACAGTGGATGAGTTTGAGCAATATGAGGCTAAGCACAAGTGCAGACTCAGCATGACGCCCGGTCTTACCGGCCTTTGGCAGATAAGCGGACGAAGCGATATTAAAGACTTTGATGAAGTTGTGAAGCTTGATATGCAATATATAGATAATTGGAGTATTCTTAAAGATATCAAGATACTGCTTAAGACGGTGATTGTCGTGATCTTGGGAAAGGGCTCCAGATAGAAACAGGAGAAATTAAGAATTATGGAACAGAGAAGAACCATGGAACAGGACGATATGGAGATTGATTTAATCAATCTGCTGTTTTATCTTTTACGTAGATGGAGAGTGTTTATACTGGCAGCACTTTGTGGTGCTCTGGTGCTTGGCGGATACAAAGTAGTATCAGGCATGAGAGTGCGTCTTGATAACACCGCTTATGAAGAAACTAAGAAGCAGTATGAATTTGACAAAGGTGCATATGAGATCAAAAAATCTGGTTATGAGCGCGATATGGAGACGCTTAAGAAATCTATAGATGCACAAAATAAATATCAGGAAAATTCTTTACTTATGAAGATCGATCCTTTTGAGCAGTGGAACGCGAAGGTTGACATATTGGTAAAGGTGCCGGATGCCAATACCGGCCTGGAAATTAAAAATTTCGACGAGACAGACAGCTATGTCAAGCTCTATGCACAGGGAATCAAGAATCGCGTAGATATGGATAAACTGAGCTCTGAACTTGGGATCGAGAAGAATTATCTGGATGAGCTGATTTCTATAGACGCTGATTATAACAGCAATGTTATAAGTTTGTCCGTAGCAGGAGACACAGCAGAATTTGCCGATCATATATTAGAGGAACTGATGCAGCAGATTCTGTCACAAAAGCTGGATATAGACAGCAAAGTTGGCACACATACGGTAGAGTTCCTCAACAGGACTACTACTCAGATAATGAATCAGAGTCTTTCAGATAAACAAAAAAGTGTAAGCGACGGCATAACATCACTTCAGAATGCACTGAAGGATAAGGAAAAAGCTTTAAATGATCTGGAAGAGCCGACAATGCCGGAAGGCATTTCTAAAAAAGAAACACTTCAAAATGGCATCAAATTTGCACTTATAGGCCTTATACTTGGAATCTTCGTGGCTGGCGGTTTTTACTGCGGATATTATATCTTAAAAGGAAGATTGCATGAGTCTGATGAGATGAGTACAATCTACGGCATCAATGTACTTGGAGTATTCCCGAAACGCTTGTCCAAAAAGAAATTATTCTCAGGAATCGATAAGTGGCTGTTAAAATTAGAAAATGGCAGTGATAGAAGCGACGAAGAAGTAGCTTTAAGAATTGCCCTGACTGCAGAACGCAAGATAAACTCAGGAAGCAAGGTGCTTCTCACAGGCAATATAGATAAAACACAGCTCGAAAAGGTGCAGAAACTGCTGGCAGCCAATCTGCCACAGAACCATATTCTTGTAGGCGAAGATCTGACAGAATCTGTAGACACGGTACGCAAGTTAAAAGATGGTATCGACGCAGTTATCCTGGTAGAGCAGAGAGAGATTTCAGCACTTAACAAGATAAAAGAAGAGATAAAGGCGATCGACGAACAGGGAGTCGAGATTGTGGGAAGTATTATTTTATAGAGAACGTATTATGATTATACAGTAGAAACACGTACTTGCTACGAGGAGATTTTATTATGTACGATTATCTGATAGTTGGTGCCGGTTTATACGGTGCCGTCTTTGCACATGAGGCGAAGAAGGTCGGAAAGAAGGTTCTGGTTATTGACCGTCGACCGAATATTGCCGGCAATGTATATACCGAGCCGATTGAGGGAATTCAGGTTCACAAGTATGGTGCCCATATTTTCCATACGAATAATCGAGAAGTTTGGAATTATGTAAACCAGTTTGCCGAATTCAACAGATTTACTAATTCACCGGTGGCTAATTATCATGGCGAGTTGTATTCACTGCCATTCAACATGTACACATTTAATAAGATGTGGGGGGTGGTGACGCCTGAGGAGGCGGCTGCTAAGATTGAAGAACAGCGAAAGACAGCAGGCATCACGGAGCCAGGGAACTTGGAAGAACAGGCAATAAGTCTTGTTGGTACCGATATTTATGAGAAGCTTATCAAGGGATATACCCAGAAACAGTGGGAAAGAGAGTGCAAGGATCTTCCGTCATTTATCATCAAGCGTCTTCCGGTTCGCCTGACATTTGACAACAATTATTTCAACGCACTTTATCAGGGAATCCCGATAGGCGGATATACGAAGATGGTTGCCAACATGCTAGAAGGCATCGAGGTTCGCCTGAATGAAGACTATTTTGAGAGTAAGGCAACCTGGGATGCGATGGCTGATAAGGTAGTCTATACCGGTGCGATTGATGCGTATTTCGAGTATTCGCTGGGAGTTTTAGAGTACCGTTCGGTGCGTTTTGACACGGAAGTGCTCGATAAACCGAATTTTCAGGGCAATGCAGCGGTTAATTATACTGACGCAGAGACACCTTGGACGCGTATCATCGAGCATAAATGGTTTGAATTTGGCAAGGACGCTGACGGAAATGATCTTCCAAAGACAGTCATCAGCCGAGAGTACAGCTCTGAGTGGAAACCGGGAGATGAGCCGTATTATCCGGTCAATGATGCTAAGAATGGTGCTCTTTATGAGAAGTACAAAGAGCTGGCTGACAAGGAAGACAAGGTTATCTTCGGTGGCCGCCTTGGAGAGTATAAATATTATGATATGGATGCCGTTATAGCATCAGCGTTGGAGCTTGTCAAGAAGGAACTGTAGATTGATTAACTGTGAAGTCACGAACCCAACGGAAAGGAGCAAGTATGAAGAGCTTTTTAAAACGCATATTGGTCAGCGTGGTTGCATTTTCTCTCGCATTTAACGCATTTACCATGTCAGCATTTGCAGACGTGACATTAAATGACGAAATTAACGATATCTATTCGCATATAGACAATGAAGTTATCAGAAGTATGTATATTCAGTCAACAACATACTGTGTGACGGATAACAGCAACAATGTAGTTTTTACCATCCCCAATGTTCCTGAGATATACGATCAGCCAAGTTTCTTGAGGAGTGCTATTGTAAAATCAGCTACAGACTGTACTTTTTACCCGAGGTTTGATACAAATAAGGATGAGGACTTTATAAACAGAAACATAGCAGGTGTAGACACGTTATATAATCTTTGTCACGAGGCAAGCGAAGAAACGACTGGTATGAATGACGAAGATAAGATGTATTATCTGATGGACTTTGTTATGGATAATCTTACTTATGACCAGCACTATAGCAATATAAATGCCACATCAACCGTGACTTTTTATGAGAAATTAAGTGTAAACAGTGGTGTATGCTCAGAATTCTGCAACTTATATTATATTTTAGCCAAATACATAGGACTTGATGCAAGAATTATAGTCGGTAAATTAAATGGCAGTGGACACAGCTGGATTAGAGTCAATATAGATGGAAACAGCTACGATATAGAAGCTACCAAGGGCAAGTTTACATCAAAATATATGCAAAACAACACATATGAAGAAAAAGTGAAGACAGACGATTTTGAGACAAATTACTATCTTAGAACGCATTAAAGAAATATCGGGGTCAAATGTTTTTGACCCCGATATTTCTTTACCAGTTTTTCAATCATTTTATATCATCTCTTTTTTAAACCCGCGAAAATCGCCCAGTGCTTTCCAGCCGATTTTTACGATTTTAGGAATATTCATTGAATTCGTTCCTGCCTGACGAGGCTTAAATGAAACTGTAACCCCAATTTCGTGTTTTTACTTCGGCATCAGCTTATCCAAGTCTTCTGACATTCTCCCAAGTTCTCTTTCTACAACTTCATATACGAGAACATCCGGCTTTTTCTCTTCAAAAAACTCCGCTTCAAATGCCTGCCAGTGGTAGTAATCTGAATATGCGAAGTATTTGGATAGGCCGGCAAGCAGAGCAATTCCAAAAGAATCACGGTAGATGGCAATGCGACGCTTATCAGGTGCATTTTCTGCAGATATATGGGCGATATTTCCGTCAGCTGATGCATCATCATAACTTATGGTCACGTTGTCTAAGTATCCAGATATGACTGCCTTGGTGTCATCACACATGGACTGTGGCATATGAAACAGATTTGCCAGGTCACCGGTTTCACGAGGTTCATATGTGACTGTTACATCTTCAATCGGAGTCACAGTGCCACAGACGGCACCTATGATCTGCTCTGAGACCAGAAATCCGGCCGCATCATTCCAGTGCGTATCGGTCTTAAAATACCACTGATAATCACGTCGATTCTTAAGCTCGGGATATGGGTCCACTATAGTAACATCCGTATTGGTCCTAAGATATTCAATCAGTTCACTTCTTTTTGTGGGGCCGTTTGGTTCGTGGAATCCGGCCGGAAGATATTCGCTGTATATCCCTTCTTTATTTGGTGCACATACAAATATAAAATCTGTGCCTTTTTCCTTCCATGCATCGTGAACAGCTTGCAATTTGTCTGCAAAAATCTTAAGTTCTTCGGCTGAAAAACGGTTGGTTCCGAGAAAATCTTCTACAGAACTTCCCTGTGTATAGAAATACCAGCCATCCGTTCCGGTGATTACATCTCTTGAATCTCCGAGATCAAATAACTCTAAATTTACACGTGCGTTAAGGCTCAAAAATCTGTTGCGGAATGCCGCGTGGTCGTCAATATAGTCTTCAACCGCTGACGGAAATGTATCGATATTTTCAAGAGTCAGCGTTGGAAATGAGGCAAGATTGCGGTTTTCGCCTGTTGTCTCGTCTGCATCTGTCCTTAGTATCGGAAACAGGAGATTTGGAGCAAGTATACAGGCAAAAAAAGCTGCGATCATAACATAATGGCGTTTCATAGTAGCTCCTTTAAACATTTCTTGTATTCATTAACGTTATTTCATCACTTTTCTCTGCGTCTTCTAACGTCTGTACTTCTTCATCAATATGAATTTTCTCAACAACATCAAATGCCACCTGAGCCTTAAAAAGATCTCCGTCGATGTAGAGACTAAAATGTCCTTTTTGAAGTTCTGTCAGGTCTTTAGCTATCGAAAGTCCCAGTCCACTTCCTTCCGTGGTTCTGGCTACATCACCGCGAACGAATCGTTCGGTCAGCTCACTGGCACTTATATTCAGCGGGTTTGCAGAGATATTTTTGATGATAAATACTGCCTGATCCGGGGATTCGGTTTCCGGATTTCCGGGAATTTTTGCTATGTCTACGTAGACACGGCTTCCCTCTAGGGCATATTTGCAGACATTGTTATAAAGGTTTTCAAGAATGCGCCACAGATGGCGTCCGTCGGCTCGTATCATAAGCGGTTCTTTTGGTGCATTGATGATAAGTTTCAGGTTTCTGGCATCAAGTTTTTCTTCGAATTCACCATTGGTCTGAAATGCCATCTGAACAAGGTCTATATCCGTGAATTCCATCTTCACATTGCCCGAACTGGCTTTAGAAGCCTCAACTAAGTCTTCGATAAGTGTCTTAAGTCGCTGAGATTTCTGATCCAACACATCAAGATAAGCATTTATTCTGGCATCCTCGATGTGCTCACGCTTCATCAGATTTACATAATTTATGATAGATGTGAGCGGAGTCTTGATATCGTGCGAAACGTTGGTAATCAGGTTGGTTTTTAAGCGTTCGCTCTTCATTTTCTCCTGAAGTGCAGTCTCAAGACCGGCACTGATATTGTTGAGTCCCTCAGCAAGTTCAAACTCCGGACCGTCAAATTCATCCAGATCAAGCTGGTAGCTGGTCTCACCGGCGGAGAGCTTACCTATGGCGTCACGTATGGTTTCCTGCTCGCATGCCTGTCTGTATAGTATATAGAAAATCCACAGATTGAAGAGAAGAAACACAAGCACAGTCAGTCCTGTCAGAATATATATGACATATTTGCCGGCATATACCCGATCTAAGAAGTACCAAACAAGGCTGATAAGCACCGTATCGAACACAAGGAAGAGGATAAAAAGGCTTCCTAAACGGCTCTTAAAGTTCTGGCGTGTCTTTAAAATCGCCATTTTCTTCTTGGTCTTATAAATCAGGCTGGATGACCATATGGTGGCTGCACGGTAACGCCTAAGAAGACTGAAAAAGAGTAAAATGCCGCCCAGATAAAGTATCATCGCCATGAGACTCTGGTCTGAAAAATACCAATACTGTGACGGTATGACCAGATGCATGATTCGTCCGAGTATTTGGTCATTTACTACCAGTGCAATACCTGTCATGGCTATAAAGAATACTATGCCGGTCTCAGTACTGCTCTTATCGAAGCCGTGAAGGGTGACATCGAAACTTTTAAAGTTCTTGTAGCCGGATACCCGAAATAGGAATAAGAAGCTGATTATCAGTCCGATGGAAGCAAAAATTGTCAGTGCAAATCCACTCAGATACAGATGCTGGCGATGCAGATACGCTTTTTGTGCCTGCGAGTAGAGGTCATTAACTGGATATTTGGTATCGATTCCTATAAGCAGATAGTAGTCATTGCCGTCATAAGGATTATTTGATGCAAGTGCGGAGATACTGCTTAGAGGAATGGAGTTCATGTTTGTATCATAGAAAACAGAATTGCCCGGAAGATAGGCAAAACGGCCATATTCCTTGATATTTTCAGGAGTCAGTGACTCAGTGTTGGTAAATACGGTCGTCTCAGCATCTGATACAGAATCGGTATTTCCACCTGATTTTGCACTGACATCTGCCTCTGAATCGTCCACAGAATCAGGATCTGTATAACAGATTTTAAAGTGCAGGTTAGACGGATTTGCCATGAATCTGTTGTGAACCGTATAGTAGCGGTGCAGGATATCCATGATTTCGACAGCCGCTTCTTCAAGAGAGTTTCGTTTGGCATCTAAAGAGCGGTAGTTGTATACATGCTTAGGTTCAGTAACTGACCATTCGACATATCCATCACGGCTCTTTGCACCGTCAGAAGGTTTTGATACTTTCTGACAGTTAAAGTCATCATCGAGCTGGTATCCCATAGATTCGAGATATGAGATAAGTGATGCCAGTGAAAAGTTCTCTGTTTCACTGGGACCAAAAGTCATCCGAAGAACACGGCGGGACAGATCTATGGAGCTTTCACTGCCAAACACGTCCTGATATTCTATATAGGTAAATATATCACTCAAATCGCTGTTAAATTGTTCACTGAACTCGGCTGTGTTTTCGTAGGGAACCGAGCTTATGCCCATCAGTCCCAGCCCAAAATTACCGTGAATGTACATGAGACTTATGCCGATAAGTCCAAGAATCAGGGAAAAAAAGTGTGAAGCACTGGCTATCCATTTTTGAACCTGCATAGGTATATGGTAGATATTTTTCATTAATTTTGACCTCGGCTATATTTACTGTTTCTCAATCTTGTATCCAACGCCCCATACAACCTTAAGGTAGCGTGGTTCACGCGGATTAATCTCGATTTTTTCTCTGATATGACGGATGTGCACGGCAACAGTATTGTCTGCACCGATCGCTTCCTCATTCCATATTGCTTCATAGATCTGGTCGATGGAAAATACTTTTCCGGCATTTTTGACGAGAAGAAGAAGAATATTGTACTCGATAGGCGTGAGTTTGATGAGCTCACCGTCAACCGTGACTTCCTTATTTTCATCATTGATCTGGAGCCCGCCGCACTTGAATACGTGGTTTCCGAGCTGATTGTTCATATTTCCAAGCTGTGTATAACGGCGAAGCTGGGATTTGACCCTTGCCACCAGTTCAAGAGGGTTAAACGGCTTCGTGATGTAGTCATCCGCACCGATATTAAGCCCCAAAATCTTATCTGTATCCTCTGATTTGGCAGAAAGAATAATAATCGGGATGCTGCTAGTTTCACGCACTTTGAGAGTGGTGCGAATACCGTCAAGTCCAGGCATCATCACGTCCAGAATCATCAGGTTGACGGTATGAGTCTTAAGAAGCTCCAGGGCCTCGGCACCGTCATAGGCCTTGATAACTTCAAAACCCTCACCGGTTAGATATATATCAATCGCTTCAACGATCTGTTTATCATCATCACATACAAGAATACTCTGCATAAAAAGATCCTCCTTATCTAAAATGGTAAAACTGGCTGAATAAGCAGTTTATTTTTAATTATACAACTAAAACAAAAGACTTGGTATCCTGATTTTGCTATATGGCACCACATCAAATTAAAAACTCTTGGTCATATCATCACGTTGACCAGATTACAGGCACCGCCCTGACCTAAATCTGAATATTTTCTCTTGACAAACATGTAAATATTCGCTACACTCTAAAATAGTTTGAATATCAAAACATTTGAAAATAAAAGTATTTTTACAGAGGAAGCGGAGATAAACAAAGAAAATGACAGCTAGAATCATAGGAATTGGTGCATATGCACCAGAGCAGGTTGTGACGAATCAGGATCTGATGAAGTTCCTTGATACAGATGATGCCTGGATCCGTGAGCGGACCGGTATAGGAGCCAGACATGTATCCACAGATGAGGGAACATCAGATCTGGCGATAGAGGCGGCAAAGCGTGCGATCGCTGACGCAGGCATTTCTGCGGAAGAGATAGAGATCGTGATTGTGGCGACATCTTCACCGGATCGGGCTTTCCCAAGTGCTGCTGCGGACGTGCAGGGAGCAGTGGGAGCTAAAAATGCAGTGGTATTTGATATCACAGCGGCTTGTTCTGGATTTATTTATGCACTGCATATCGTTCAGGGATTCATTCAGGCAGGTATCTACAAAACCGCACTTATCATCGGTGCCGAGACGCTCAGCAAGGTTCTTGACTGGACAGATAGAGGATCATGCATTCTGTTTGGTGACGGTGCGGGTGCGGCAGTCGTGAGGGCAGATGAGACAGGTGTGGTGAAGACCCTAGTCGGCAGTGACGGAACGAAGAATGACGTTCTTTACTGCCAGGCAAGAAGTCTTAAGAACTGCCTGACAGGTGGAAAACCAGAGCTTGGTTTCATGCAGATGGACGGCCAGGAAGTCTTCAAATTTGCAGTCAAAAAAGTACCTGAGATTGTAAATGAGATTCTTGATGTGACAGAGACAGATAAAGAAGATGTTTCGCATTATCTTCTTCATCAGGCTAATATTCGTATTCTTGAGGCCGCATCAAGACGTCTTAAGGTACCTATGGAAAAGATTCCGGTCAATATTGAGCAGTATGGCAATACATCAGCGGCTTCGATACCGATTCTCTTAGATGAGATGCACCGTGACGGACGGCTTAAACGCGGAGATAAGATTGTTATGGCCGGTTTTGGCGCAGGTCTTACATGGGGAGCAGCCCTCATGGAGTGGTAACGGAAAAATATATATCAAAACTTATGTACATTATTCCAATTTTTGATAAAATATAAGAACTGTGATGATACAAAGTGGTATCACAGAAAGAAAATTCATTTAAAAAGGAGATTGAAAAGATGTTAGAGAAAATGAAAGAAATTATTGCAGAACAGTTGAGCGTGGATGCTGATTCCATCACAGAGGCTTCTTCTTTCAAAGAGGATCTTGGCGCAGATTCCTTAGACCTGTTTGAGCTTGTTATGGCTTTAGAGGACGAGTATTCCGTAGAGATTCCGGCTGAGGATCTTCAGAATCTTGCAACCGTAGGCGATGTTATGAACTACTTAAAAGAAAAAGGTGTAGAGGCATAATGAAGACAAAGATCACAGAAATGCTGGGGATTGAATATCCTATTATTCAGGGCGGTATGGCCTGGGTGGCAGAGCATAACCTGGCAGCAGCTGTTTCTGAGGCGGGCGGTCTCGGTCTTATCGGCGGTGCCAATGCACCGGGTGAGGTGGTTCGCGAGGAGATCCGCAAAGCCAGAGAGCTGACAAAGAAGCCATTTGGCGTCAATGTCATGCTGATGAGCCCTTATGCCGATGATGTGGCAAAAGTGGTTGTTGAAGAGGGTGTAAAGGTTGTAACTACCGGTGCCGGCATCCCTGGTAAATACATGGGAATGTGGAAAGAGGCAGGTATCAAGGTTATTCCTGTAGTTGCTTCTGTGGCACAGGCACGTCTTATGGAAAAGAGCGGTGCAGACGCTGTGGTTGCTGAGGGCATGGAATCCGGCGGCCATATCGGCGAGACTACGACTATGGCACTCGTTCCGCAGGTGGTTGATGCAGTTTCCATCCCGGTTATTGCTGCCGGAGGCATCGGAGACGGAAGAGGTATTGCAGCGGCATTTATGCTTGGTGCAGAGGCTGTTCAGATGGGAACACGCTTTGTAGTATCTAAGGAGTCAATCGTAAGCCAGGCATATAAGGACAGAGTTATCAAGGCCAAAGATATCGATTCTACCGTTACAGGTATGAGTCACGGACATCCGATCCGCTGTCTTAGAAACAAGATGACCAGAGAGTATCTGAAGCTTGAGAAAGAGGGACGTCCGTTCGAGGAACTGGAATACCTGACTCTTGGAACGCTTCGCAAGGCGGTTATGGAAGGCGACGTGGACAACGGAACCGTCATGGCCGGACAGATTGCAGGTATGGTTAAGAAAGAGCAGACCTGTAAGGAAATGATTGAGGAAATGATGGCCCAGGCAGAGGCACTTCTGGGCAGAAAGTAGAGAGAGTATAACGCTATGAGCAAAATTGCATTTATTTTCCCGGGACAGGGTGCACAGACCACCGGTATGGGACAGGATTTTTATAATGAGACGAAGATCGGACATGATATGTTTGAAAAAGCAGGAGAAATTCTTGGTTTTTCCATGACAGATCTGTGTTTTGAACCGTCTGAAACGGAGCGTCTTAATATCACAGAATATACGCAGCCGGCTATGGTTACGGCCAGTCTTGCCATGATGCGTGTATTTATGGAACGCACGGGAATCCGCCCTGATGTGACCGCAGGTCTCAGTCTTGGGGAATATCCGGCAATGGCTGCTGCAGGCGTTATGTCTGACGAAGATGCTATCCGTACCGTACGGCAGAGAGGCATACTTATGCAGGATGAGGTTCCTGTAGGCAAAGGAGCTATGTCTGCCGTACTGGCGATGGATGCAGAGAAGATTGAAGAGGTAATTGCACCGATAGAAGGTGTGCAGATTGCCAATTATAACTGTCCGGGACAGATCGTTATTTCCGGTAAGACGGAGGCGGTTCTTCTGGCAGGAGAGAAGTTAAAGGAAGCCGGTGCAAAGAGGGTTCTTCCTTTAAAGGTAAGCGGACCGTTCCACTCTGCTATGCTGGAAAGTGCAGGTGAGAAGCTTGGAAAGGTACTTGATACCGTGGAAATTCATACACCTGAAATTCCGTATATTGCCAATGTTACAGCGGATTATGTGACTGAGGCATCTGATGTGAAGCCGCTTCTTATGAAACAGGTTTCATCTTCAGTTCGCTGGGAGCAGACCATCAGAAAGATGTTAGCTGACGGTGTAGATACATTTATAGAAATTGGACCGGGAAAGACCCTGACCGGATTCATGCGTAAAATCGACAAAAACGCGAAAGCGTTCAATATAGAAAAACTCGAAGATATCGAGAAAGTAAAGGAGGCACTTTCATGTTAAACGGAAAAGTAGCTGTTGTGACAGGTGCCAGCCGCGGTATTGGCCGTCAGATCGCCATTTCCATGGCGAAAGAGGGTGCTGTAGTTATAGTTAATTATAATGGTTCCGCCACAAAGGCCGAAGAGGTAGTGAAAGAGATTACCGAGGCAGGCGGACAGGCAGAGGCTATTCAGTGCAATGTCTCTGACTATAGTGCTTCTGAGGCATTTTTAAAGGATGTCATAGCACGTTATAAGAAAATTGATATTTTAGTTAATAATGCAGGTATTACCCGCGACAATCTTCTTATGAAGATGAGTGAGGAGGAGTTTGATGCAGTTATCGATACGAATTTAAAGGGTGCATTTAACTGTATTAAACATGTGTCACGCCAGATGCTTAAGCAGAAGGGCGGACGCATCATCAATATTTCTTCCGTATCCGGTGTTATGGGGAATGCCGGACAGGCGAATTATTGTGCATCTAAGGCAGGTCTTATCGGCCTTACGAAATCGGTGGCAAGAGAGATTGGAAGCCGTGGAATCACGGTCAATGCGATTGCACCGGGATTTATTGACACAGAGATGACAGCAGTTCTTTCGGACGATGTGAAGAAAGCTATGGGCGATCAGATACCGCTTAAGCATTTCGGCACTACAGAGGATGTGGCTTCTGCAGCCGTATTCTTAGCTTCCGACCGTGCAGCTTACATCACAGGACAGGTTCTTTGTGTAGATGGCGGCATGGCCATGTAACATAAACATTATACTTAACAGTTACAACAGAACGAAAGGCGGGATATAGATGGAAAATAAGACACGTGTAGTTGTGACAGGCCTTGGAGCGGTGACGCCTATTGGAAATGATGTGGCTAGCTTCTGGCAGGGACTTAAAGAGAAAAAGATCGGTATCGCACCGATTACATATTTTGATACAACTGATTATAAGGCAAAGCTTGCAGGAGAGCTTAAGGATTTTGACCCGAAGAAATATATGGATCCGAAGGCGGCAAGACGTATGGAACCATTTTCACAGTATGCGGTAGCAGCTGCTGGCGAGGCCATCGCTCATGCGGGTCTTGATATGGAAAAAGAAGACCCATACCGTGTGGGAACCAGCATCGGTTCAGGCATCGGAAGTCTGCAGGCTATGGAACGTGAGCATACAAAGCTTATGGAAAAAGGACCAAACAGAGTAAATCCGCTGCTTATCCCGCTGATGATTAGCAATATGGCAGTTGGTAATGTTGCTCTTCAATATGGTTTAAAAGGAAAATCCATGAATGTTGTAACTGCATGCGCAACAGGTACAAATTCAATCGGTGAGGCATTCCGTGCAATTCAGTACGGTGAAGCTGACGTTATGGTCGCAGGAGGTACAGAGGCAGCTATCACACCGCTTGGTATGGCTGGTTTTGCATCACTTACAGCACTTTCCACCAATCCGGATCCTATGACTGCGTCACGTCCGTTTGATAAGGACCGCGACGGCTTTGTCATGGGAGAGGGTGCAGGCGTGGTAGTTCTTGAGTCATTAGAGCATGCTAAGGAGCGCGGTGCAAAGATTCTTGCAGAACTAGTCGGATACGGCGGAAGCAATGATGCGTTCCATATTACTTCCCCGGCTGAGGATGGAAGTGGTGCGGCATATGCCATGGAGATGGCTATTAAGGATGCAGGAATCACACCTGATAAGATTGATTATATCAATGCACATGGAACCAGCACTCATCACAATGACCTTTTCGAGACTCTGGCGGTTAAGAAAGTGCTCGGAGACCATGCATATAATGTAAAGATTAATTCCACCAAGTCAATGATCGGACATCTCTTAGGCGCAGCCGGTGGTGTTGAGTTTATCGCCTGTGTGAAGTCTATTGAGGATGGTTTTGTACATGCCACAGCAGGCTTGACTGAGCCGGGAGAAGGATGCGACCTCGACTATACCATGGGAGACGGCGTATCTATGGATATTACATACGCCCTGACCAATTCACTGGGATTTGGCGGTGTAAATGCAAGCCTGGTAATCAAGAAATACGAGGACTAAGAGGTAGTTATTATGATGGGAATTAAAGAGATCCAGGAGATCATTCCTCACCGTCATCCATTTCTTCTGATCGACTGTATCGAAGAACTGACACCGGGCGAGGGTGCAGTTGGATATAAAAATGTAACCTACAATGAGCCATGGTTTGCGGGACATTTTCCAGGCGAACCTGTTATGCCTGGAGTGCTTATAGTTGAAGCACTGGCACAGGTAGGCGCGGTTGCTATTTTAAGCTTAGAGGAAAATAAAGGAAAAACGGCATATTTTGGGGCAATAAATAATGTCAAGTTTAAGAAGAAGGTAGTACCGGGAGATAAATTAAAGCTGGAGTGCCATATTATCAAGAGAAAGGGACCGGTCGGCATCGGAAGTGCGACTGCTACCGTTGATGGCAAGCTGGCAGTATCTGCAGAATTAACATTTATGATTGGTTAATATGTGAGGTTGGATATAAGATGTTTAAAAATCTGTTTAAGAAATCGTATACTTCGATCAATACGAATGATCATGGTTCTGCCGGTGTGAGCCGTGCAGAGAGCGAGAAAGCAGATAAAAAGGCGGCAAAGGCAGCAGAGGAAAGACCGGAGAAGATTCCAAGCCGTCCTACGGCGATGACACCGGAAAGCCTGCGTTCTCTGTGGCGCAAGTGCAATAAGTGTGAAAAACCGATTCTCGTTCAGGATGTCAAGGACAATCTTTATGTATGCCCAAGATGCGGTGGATATTTCCGTATGCATGCATATCGAAGAATAGAGATGCTTATTGATGAAGGCACATTTGAAGAGTGGGATAAGGAGATGGAAGTGGTCAATCCGCTGTCATTTCCGGGATATGAAGGCAAGGTTTATGCGGCAAGGGAGAAAACTGAGTTAAATGAGGCTGTTGTGACCGGAAAAGGACAGATTAACGGCTACGAGACAGTGATTGCAGTCTGCGATTCCCGTTTTCTCATGAGCAGCATGGGCCACAATATGGGTGAGAAGATCACAAAAGCTGTGGAAAGGGCTACCGAGGAGAAACTTCCGGTTATTATCTTTGCAGCATCAGGCGGTGCCAGGATGCAGGAAGGTATGATATCTCTTATGCAGATGGCCAAGACCTCAGCGGCACTCAAACGTCATTCAAAGGCTGGCCTTCTCTATATAAGCTTCATGACAGATCCTACTACAGGCGGTGTGACGGCAAGTTTTGCATCACTTGGAGATATCATTCTTGCGGAACCGGGAGCACTTATCGGATTTGCAGGTCCGCGAGTTATAGAGCAGACGATCGGACAGAAGCTTCCTGATGGCTTTCAGAGAGCGGAGTTCCAGCTGACTCATGGTTTTGTTGATGCCATAGTTGAGCGAAAGGACCAAAAAGATGTTTTAAGTACTATTCTTAAACTTCACAGACAGGAACATGGCTGGGAGAGATGGAAAGATGAAGCCGAAAAAGAAGATGTTTACGCTTCAAAAGATGCATTAATTGCAGAAAAAGATATATCAATTGCAGAAAAAGATGCATCAATTGCAGAAAAAGATACATTTGTGTCGGAAAAGATTTTTTCTACCCATGATAATGTGAAGTTAAAGAGCCGTACGGCACCATTTTCGGGTATCATGAGACAGAAAACTCTTAATAAGATTGCGGGCCGTGAGCGTGATGCATGGGAGGCAGTTCGCCAGTCCAGAAGTGCGGGACGTTTGAATGCCAGCGATTATATAAGAATTTTGTTTGATGATTTTACAGAATTTCACGGTGACCGCTACTACGGTGATGATCTGGCTATCATCGGTGGTGTGGCTTCGTTTTATGGAATGCCTGTAACTGTCATAGGACAGGAGAGAGGCAAGGATCCTAAGGACAGCATGAAGCACAATTTCGGCATGCCATCGCCTGAAGGCTACAGAAAAGCACTTCGTCTTATGAAACAGGCAAAGAAGTTTAATCGTCCGATAATCTGCTTTGTAGATACTCCTGGTGCATTTCCTGGCATGGAGGCAGAGGAGAGAGGTCAGGGTGAGGCGATCGCCAGAAATCTCTTCGAAATGTCCGATATGAAGGTACCGATTCTTGCCATTATAACCGGTCAGGGAGGCAGCGGTGGTGCACTGGCACTGGCAGTTGCCAATGAAGTCTGGATGATGGAAAATGCCACCTATTCGATACTTTCACCGGAGGGATTTGCTTCTATTCTCTGGAAGGATGCAAAGAAGGCAGATGAGGCAGCCAAGGTCATGAAGATGACTGCGGAGGATCTGTACGAACTTGGCATGATTGAGCGGATCATCTGTGAAGATGAGCCGGCTACAGAGGACAATATCGAAGAGATCGGACGCATCATTGATCGTCATATGAGGACATTTTTCACTTCCTGTGCCGATAAAACACCGGATGAGATCGCGGCATTACGATATGAGCGGTTTAGAAGAATATAGATAACCATAAAGTGACTTAATAGTTGCTGGTGATGATTAGTAGGAGGGGCTGCCATGCGGCGGTCCCTTTTGCAGATATAGGAGAAAGCATGAGCACAATTGTATCACATTTAAAACCACTTAAAATCGGAGATTTGACTGCAAGACTCCCAATCATACAGGGTGGCATGGGAGTTGGAATAAGTCTTTCCTCCCTAGCCGGAAGTGTCGCTGCAGCCGGTGGCGTAGGTATCATATCCACAGCTCAGATTGGCTTTAGAGAGGCTGATTTTGCTACTCATCCCAAGGAGGCAAATCTCAGAGCTATAGTTTCAGAGCTTAAGAAGGCCCGTGAGATTGCAAAGGGCGGTGTGGTCGGTTTCAATATCATGGTTGCGACAAGAAATTATGCTGATTATGTAAAAACGGCGGTTAAGGCCGGTGCTGACCTTATTATATCAGGTGCCGGACTTCCTGTATCATTGCCTGAATATGTCAAGGGAACGGCAACCAAGATAGCTCCTATTGTCTCTTCTGTAAAGGCAGCAACTGTGATCTGCAGAATGTGGGATCGCAAGTACAACACTGCACCGGATATGGTAGTGGTTGAGGGGCCTTTGGCAGGCGGACATCTTGGATTTGACAGAGATACGCTTACAGAGCTTGAGGCAGATACACCACATGCCACAGAGACATTTCATCAGGGTGAATATGATGAGGAAGTGCGTGGGATTATCGCTCTTGTGAAAAAGTATGCCCAGAAATACGATAAAAAGATTCCTGTCGTGACAGCCGGAGGTATCTATGATCATGAAGATGTGATGCATCAGATCGAGCTTGGTGCAGACGGAGTACAGGTTGCCACTCGCTTTGTGACGACAGAGGAATGTGACGCACCTATGGCTTATAAGCAGGCATATATTGATGCTAAGGAAGAGGATATAGTTATAGTAAAAAGTCCTGTCGGCATGCCTGGCAGAGCTATCAAAAACGCATTTTTAAATGAGCTTTCCAAGGGGAGAAAAGCGGTAACACATTGCTATCAGTGTCTGGAACACTGCGATCCGGCTAAGATTCCTTATTGTATAACGCAGGCCCTTGTAAATGCTGCAAGAGGAGATGAGGATAACGCTCTTATCTTCTGTGGTGGGAATGCGTGGAGAGCAGAAAAGATAGAGACGGTTGAGGAAGTCATGCAATCACTTTGCGGGGCTTGACGTTTAACGAATATAATAGATACATACATGACTGTGAAGATATTTGACAGTTAACGTTTATGAAAATGTAATTTTTAATTCACACAAAGAACAAATTTATCTCATATAATTCCATATATTTCATGGTTGTCCTGTCAGGAAGAATATTGTATAATCGGTGAGGTGAATTGCTGCTTTGTGCGTTTGCACCATTGATGAGAGGGAAGACCGTGGAAAGTTATGAAACGCTGAATGATCTTTTAGTGACGCTGTTCCGTGACGTGATGGATATAGAGCAGAAGGCGATTATTACACCTGAATTTAAGGACATCACGAATAATGATATGCACGTGATAGAGGCAATCGGCATCGAGGAACCTAAGAATATGTCCTCGATCGCAAAGAAACTGTCAGTCACTGTGGGAACACTTACTATAGCCATGAACAGCCTTGTAAAAAAGGGCTATGTGGAACGAAGCCGTGGGCTCGTAGACCGCAGGATTGTATATATTTCTCTCTCAGAGAAGGGCAAGAAAGCGTATGAACATCATGCAAGATTTCACCGGGAGATGATAGAAAGTCTGGTGAGCGGTTTATCGGGGACTGAGATGCAGGTGTTGGTTAAGGCACTTCAGAAACTGAATGACTGGTTTTTGAGCAAGGATGAGCAGCATAAAGATTAATACAAAAACAAGCGGCAGAAACAGACACTTTTGCATATAAGAAACCAGAGTGTCCCGTGAGCATAAGAGGAGGATTTTAAATTATGAGAAAATTTGCGGTTATGACGGCAGGAGTTATGATGGCAGTCGTACTTGGTGCATGTTCGCCTACAGTTAGAAATACAGAATCTGCAAGTGAGAAGGGAACAGCTCCGGATGGTTCAGTGCTTGAGACGGTTGACGGTGCAGCTGAGAAGCTGAATATGGTAGTTACCGATGCTGATCCGACTGTAACAGTATGCGTATATTCTGTTAAGTCCAATAAAACCGGCTTAAAGCAGAATATGGACGGTATCGACGGAGAAGAGCTGGATGCACAGGAACTGCTTGATAAGATGGCAGAAATTGGTGTGATTGAGGAAGGTATCACCGTCAATAAATTTGAGCAGAATGACGGTGCACTGACACTTGATTTATCTTCTTTAAAGGAGTCTTCTGATAAGCTGGTTATTATGGCTATTGCCAATACATTTATCCAGAACTACGAGGCAAAAACACTGGATCTCAGCGTGGCAGGCAATCAGATTGGCGGTGGCACACTGACATTTGAGAAGAATTATAGAAGTGTAAACTAAAAAAAAATTATATTATGAAAAATAAAATCCGGCTTCATCCGTATACATTTTATCCTTTAAGGAAACTTATGTATGCGGATGAGCCGGATTTTTCTTTGTTTCATAGGAAAGTGCGTCCTATGAAACAAAAAAATGCTCCGCGCGGCTCGCACCACATTCTTTGTTCTAAAGATATAATTTACAACCTAGAATTCTGTCTGTTTCACCATAAGCCAAGTCTCAAAATAAGGCTTGATGACACGGAATGAAGCACCGTCCATATCGAGGATGAACTGATGGAAATCTTTTATATTAAAGTTTGTCCCGAGTGTTTCTTCGGCCTTTTGTCTCATCGTCATGATTTCCAGATATCCTGTGTAGTATTTAAGGTAATTGCCCGGATTATCAACGATAGAAAGGTATATCTCTTTTGCGGCTTCAGGATCTGTGAAACCATATGAAGACTTAAGATAATCGGTAGTTGTATCAAGGTCCCAGCCGTCATAATGGATGCAGATATCAAGAAAAGCATACAGTCCGTAATTGGCCGCTTCACTGCATTTCATAAGCGGTTTTACAGCCTCTGAAAGCCCATTGTCAAATGTATAGGCATAAAGATCGCAGTATAGTCCCCAGCCCTCGTTGTATCCTGAAGATGTAATGAGTCTTCTGACTGGGTTTGATCGTCGATTGCTAAAATACGCATATTGATACAGGTGTCCCGGATAACCCTCGTGAGCAAGTGTTGTGTAGAGATTTTGTTCACTACTTGATTCTTTACTTATATAGATCGGGTTCTCACCTTCGGAGTCAACTGGCGGTAAAAGGAAATAAGCCGGTGAGAGCACAGATTTCAGTGATTCAGGAATATATTTTATCGTATATGAGGTATCTGAAAGAGCCGGGAAATCTGACTGAATCTGACTTTGCAGATTCTCTAGGATCTCGTCTGGATCGGACAGCGTGATGTCAGAATCAGTCATCTGTTTTGCCAGTTCTGGACTTTCTTTTAGGCGTTCGTTCATTTCAGACAAATCAGACTGAAGCTGTTTTGAAATACGTTTTTTCAGTTCGTCTACAGAAGAATCCGTGCCGGTAAGGCTGGCTACTAAATATTTGTAATATTCTTTGCCATTTTCATATGTACACAGTCCGCCGGTAGTTGTATTTGAACCTTTGATGGATTCGAGGATTTTTGAGAGATTCGTGTATGCCGGTATGAAATGTTCCTTCAAAATTGCCAGATGATTGGCTTTATATGTCGCTTTTTCAGAGTCACTTAATCCCTCGACATCATTTAGACGGGTGGCAAAGGTCTCGGTCAAAAGGTTGTTTTCCGGTCTTATAAGGTAAGTTTTACATGATTTTATGATACGATCAATCGTTTCATCCGACAGTGCAAGTCCTGACTCTGCTCTTTGTTTTTCATAGGTTGCCAGCTGGTCGAAGTATGTATCGATGTTTGCCAGCAGTTTCAAATAATTGTCGATATCGTCACGGGTGTAAAACGTATACTCAGCAAGGAGTGCCGGGAGTTTTGCCTGTGTGCCGATGAGTGCACTTAGAGGCTGAGTGCAGAGTTCGAGTCCATGTGAAAGAGAATCTGTCTCAAGATAATCTTTAAGCATTCTGTATGTGAGAAGCTGATCTGAGGTAAACTTTGAAGTGTCAAACGAATAAAGCTTCTCAAGATTGGCAGTATTTTTAGTGGAATTATCTTGCAGCATTTCCAAAGAATATTCTGAAAATTCCATTTCTGGTGTTGCAATACCATAATTTTCAGGATATCGCACCATAAAATGCAGCGAGAGCGGATCTTTTTCAAGATCTTCTTTGAATAGTTCATTTGAAAATTCGTCAAAACGGGTCTGCTCGGTTAATGAATTGGAATCTGGCAGGTTAGAATCTGAGGTTTCATCTGTGATATTCGAAGAAAGTGTGCTCTGTTCTGATACTGCAGATGATTCTGTTGTCACATCTGAAACAGATGGATCTGAACATCCAAAGAGCACAAGCATGGCGGCACTGATAAGGATAAGCGTGCTCTTTTTCGAATGTATTGGGAAAAATCTTTTTTTCATTGTATTACCTCCAACTATAAAGTATACCATACTTGACAAAGGGATGCAAAAACGATTACAATTTATGATATTAGGGCCTAAATAGTGCATAAGGAGGACATAATAAATGTGTCAGAATTGTAAGAAACCTTACTATATAACAACAGCGATCGCATATACATCCGGCAAACCTCATATCGGAAATACTTATGAGATCGTACTGGCAGACAGTATCGCACGCTACAAGAGAGCGCAGGGATATGATGTGCGTTTCCAGACAGGAACAGATGAACATGGTCAGAAGATTGAATTAAAGGCAGCTGAGGCAGGTATTACGCCGAAGCAGTTTGTTGACAACGTAGCAGGAGAGATCAAGTCTATCTGGGATCTTATGAATACTTCATATGATAAATTCATCAGAACTACAGATGAGGATCATGAAGCCGAGGTAAAGAAGATTTTCAAGAAGCTCTACGATCAGGGAGATATTTACAAGGACTGCTATGAGGGACTTTACTGTACTCCATGTGAGTCGTTCTGGACCCAGTCACAGGTGGTTGATGGCAAGTGTCCTGACTGTGGACGTCCTGTTCAGCCGGCTAAAGAAGAGGCATATTTCTTCCGTATGAGCAAATACGCTCAGAGACTTATCGATTATATCAATGAACATCCTGAGTTTATTCAGCCGGTTTCCCGTAAAAATGAGATGATGAACAACTTCCTCCTTCCGGGACTTCAGGATCTGTGTGTATCCCGTACATCTTTTAAATGGGGTATTCAGGTTGACTTCGATCCTAAGCATGTTGTATATGTATGGCTTGATGCACTGACTAACTATATCACAGGTCTGGGATATAACTGCGACGGTGAAAGCGATGAGATGTTTAAGAAATACTGGCCGGCAGATCTTCATCTGATAGGAAAGGATATCATCCGCTTCCATACTATTTACTGGCCGATCTTTTTGATGGCTCTGGATCTGCCGCTTCCTAAGCAGGTATTCGGTCATCCGTGGCTTTTACAGGGCGATGGTAAGATGAGCAAATCCAAGGGAAATGTTATTTATGCCGATACACTGGTTGATTTCTTTGGAGTGGATGCAGTCCGCTATTTTGTTCTTCATGAGATGCCATTTGAAAATGATGGTGTTATCACATGGGAGCTGATGGTTGAGAGGCTGAATTCCGATCTGGCCAATATTCTTGGAAACCTTGTAAAGAGAACTGTTTCCATGACAAATCAGTATTTTGGCGGAGTAGTTGCGGATAAGGGCGTATCAGAGCCGGTTGATGATGATCTTAAGAATGTTGTGATGGAGGCTGTTCGCAAGGTAGATGAGAAGATGGATAAGCTTCGTGTTGCGGATGCCATTACAGAGATTTTCAATATTTTCCGTCGCAGCAACAAATATATTGATGAGACTACACCGTGGATTCTTGCAAAAGAGGAAGATAAACAGGATCGTCTGGCTACGGTTCTTTACAATCTTGCAGAGTCAATCACAATCGGTGCATCACTGCTTGAGTCTTTCATGCCTGATACATCAGCAAAGATTTTAAAAGAATTAAATACAGTGAAACGTGAACTTTCTGAGATGGATGTATTTGGCAAATATCCGTCAGGAAATAAGGTAACAGCAGAACCTGAGGTCCTTTTTGCACGTCTTAAGCTTGATGATGTGATGAAAAAGGTAGAAGTGATTCAGGAAGCTCAGAAGAAAGAGGCAGCAGCAAAGGCTGAGGCTGAAAACAAGCCAGCAGATGCAGAAAATTCAGATGACAAGAATTCTGACGAGAAGAATTCAGATGGCATAGATCTTGAGCCGAAGGCTGAGATTACTTATGATGACTTTGCTAAGATGCAGTTCCAGGTAGGTGTGATTCTTTCCTGCGAGGCAGTTCCGAAGTCAAGAAAGCTTCTCTGCTCCCAGGTTAAAGTCGGAAGCAAGGTAAGACAGATTGTAAGCGGAATCAAGAACTTCTATTCGCCTGAAGAGATGGTCGGAAAGAAGGTCATGGTTGTGACTAACTTAAAACCTGCTAAATTGGCTGGCCTTATGTCTGAGGGCATGATTCTTTGTGCAGAAGATGCAGATGGCAATCTGGCCCTCATGACACCTGAGAAGGATATGCCGGCAGGTGCCGAGATATGCTAATTTTCGACACACATGCTCATTATGATGATGAGGCATTTGATGAGGATCGCGAAGAAGTCCTTTTAGGTTTAAAAGCCGGTGGCATCGGGACCGTAGTCAATGTTGGTGCGGATATGGCCAGTACAAAGACTACGATTGGGTTAACTGAAAAGTATCAGTTTATCTACGGTGCGGCCGGTGTACACCCAAGCAGCACAGCCGAGCTTGATGAGGAGAAATTCGCAGAACTAAAGGAGTTGGCAAGATCACCCAAAATCGTGGCTATCGGTGAGATTGGCCTTGATTATTACTGGGAAGAGCCTGATCATGAGATACAGAAAAACTGGTTTCGTCGTCAATTGAATCTGGCAAGAGAATTGAAACTGCCGGTCATCATACATAGTCGTGATGCAGCAAAAGATACGCTCGACATCATGAAGGAAGAACATTCAGAGGAGATAGGCGGTGTGATTCACTGCTTTTCATACGGCAAAGAGATGGCCATGGAATATCTTAAGATGGGATTTTACCTGGGTATCGGCGGTGTGCTGACCTTCAAAAATGCTAAGAAACTTCTTGAAGTGGCAGAGATGGCACCGCTTGACAGACTGGTTTTGGAGACGGATTGCCCGTATCTTGCACCGGTTCCAAACCGTGGCAAGAGAAATTCATCGCTTAATCTTACGTATGTGGCTGAAAAATTGGCAGAAATAAAGAAATGTACACCGGAAAAGATCATCCATGCAACCGAGGAAAATGCACGGAAATTGTACCGGTTAGTGTAAAAGGAATATCAGAATGGATCTAGGGAACCCTAAGAATACTATAGAAGTAATACAGAAATATAATTTTGCCTTCCAGAAGAAATTTGGTCAGAATTTCCTTATTGATACTCATGTGCTTGATAAGATCATCACGGCAGCAGGAATGACAAAGGAAGATACAGTCCTTGAGGTTGGTCCCGGTATCGGGACTATGACACAGCGCCTCTCTGAGGCAGCAGGTCAGGTCATAGCCGTTGAGATTGATACGAACCTGATTCCTATTCTCCATGACACACTTCATGATTGTGAAAATGTGACAATTATAAATGAAGATATCTTAAAGGTTGACATAAAGAAACTGGCCGAGGAGAAGGGAAACGGACGTCCGGTCAAGGTAGTGGCTAATCTGCCGTATTATATCACGACTCCTATTATCATGGGATTGTTTGAGAGTGGTGCTCCTATTGACAATATCACTGTTATGGTTCAAAAAGAGGTAGCTGACCGTATGCAGGTCGGACCGGGTTCAAAGGACTATGGAGCATTGTCACTTGCAGTTCAGTATTATGCCGAGCCGTATATTGTGGCCAATGTGCCGCCGAACTGCTTCATACCACGTCCAAATGTCGGTTCAGCGGTTATTCGCCTGACAAAGCATGAGAAACCGCCTGTAGAAGTAAGCGATAAAGACTTGATGTTCAGATTGATTCGTGCATCATTTAATCAGCGCCGAAAAACTTTGCAAAACGGCTTGTCCAATGCACAGGATCTGAATTTTAGCAAGGAAGAGATTGCAGCTGCGATCGAGTCATTGGGTCTTTCACCGTCAGTGCGTGGTGAGACACTCACTCTTTCTCAGTTTGCGGCATTGTCGGATGTGCTTGGGAAAAATTAGAAGTAAGAAATATACAGGAAGCAGTAAGATATATAATATATATAGGAAGCTACTTCCACAACTTCATAAAAAAGACTGTAAAGCGGATTTTGAGTTTCTGCCTTACAGTCTTTTTTTTATAGGGATTTTTTCAGTTATTCTGAAAGTAAAATCCTGTCATTGTCAAGGGCGTGACCTGCACCTGTCTTGAAACGTGCGATCAGGTCATCTACAGTCATGGAAGCACGTTCTGCACCACCTACATCCAGAATGATATTTCCGTTTGACATCATAAGAGTGCGGTTGCCGAGTTCTAGTGCCTGATTCATATTGTGTGTAATCATAAGGCAGGTGATTTTTTCCTCGACAATGATATTTTTGGTCAATTCGAGCACTTTTTCAGCTGTTGCTGGGTCTAAGGCCGCTGTATGTTCATCAAGAAGCAAAAGCTTCGGAGTGATCAGTGTTGCCATGAGAAGTGTGAGTGCCTGACGCTGGCCGCCTGACAGGAGTCCAACCGGCTGAGTCATACGGTCTTCAAGCCCCATATTTAAAAGTGCGAGTCGTTCACGGAAGGTATCTTTATCTTTCTTGGATATTCGTGAAAATGGAGATTTGCCACTTGCTGTACGAAGGTAAGCTAGGGCAAGGTTTTCTTCTATGGTCATCCCTGGTGCGGTTCCTTTTAAAGGATCCTGAAAAAGACGGCCTATCATAAGGCTTCGCTTGTGCTCGGGAACATAGGTTATATCTTCACCGTCAAGTTCTATAAAGCCGTCATCTACGTAGAAACTGCCTGCGATCGCATTGAACAAAGTTGATTTTCCAGCACCATTGGAACCAATTATTGTGACAAAATCACCGTGATTCAGATGAAGCGAGAGTCCGGAGAGAGCCTGCTTTGCATTGATTGTTCCCGGATTAAAGGTTTTTGATATGGATTCGATATTTAACATTATCTTTTGCCTCCTTTCCGGTGTATCGCGGTATTTTTTCGTGTCTGAAATGCTGCCCATTTACGGATGGTCGGGAAAGAGATTGCAAGGGCTACTATCACTGCGGTTACAAGCTTTAATGCTTGTACAGGCATGATTTTTGTGTATAGAACGATGGCATATATAAAACGATAAATAATCGAGCCTATTATTGTGGCTATGACGCCTTTTGCAATTCCACGGCGTCCAAAGATGGTCTCGCCTATGATAAGGCATGCAAGACCGATAACGACAATACCGGTTCCGCCGTTGATATCAGCGGTATTTTGATATTGTCCGACCATGGCACCTGATAGTGCTGTCAGAGCGTTGGCGATACATAAGCCGACGGTGATGGTAAATGCAGGATTAATGGATGAAGCACGCACCATGTCGATATTGTTGCCCGTAGCCCTTATAGAGAGGCCAAGCCGTGTGCCTAGAAAATATACGAGAAGTACGCCTGAAAGTACGGTCATGAAAAGAGCTAAAAGTGCTTCATACCAGTCACCGCCGATGCCGGTTTTCTGAAGCAGGGAAAAGATGGTTTCTGTCTTTAAAAGACTTACGTTGGCACTCCAGCCCATAACCATAAGATTTATGGTATAGAGTCCCATATTGGTGATAATTCCGGCAAGAATGGACGGCACACCAAGATGAGTTTGCTGAAATGCTGTTACAAAACCGGCACAGATGCCTGCGAAAGTAGCGGCCGGTATCGCGAGAAATGGGTGTCCGGCGGCAGCCATAGTAACAGACACAGCTGTTCCGAGAACGAAACAGCCGTCTGTAGTCATATCTGCGATATTAAGAATACGGAAGCTTAAGAACAGTGCCATCGGTACCAATGCGTACAGAAATCCTAGTTCAAGAGCAGTCTGCAGGATATGAAGCATGGGAAAATTACCTCCATGAAATATTGATTAGAAAATGTGTTGATTAAGGTTTGGTATGTCTTTTGATATTATTCTTCGGTAGTTGTTACTTCTACAACTTCACCGAAATCTTTGAATACTGCACTATCAAGACCAAGAGTTTCTGCTGTCTCGGAGTTTACAGTTATGATGCCGCCTTCTGCGGTATAGTAGTCTTCAAGACCATCCATTCCCTCAGTGATTGCTTTGAAAGCTAAGTCTGCTGTCTGTGTACCAAGATCTGTATAGTTTACACCACAGGTAGCAAATGCACCGTTTCTTACAAATGAGTCAGCACCTGTATAATGAGGAATGCCTGCATCTGCCAGGTCTTTGTAGATGGCCAGCTCTGCTGCCATGATAACGTTGTCGGTAGGTGTAAATACGGCATCTACATCGTCAGCAATCAGGGAAGAAGCGGCTGTGATAACTTCATCGTTGGTATTTGCAGTCTGTTCAGTATAGGAAATACCCTTCTCATCTAAGTACGCCTTTGCATCAGCTATAGATTTTGTTGAGTTTGCCTCAGATAGGGAGTATAAAAGTCCTACATTTTTGGTATCAGGATTGGCAGCAAGGATCATCTCCATGATCTGCTCGGTGTTCAGTGCATCACTGGTACCTGTTACATAATCGATTCCGGTGAGCTCGGCGGCTTCAGGGTCTGATACAGCGGCATATACAACCGGAGTTTCGCTCTGCTGTGCAGATACAGTCATAACCTGTGCAGCCAGTGTAGCGATAGGAATGATGGCATCGACACCGTCGGCAACTGCCTGGTCACCGATCTGTTTTAAGGTTGTCTGGTCGTTCTGGCCGGAGTAAAGCTCATAGTGAATTGTTACATTATTATCTTTTGCTATTTTATCCAACTCAGCCTCTACTGCATTTGCAATCTCATCAAGAGAAGCGTGGTCGAGCTGTTTGACAATAGCTATGTTGTATACAGTGTTTGTGTCTTCTGAAGCATCAGAAATTTCACTTGCGGATTCAGAAGAAGTGTCAGCTGCCTCAGAAGAGGTTGTCGATGTGTTTGAAGAGCATCCTGCTGTTGTCATAACTAAAGCTGCGGTGCATCCAAGTGCAAATAATTTTTTCAGATTCTTTTTCATAATAGTGTTCTCCATTCTTTTTTGATAATGTTTTTTTGGATGGCAGATGTGTCAGTCTGCCTTGCCGGAGCATTTTTTGTTTCAATAGGAGAGTGCATCCTATGAAATAAAAAAACGCCTTTGTCCCAATAAAAGGGACAAAAGCGTAAACTTCTGCGATACCACCCAAATTGACATTCGTGAGAATGTCCACTCGCTTACACGTACCATCATACGTGCCCCGATGGATAACGGGTGGGGTCCCGTCAGCCCCTACTAGAAAATTGTTCAAGGCTGCCCTCGGAAGTCCATTCACTGACGGTAAGGCGTTCCGTTTCCACCATCCGGAACTCTCTGTAGCGATACATAGTTGTCAGATACTCCTCTTCCTCGTAGGTTTATCTGTGTTTTTTGTTACATGCATTATAAACACATAAATTGTTCTTTGTCAAACAAAAAATAAAAAAACAAAAAAATTAAAAAAACTGTTGACAATTTAAAAGGCTCTTAGTATAATAACACATGTCGCTGAACAAGAGCGAACGTGAGAATCACAGGATTCCTCAGGATGCCCAGATAGCTCAGTTGGTAGAGCAGAGGACTGAAAATCCTCGTGTCACTGGTT
>CAVKOQ010000003.1:0-45933 GCA_963657995.1 bacterium
TGTACCGAACGGTACGCACGGTGGTGTGAGAGGTCGGGGGATTATTCAAATCCCCTCCTACTCGATTCATAGGAAAGAGCGTCCTATGAAATTAAAAACGCTCCGCGTGGGTAAAAAGCGTCGGTTGCACTTGTTATGCACCGATAGTAGTGGAACATAGAGCACACTCGCACGAAGAAGAATCATGTCGCAAGAGACCGCACTCGGTGCGAGAATGTGCCTTGGCACATTCCCCTTAGCTAATTCGCCTCAACTTGTGGAAAAATCAAAATTATAGTAGAATAAAAGCATAGATTAGAGAACAATTGTGGATAAAATAAGAAAAACAAGAGGTTGTAATACATGAAAAAAAATGTTCACATATATTGGAAAAATTTATACATAGCGGCTTTAGCACTCTCACTTATTCTACCGTTGAACGGATGTAGCAACCAACGTACAGCCTATCAGAGTACAGACGAAACAGCTGTGATGATGGATATTTCCGAAAGAGATAGTGAATCTTTAGAAGCAGGAGAGGAGTCGGATGAATTGATAGATTTAAATAATCTCGGCGAACAGCAATCAGCCAAAGAAATGGAGGCACTTGCCGCGGCGGAAGCAGCAGAATCCGGTATAGAAGAGCCATATCTTGATGGGGCAGAACTTAGACTTTTAGCTTGCACAGATATATGGCAGAATCTCTCGTGTGTCATGAAGACAAGTGAAGGTGCAGTAATAGTTGTTGATGGTGGACGCGATATCGACGCACCTCATTTGTTGGAAGTTATTAACGAGTGGGGTGGCCATGTAGATGCCTGGCTTCTGACTCATCCTCACAGCGATCATGTGGGAGCGATCACGGAGATTCTAAATATGGATCCGATACCAGTCTCGATCGATAAGGTGTACTATTCTTTCCTAGATAAAGACTTTTTATCTCAGGAGCAGGCTTCAAGAAAAGAATCTGATTTGGAGTGTTATGATCGAGTTATACAAGCACTTGAAAAATTGCCGGAATCTCAGAAATGTGACAAACTGTCAAAAGACCAGCATATCACGGTTGCTGGTGCAAATATAACAGTGATGAACGAACCATTTGCCTGCACGGAAAATAGCTTCAACAACAGCTCTGTTTCATATCGCGTGGAGATGGGCGGAAAAAGAATTCTGTTTTTAGGAGATATGGGATGGCAGGCCGGAGAAGATTTTCTTGCCAGCCACACTCCAGAAGAATTGAAATCAGATGTTCTTCAGATGGCACACCATGGTCAGAGAGGAGTGGAAGAGGATCTTTATCAGGTGATTTCGCCGGAGGTGTGCTTATGGCCGACACCGGATTGGCTCTGGGATAACGTGCAGGATGGTGTAGCAGGTGCTGGTAGTTATAAGACACCGATTGTCCGTGGATGGATGGTAACACTGGGAGTAAAGAAAAATCTTTGTGTCAAGGACGGAGATCAGGTGCTTAAGTAGCTGATTATTTAGAAATTCAAGCATTTCGCAATAAATTTGTGAAAGTTTGATTGGTGCCTAACAATTATAAAATTAAAATATATAAAGAAAAAGAGAGACGGACTGAGAAAGAAAATATGGAAAAAAACGGGAAAATGCAGTCAGAAACAATAACCATGAATCCAGAAATGCCGCTTTTGGAAAGGTTATCCACTTATGCATCTTCAAATGCATATCCATTCCACATGCCGGGACACAAACGACAGGTAAAAATGGGGATAACTTCATTTCCAAATCCTTTTTCTGTGGATATTACTGAGATTGATGGATTTGACAATTTGCATCATGCTGAAGCTATATTGAAAGATTCAATGGAATCAGCGGCAGTTGTTTACGGGGCAGATCGTAGCTGGTATTTGGTAAATGGAAGTACCTGCGGAATCTTAGCTTCAATCTCGGCGTCGGTAAAGTCAGGTGAGAAAATTCTGATGGCCAGAAATTCTCATAAAGCGGCTTATCATGCAGTTGTTTTAAACCACCTTGAGCCAGTGTATCTGTATCCGGAAGATGTAGCCAATTTTCATATTCCAGGTGGAATCATGCCGAAACAGGTGGAAAATGCTCTTTCTGAGAATCCTGATATTCGAACTGTGTTTATAACTTCTCCTACATATGAGGGGATTGTATCAGATATCCGAGGAATTGCTGAAGTTGCACATAAGCATGGAGCGGCTTTGATCGTGGATGAGGCACACGGTGCACATCTGCCGTTTACAGATGGAGGATATTTTCCAGAAGGGGCACTAAAAGAAGGAGCGGATTTGGTAATTCAGAGTCTTCACAAGACACTTCCGTCGCTGACACAGACAGCAATTTTGCATCTTAAAAGTAATATTTTGGACGAAAGAAAAGTAGAACAGTATTTATCGTTTTACGAAAGTTCCAGTCCTTCTTATATTCTGATTGCATCGATGGAGAACTGTGTCAGGTACATGTCAGAGAATGGTTTAAATGAAATGAATCTGTATGCTAAACGTTTGAAGAAGCTTCGGGATGAACTTGAAAGGCTAAAGCATATTAGGCTACTGACAGAGAAAATTTGTGGTAAAGCGGGTATATATGGATATGATCCATCGAAAATAGTGATTTTTCCGAAAAAAATGACTGGAACTGAATTGGCTGATGTACTGCGAGGAGAGTATCATCTTGAGCCAGAGATGGCAAGTGGGAGATATGTGCTCCTTATGACATCATTTATGGATACAGAGGAAGGATTTTCAAGGCTTACAAGGGCAATGTTTGAGTTGGACGAACGTATTGAGAAGATGTTGACTGATTCTTATAAAAATGAAGAAAATTCAGAAAATACGAATTCTGATACGAGAGAAGAAAAATTGGAAAACACGAAAGAAGATTCCTGGCTGAAAACCGTAAAACAGGCTGAACTTGAACAGTTTAATAAAGAACAATTAAATTATGGAGTTAATCAGGAAAAAGATTTACAAAACCATCCATATAGGGTCTATCTTCCATGGCAGGCATGGCAAAGAGACGGAGTATTAGTGCCAATTTATGAGGCAAAGGGACGAACAGCAAGGACTTGTGTGACTATCTACCCACCGGGAGTTCCGATGCTGATGCCGGGGGAGATAATCACAGAAAATGAGATCGTACGGATCCATGAAGCATTGAGGCTGGGACTTACTGTAGAGGGAATTTCTAATAAGAATGCCGACGAACTGGTGCCATATGTAGAGGTAATTATTTAATTGATGATAGCAAACAGTTACGGTATGATGAAAATTATATGAATAGCTTGGCTGGAAAGGCATAATAAAAAATGGGACATATATTTTACGTGATGGGAAAAAGTGCATCAGGTAAGGACACTATTTATAAAATACTTAGGGAGAAGTTGCCACAGATTAAGACAGTGGTGCCTTATACTACAAGACCTATCCGTGCGGGTGAGAATGAAGGGGTAGAGTATCATTTTGTAAGCGGAAAAGAACTTTCAGGTCTTGAAAAACAGGGGAAGGTCATCGAAAAGAGGACATATCAGACGGTCTATGGACCATGGAGTTATGCGACTGTGGACGATGGCCAGATTGTGCTTGATATGTGCAATTATTTTATGATCGGTACGCTTGAGTCATATGAAGCAGTGCGAAATTATTTTGGCAGTGACGCACTGATACCGCTTTATATTGAGGTGGAAGATGGCGAAAGACTGCAAAGGGCATTAGATCGGGAAAGACAGCAGACTAAGCCAAAGTATGCTGAGATGTGCAGACGTTTTCTTGCTGATGAGGCAGATTTTAGTAATGAAAATATGGAAAAATGTGAGATCAGCGAGAAAAATATATTTGAGAATAAGGAACTTGAATCGTGCGTGCAGGCGCTGATCAATGAAATAAATAATGTTATTGTACGCGAGCGAGTCTAGACAAATCAAACTAAAAAACACTGTATCACATGATTAGCTAACTGATTTTCATCTACTAGGCATGCATTAAATATTGTGTTATACTTAGATGATAGGATATTAGCTGGTTGTTTGACCACGAAAGGAGCATCAAAATGGCAGGTTTTCACGATATTATTGGACATGAGAAAATAAAAGAACACCTTCAGAAGGCGATCGAATATAAGAGAGTTTCGCATGCCTACATATTGTCCGGAGAAAAGGGAATGGGACGCAAGACGATCGCGAAGGCATTTGCTATGACACTTTTATGTGAAAAACATGGTACGGAGCCGTGCATGGAATGCCATTCGTGCAAGCAATTTTTGTCCGGAAATCATCCGGATGTAATATGGGTTACGCATGAAAAACCTGCAAGTATAGGTGTTGATGATGTACGTGAGCAGATTAATGACACTGTGTCGATACGCCCTTATAGCAGCCCATACAAGATATATCTGGTAGATGAGTCAGAGAAGATGACTGTTCAGGCACAGAATGCACTTCTTAAGACTATAGAGGAGCCACCGGCATACGCGGTTTTAATTCTTATTACTACGAATCAGGAAACATTTCTTCCTACAATTTTATCAAGATGTATCCAGTTAAAGCTTCGTCCACTCAAAGATTCCATGATAAGCGAATATCTGATGGATAAATTGAGTGTTTCAGAGAGCCAGGCAGATATTTATGCTGCATTTGCGAGGGGAAATCTGGGAAAAGCTATTCATCTTGCATCATCTGAGGAATTTGCACTTTTATACCGAGAGGTACTTAATCTGCTTAAAAATATAAAGGATATGGATATTCCGATGCTTCTCGATTATATTCGAAAACTTCAGGAGGATAAGCTGGATCTATATGAATGCCTTGATTTTATGCAGCTTTGGTATCGTGATATTTTGATGTTTAAGGTCACAAAGGACATGAATGCGCTTCTGTTTAAAGATGAATATTCAGCAGTAAGCAGTTGCTGTCAAAAGAGCTCATACGAGGGCCTAGAAGAGATATTATGTGCGATTGACAAAGCAAAAGTTCGTTTGAATGCCAATGTCAATACTGATTTGGCTCTTGAACTGATGCTTTTAACTATGAAGGAGAATTAAATTTATGATAAAAGTAATCGGTGTCAGGTTTCGTAAGGCCGGAAAAGTATACTATTTTGATCCGGCACAGCTTGAGATCAAGATGGGCGACCACGTTATTGTGGAAACAGCCCGTGGAATAGAGTACGGAGAGGTGGTTTTGGGAATCCGTGAGGTGGATGAGAAAAAGGTTATTCAGCCACTGAAATCAGTCATACGTATGGCTACTGAGAACGATGAGGAGCTCGAAAAAAATAATAAAGAAAAAGAACGTGAGGCATTTAAGATCTGCCAGGAAAAAATACGCAAACATGATTTGCAGATGAAACTCATAGATGCGGAATATACATTTGACAATAATAAATTGCTATTTTATTTTACTGCAGATGGAAGAATTGATTTCCGTGAACTCGTAAAGGATCTGGCTGCTGTATTTAAGACCAGGATAGAACTTCGCCAGATTGGTGTACGTGATGAGACCAAGATTTTGGGAGGTGTAGGTATATGTGGAAGACCTCTTTGCTGCCATTCGTATTTATCTGAATTTATTCCGGTATCTATAAAGATGGCAAAAGAACAGAATCTTTCCCTGAATCCGACTAAAATTTCAGGGGTATGCGGCCGTCTGATGTGTTGTCTTAAATATGAGGAAGACACGTATGAAGAGCTCAACAGTCATCTTCCTTCTGTGGGAGATTACGTAACCACTGACGATGGACTTAAAGGTGAAGTAAACAGCGTAAGCGTCCTTCGCCAGCAGGTAAAGGTTGTGGTAACTGTAGGTAGGGATGAGAAGGAAATTCGCGATTATCGTGTGGATCAGCTCAAGTTCAAGCCTCGACGTCGTCGTGAAAAAAACAATGTAAATGATGCTGAGCTTAAGGCACTCGAGGCACTCGAAAAAAAGGAAGGAAAATCTAAGCTGGATGACAATTAAGGAAGACGAGAGGATCGATGAACTGCAGCGGAACGGATACCGGATTATCCAGAAGACAAACGGCTTCTGTTTCGGCATGGATGCAGTGCTTTTGTCCGGATTTGCATCAGTAAAACAAGGAGAGCGTGTGCTTGATCTGGGAACGGGAACAGGTATTATTCCAATTCTTCTTGAGGCCAAGACTGAGGGAAGTCATTTTACAGGTCTTGAGATCCAGAAAGAGATGGCAGAAATGGCATCCAGAAGTGTGGCACTCAATGGGCTAGAGGAGAAGGTTTCGATCGTACAGGGCGATATCAAGGAGGTTCAGACACTGTTTGAGAAGGCATCGTTTGATGTAGTGACCACGAATCCACCGTACATGAACGACAGCCACGGTCTGAAAAACCCCGATCTTCCAAAAGCGATCGCCCGTCATGAGGTTCTTTGCAAGCTGGATGATGTAGTGCGTGCAGCGGCTTCGGCACTCAGACCTGGCGGACGGTTCTACATGGTGCACCGCCCGAGGCGGCTAATCGAGATTCTGATGGCGATGAAGGGTCAGAAGTTGGAGCCGAAGCGGATGAAATTTGTTCATCCGTTTGCAGACAAAGAGGCGAATATGGTTCTCATCGAGGCAGTGCGCGGTGGCGGTGCTCTGATGACTGTGGAAAAACCGATCATCGTCTACAAAGAGCCGGGCGTGTATACGGATGAGATTTATGATATTTACGGGTATTAATGTACAATAGAATTTATGATCACATATGCGTGAGCAGTAACGGAATAGGAGAATGATGGAAGGAACATTATATTTGTGTGCTACACCTATAGGTAATCTGGATGATATTACCTTTCGGGTCCTTGAAACGCTAAAACAGGTAGATTTGATAGCGGCTGAGGATACCAGGCACAGTATTAAGCTTTTGAATCATTTTGATATACATACACCGATGACGAGCTATCACGAATACAATAAGGTAGAGAAAGCACGAGTATTGGTTGAAAAGCTTAAATCCGGCATGAATATTGCCTGCATCACAGATGCAGGGACACCGGGTATCTCCGATCCGGGAGAGGAACTGGTGCGACAGTGCTGCGAGGCGGGGATCAAGGTGACGGCACTTCCTGGAGCAGTTGCGTGTGTGACGGCACTTATTATCTCAGGACTACCGACGAGACGTTTCTGTTTTGAGGCATTTCTTCCAACGGATAAGAAAGAGCACCAGCGTGTACTTACAGAGCTTCAGAGTGAGACACGTACGATTGTGCTTTACGAGGCACCTCACCATCTTTTGAGAACACTTACAGAGCTTTATGAGACACTGGGAGACAGAAAGGCGTCCATATGCCGAGAGCTTACGAAAAAGTACGAGACAGCATTCAGAACGACCCTTTCTGAGGCAGTTGATTACTATACGGAAAATGAGCCAAAGGGAGAGTGTGTGATTGTCATCGAGGGCAAATCCATACAGGAGATCGAGGCGGAAGATCAGGCACGCTGGCAGCAGATGTCTCTGGAAGAACATATGGAATATTATGAATCACAGGGAAACAGTCGCAAAGACGCGATGAAATTGGTGGCGAAAGACCGCGGAATTTCAAAGCGGGACGTGTATCAGGCACTTTTGTAA
Source organism: bacterium (assembly GCA_963657995.1). Classification (GTDB taxonomy): domain Bacteria; phylum Bacillota; class Clostridia; order Lachnospirales; family Lachnospiraceae; genus Otoolea. Next base: position 7,534 of record CAVKOQ010000003.1, read on the forward strand.
GTATAATAGGTGTATTGCATGCGGAATTCCTATTGACAAAGTAGGAATTCCGCATTACAATCACTGATAAACCAATTAAAATAGTATGGAATTAGTAAATATATACATTCTGCTTCGCCGATGTAATGGCCAGAAAGAAGAATATATGATATTTTACAGACACAGGAGGATGACATTGTGGCTTATCAGATAGAGACAACTTGTATTTGCGGAGATCCGGAAACTTCAAAAAATCATTCATTTGGTGCGGTTTCGGTGCCGATTTACCAGACAGCGACATTTTCACACCCAGGTATAGGTGAATCTACGGGATATAATTATACTCGTGAGAGCAATCCAACCAGAGACGAGCTTGAAAAGACCGTTTCAGCCTTGGAGGGAGCTGTGGATACAGTTGCATGCACATCAGGAATGACGGTAATTTCGCTTATGATGGAGTTATTTGAGAATGGCAGCCATTTTGTGTGTACTGAAGACCTGTATGGTGGCTCTGTCAGAATTTTCGAAACTTTGGAAAAAAAGAGAAATTTCACATTTTCATATGTAAATACTGCAGATGCGAAAGCTGTAGAAAGTGCGATTACTGAACAGACAAGAGCACTTTATATTGAGACACCGAGCAATCCAACGATGCAGGTAACAGACTTGGCTAAGATGAGCAGTCTGGCAAAAGAACATGGACTTCTTCTGGTAGTTGATAATACATTTTTGTCTCCTTATCTGCAGAATCCTATAAAATTGGGAGCAGATCTGGTTGTACACAGCGGTACTAAATTTTTGGGTGGACATAATGATACGCTGGCTGGATTTTTGTGTACGTCTTCAAAAGAGCTGTCAGAGCAGATTCGTTATCTTTTCAAGACGATCGGAGGAGGATTGTCTCCGTTTGATTCATTTTTGGTTCTTAGAGGAATCAAAACATTGTCAGTTCGTGTGGAACGCCAACAAGAGAATGCATGTAAGATAGCAAATTGGCTTAAAGAACAGAAAAAGGTAACGGAAGTATATTATGTAGGACTTCCTGAGCATCCTGGATATGAAATAAATAAAAATCAGAGCCGCGGTGCCGGCAGCATGATTTCTTTCCGCACAGATTCAGAAGAGACTGCGAGAAAAGTATTAGAGCGTGTAAAACTTATCTCTTATGCAGAAAGTCTTGGCGGAGTAGAATCTCTGATTACATATCCAATGCTTCAGACACATGGAGATGTTCCGGTAGAGATTCGTGAGCGTCTTGGCATCACGGAAACATTTTTGCGTCTGTCTGTCGGAATTGAAAATGTAGATGATCTTATTGCAGATCTTGAACAGGCACTGGCATAAGAAAAAGGCGGATGGATTGTGAGGAAAAAGCATGAAATATGATTTTGATAAATTGGTGGATCGCAAAGGCACCAAATGTTTGAAGTATGATTTTGCGATAGAAAGAGGAAAGCCGGCCGACATTTTGCCGATGTGGGTTGCAGATATGGATTTTCAGACAGCTCCGGGGATCTTAAAGCGTCTTTCTGAGACTGTAGCTCATGGTATCTTTGGTTACAGTGAAGGAAAAGAGGAATATTTTCAAGCTGTACATAAATGGTATCTGGAAAATTTTGGCTGGGAGACAAAGTCAGAGTGGCTTATAAAGACACCGGGAGTGGTATTTGCACTGGCAGCAGCTGTACGTGCCTTTACAAAAGAAGGTGACGGTGTGCTCTTGCAGCAGCCGGTATATTATCCATTTTCAGAGGTAATAACTGACAATGGACGAAAAATCGTTAATAGTCCTCTTAAACTGAATGACGGTCATTATAAGATGGATCTGGAAGATCTTGAGAAAAAAATTGTTGAAAATAACGTGAAGCTGTTCCTGCTTTGCAGTCCGCACAATCCGGTGGGACGTGTTTGGAGCAAAGATGAGCTTCTTAAGGTTGGAGAGATATGTCTGAGACATGGTGTGATCGTGGTTAGTGATGAGATTCACAGCGATTTTACCCGTGATGGTCATCCACATACAGTTTTTGCATCACTTGGAGAAGAATTTGAGCAGAATTGTCTTGTTTGCACGGCTCCGTCAAAGACATTCAATCTGGCAGGACTTCAGATTTCAAATATTTTTGTGCCAAATCCTGAACTTAGGAAGAAGCTTTTAAAGGAAATTGCAGCAGCCGGATATAGTCAGGTTGGTCTTATGGGACTGGTCGCTTGTCAGGCAGCATATGAAGAAGGTGCAGAGTGGCTTTCACAGCTGAAAGCGTATCTGGAAGAAAATCGGAAATTTGTGAAGACATATTTAGAAGAGAATCTGCCTGAGATTACGTTGATAGAGCCGGAGGGAACTTACCTTTTATGGCTTGATTTCAGGGCTCTTAATTTATCAGAAAAAGAGCTTGAGAATCTGATTGTAGACAAAGCAAATCTGTGGCTTGACAGTGGTGCGATGTTTGGACCGGACGGTGAGGGCTTCGAGCGAATCAATATCGCGTGCCCAAGAGCGACGGTGGAGAAAGCACTGAAACAGTTAGAGGCAGCGATAAGAGGATAATGGATTTAAATTACCTTTTGTCCATTGATAGACTAAGAAAAAGACCTGTCGCATATAGACTGTATCCCCCATATAAACAGTCTGTATGTGGCAGGTCTTTTTACGCGAATGAGTGAGCCAAGGCACATTCATTAAAAAATGCAATTTATGAGAATCTAAATACCGCTGTTCCGTATGCTGGAAGCGGATATGCAAATGAATATGGCTGTCCGTCACATTCACTCTTTATGGAGTGGTAATGGCTGATCTTATCACCACGATTGTAGTAGCCGTGCTCCTGATCAAGCAGCAGGGTGTAGGTCCCGCGTTTCGGAACACCGACGCGGTAATCGTCGCGATCTACCGGAGTAAAGTTGCAGACGAATAGAAGGTTCTTTTTCTGCGTCTCATCGCGGCGTATGAAACTAAATATACTGCGGTCTCCATCGTTGGCGTTGATCCACTGGAAACCATCGTATTCCTCGTCAAGACGGTAGAGAGCAGGATATTTATGGTATAGTGTCATAAGGCTCTTTACGTAGTTTTTAAGGTCGGCATGGTAAGGTTCATTGGAAAGATACCAGTCAAGTGATACTTTCTCATCCCATTCATGGAATTGACCGAAATCCTGTCCCATGAAGAGAAGTTTCTTACCAGGGTGTCCAAGCATGAAAGTATAGCCGACTTTGAGATTGGCAAATTTATCTTCGTATTCTCCTGGCATCTTGTTGATCATCGAACATTTGAGATGAACAACCTCATCGTGCGAAAGGACAAGAATAAAATTCTCACTTGTACAATAAGTAATGCCAAAAGTCATCTTATTGTGGTTGAATTTCCTAAAATATGGATCAAGCTTCATATATTCAAGAAAATCATGCATCCAACCCATGTTCCATTTGAATGTAAATCCGAGTCCGTCTTCTTCCGGACTCTTGGTAACGTTCGGCCAGGCGGTAGATTCCTCAGCAATGATGATGGTTCCATCCTTACGGCCGCGAATCACACTGTTTAAATGTTTGAAAAATTCGATGGCTTCAAGATTTTTATTTTCACCATATTTATTTGGAACCCATTCTCCGGAATTACGTCCGTAATCTAAGTATAGCATGGATGCGACGGCATCTACACGAAGTCCGTCGATGTGATATTCATTCAGCCAGTAGAGTGCATTGGAAATTAAGAAGTTTGAAACTTCATTTTTCGAATAGTCAAAGACTTTGGTACCCCAGTCTGGATGTTCGCCTTTTCGCGGATCAGCATATTCATAGAGTGCCTGTCCATCGAAATCAGCCAGTCCGTGTGCATCTTTTGGAAAATGTGCCGGAACCCAGTCAAGGATAACTCCTATGCCCTTTTTATGCATATAATTGACGAAATACATGAATTCAGATGGAGTTCCATATCTGGATGTCGGGGCAAAATATCCTGTCACCTGATATCCCCAGGAACCGTCATAAGGGTGTTCAGCAATACCCATGAGTTCAACATGTGTATAGCCCATCTCCAGTACATAGTCAGCAAGCTCATGTGCTGCTTCCATGTAGGTATAGTAACCGTCCTTTTCAGGGCGGTTTTTCTTTTTCCAGGATCCTAAATGTACCTCGTAGATAGAAATAGGTGCCTTGATAGGGTCTGTTTTGGTTCGCGTTTCAATCCATTTGGTATCATTCCATTTGAAACCTCGAATGTCAGCTGTCACGGAAGCTGTACCGGGACGATATTCTGCTGAAAATGCATACGGATCCGCCTTGAATAAAATCGTTCCTGTCTGCGTGGTGATAGCAAATTTGTAGAGTTGTCCGACGCCAAGGCCAGGTACAAAAATTTCGTAAATACCGCTGTCTGCCACAGGTCTCATCGGTGTAGAATCAGGATTCCAGGCATTAAAATCACCTACAAGGCTTACAGAAGCAGCATGTGGTGCCCAGACTGCGAAGTAGTAGCCGTCCTGTCCGTGATAAGAATGGGGATGTGCACCAAGTTTGTTGTAAAGCTGGTAGTGGCGGCCTTCACCAAACAGGTATCTGTCAAGTTCGCCTATGACATGAAGTCCGTCTGTCGGTGCTTTTTTTGATTTGGTATGCTTGATTTCGGAAACTGTTTTTTTCATAAGCTTTTCCACCGTATTCTATCGTATTGTTTTAAAAATTTAAACTAATTGTATTTTATCATTTTTTGTATATTCAGTCAATTAAAATGGGAAATGGCTGAGTTAGTATTTATGCAAGAAAATAACTTAAAAATTTTGGCAATTATGTAGCGACAACGAAATAGTACGTCTAAAATAACCTGTGTAGATGCACAAAGTTTATAGAATTTTTTTATGAGTTATTTTTGGCCTTTTAGGATTGACTTTTATCCCAAAACTGTTCATAATGAAGTAACATTCATGGATGGGTTCTTCCATCTGTCACGGGAATCCGGATTCCCGTCGATCTAACACAAGATTCTAAAGTTTATATCAGAGAAGTATTCTATTTTTTCAACAAAAGTACACCATAAGGAGGGGATGAGTTGACCCTTGTATTGCTGTTGTTTGCAGGCGGCTGTGCATGGTGGGATCTAAAAAAAAGACGCATTCCGAACTGGCTGATTTTATCCGGTGGATTGATGTGTATATTGGTAAGGTTATGGTCTGGAATGGCAGCAGGTTACACATCGGGATATAAAGTGATTTCGCCAGGGATCGCTGCAGCACTGCTCATGGGTTTTTATGAAGTAGGTGGATTATTATTAAGGTCATTATTCGTGTTATGTGCACTGTTTCCACTCTATTTGTTTCGAATGGTTGGAGCAGGAGACATCAAGATGGCGGCGGTAATGATCGGAGGTGTCGGTATTAAGGCTGGGTTCAGGATAATACTGTGCGGGCTTTTAATAGCCGGAATATGGTCGTTTTTTTTGATGATCCGTCGAGGACTTGTAAAGAAAAGATTTTGTTACATGAGGTTCTATCTGTACCGCTTTTTGGCACTAAAAAATGTGGAGCCATACTATTTGGAAGCACGGGATGGAAGAAATATGTCTTTTTGTATGGCACCGTCATTATTTATTGGATTAATTGCAGCAAAGATAATCTGGCATATGTGAAAACTTAAAGGAAATGAGTTTTATGTTAAGGAGGCGATGCGATGAAGCACATTCTGGCAGTATACGATGTTGATTCTGTTTATGCAGCCAGATTCGCAGAAGTTGTGAACCGGAAGGAAAAAATACCATTTGAGGTTGTGGCCTTTAGTTCGATGGAGAAACTTCGGACATTTTCTGCACAACATCCGGTTAAACTTTTGCTTTTAGGGGAAGGCGTACCTAAGGAAGAGAAGGATTCGATCTGTGCGGAAAAGGTGATATTGCTTACAGATATTCAAGGAAATTCTTGTGAAAATGCTGTTCCATGTGTGTACAAATACCAGTCAAGTGACGCGATAGTGCGGGATGTGATGACGTGGTATGGAGATGCCCAGGGAGAAATTCCCGAGATGTCAGGTCGAGGACTTGCCAAAGTTTTGGGGGTGTACTCACCTATTGGAAGATGCCTTAAAACATCATTTTCCCTGACGCTTGGAAAACTTTTAGCCCAGGAAGAACGTGTGCTGTATCTGAATCTGGAAGAATTTTCCGGATTGTCGGTTCTTATGAAGGAAGAATACAAAAGCGATCTGTCGGATCTTTTGTATTTTTATACAAGCGGAAGTTACAATTCATTGCGTTTGAGCAGTGTTGTTCATACAATGGGCGAGCTTGATTACGTTCCACCGGTCAGATATCCGGAAGATATCGATCAGGCCGGCGAAGATGCTATAGAGGGGCTGATCAGGAAGATTGCTGAGGAAAGTACATATGATACGGTGGTTATTGACATAGGAAGTGGCCGTCGCAGTGCACTTTCCGTGATGAAATTGTGCAGAATAATATATATGCCGATTCGTGAAGATCCGGTATCGCTGGCAAAACTGGAGGAGATGGAAAATTATCTAATACAAACCGGAAACAGCAGGTTGAAGGAGCGTATAAAACGTATAAAACTTCCATATCATGGCAGTTTTGGACGAAATGATTATATAGATCAGCTTTTGTGGGGAGAACTTGGAGATTATGTGAGGCAGCTGCTTAGGGGAAATGGAACAATTGGATGATCAAATAATCTGTTGGGGGGAAATATGCAGGAACAGAAGATGATATTGCGGCAGCGTTTGATGGAGCAGATGGAAAGCCGGATGCACGTTGATGATGATGAACTTTGTGACATGATCGATATGGCAATTCTTGAAGCGGGAGAAGGGGCGTATTTGCCGTTAAAAGAACGTCTGCATTTGAGAAAGGAATTATTTGATTCATTCAGGCGTTTGGATATTTTGCAGGAATTGGTGGATGATCCTACGATAACTGAGATCATGGTAAATGGTACAGAACATATTTTCGTTGAGAGGCAGGGTAGAGTTGAAGAACTTGAAAAACACTTTGATTCTGTTAATCAATTAGAAGATTTGATACAGCAGATAGTAAGCAGAGTCAACAGAACGGTCAATTTGTCATCACCTATTGCAGATGCAAGGCTTGAAGATGGGTCTCGTGTGCACGTAGTTCTGGCTCCGGTGGCTCTCAATGGACCTATTTTGACAATAAGAAAGTTTCCGGAACCTATTACGATGCAAAGGCTGATTGAATTAAAGAGTATAAGCACAGAGGCCGCAGATTTTTTGAAAAAGGCGGTAGAGGGCGGTCTTAATATATTTATAAGCGGCGGAACCGGTTCAGGCAAAACAACAATTCTAAATGCAATGTCCGGATTTATTCCGCAGGGTGAGCGTGTCATCACTATTGAGGATTCTGCAGAACTTCAGATACGTCATGTGACAAACCTGGTTAGTCTGGAAACGCGAGTGGAAAACAGAGACGGCTCAAGGGAGATTTCGATGAGGGATCTTATACGGGCTAGCCTTAGAATGAGACCGGATCGGATCATCGTGGGAGAGGTTCGCGGCGGCGAAGCTCTGGAAATGCTTCAGGCAATGAATACCGGACATGATGGTTCACTTTCAACCGGTCATGCAAACAGTGCAAAAGATATGCTTTCAAGACTTGAAACAATGGTTTTGATGGCAGCTGAACTGCCTCTTGCTGCAGTCAGAAGCCAGATAGGTTCGGCCATTGACCTTATGGTTCATGTGGGAAGAATGCGGGATCGAAGCAGAAAGGTGCTTGAGATCACGGAGGTATTAGGTTATGAAAATGGAGAAATCCGTCTTTCGCCACTCTATCAATTTAAAGAGAGTGGAAAAGCTGACTCTGAATACGTGGATGGAGAACTTGTTTCGGTGGGAAGATTTGAAGGCAGGAGGAGACTCATCGGAGGATGTCCTCTGTGATTACCGGAATTATCACCTGACGAAATATGAATTGGTGCGTTATCTTGTTGAAGGGGCGTTCATGTGCGGAGTAACAGCATATGTTTTTTACCGCTCGTTACTGATGTTTTTTTTGATGCTTCCGGTCGGAATATTGAGACCATTGTTAAAAAGAAAAGAGCTTTGCAAAAAAAGAAAGGAGGAACTTAGGTTACAGTTTAAGGAGGCCATACAGATTGTAGCATCTGCACTTGCTGCTGGATATTCGGTGGAGAATGCATTTATATCAAGTGTGCGGGATTTGGAAGAACAATACGGAAAGGATGGGATGATAACACGCGAATTTTCGTATATGGCGAACCAACTGAGAATGAACAGAACAATAGAGGGTCTTCTTTCGTCTTTTGCAGAGAGAAGTGGTCTTGATGAAGTGGAGAGTTTTTCTGTTATATTCACGGTATCTAAGCGAAGCAGGGGTGAACTTGCCAGTGTGGTTAATCATGTGGTTCATGTGATTTCGGATCGCGTACAGGTCAGAGAGGAAATACTGACTATGACGGCAGAAAAACAGTTTGAACAGAAAATCATGAATCTTATGCCATATCTTATCGTTCTCTATGTTGATTTATCATCACCGGGCTTCTTTTCACTTATGTATGAGACAGCAGCAGGCAGAGTGGTTATGACTGGATGTCTGATAGTATATTTGATGGCATGCACGATAGCTGGAAAAATTCTTCAGATCGAGGTGTAAAAGTCATGTGGAAAAAACAGATTTTATGTATTCTTTTGGGGATAATGCTTGCTGTCACAGGATATATTGTGGAAAAGAGGAATGGAGAGCTCACAGATGGAAACAGACTTAGCAGATATTCGTACGGAGAAGGAGAGCGAGAGCAGGAGGTATGGGTAAAAGGCCTCTTGGAAAAGGAAATTCCGGTAGAGATTGTACTCGGGGAACGGGAATATGGGGAAGAAGATGCGAAAAAAGCATTGATCGAAGCTGGAAGTAAACTGGGAGATTTGATTAAGGGGAATAATCAGTCTCTTGATGAAGTAAGAGATGATTTAAATCTTATTGGATGGCTTGAAAATAGTGGAATAAGGATTAGGTGGACTACAGGTGATTCTGATGTAATTCAGGCGGATGGAACAGTATGTAATGATGATTGCCCAGAGAATGGGATTAAGACAGAGCTAATTGCTTCTTTACAGGCTGGGGCATACAGCAGAGAATATCAATTTCCGGTAACAGTATATCCACCGGTAAGAAATGAGCAGCAGGAAAAGGAAGCTGGATTCATACGTCTATTAAAAAAGATGGATGAGGAACAGAAAAATGATGAGGAGTTTATTTTGCCTAAGACGTACGAGGGACAAAGCTTGTCTTACAGAGTGCGGGAAAACAGGGATTACCTGTTATTTCCTGTGCTAGGATGTCTTTCGGCGTTTCTAATTCCACTTTATGAAAAACAGAAGGAGAATGAGAATAAAAAGAAGAGGAAAAGAGAGATGATGGAAGATTATCCTGAAATCGTATCCAAGTTGACGGTATTTTCAGGAGCAGGTCTTCCGGTAAGACGTGCATGGGAGCGTATTGTTTTGGAATATGAGGCGGCATGCAGAGAAGGCATTCAGAAAGAGCGGGCGGCATACAGAGAGATGGAAACAGCGTACCACCGCATGCAGAGAGGCGTTCCTGAACTTCAGGCATATGCGGAATTTGGTGCAGGATGTCATTTACGAGAATACAGGAAACTTGCTGGACTTTTGGAGCAGAATGTAAGAAATGGTGCAGAAGGACTAAGAAAAGCACTGGAATCAGAGATGGAGTCAGCCTTTGAAGAGGAGAAGGCCTACGCAAGACGTAAGGGAGAGGAAGCATCAACAAAACTATTATTACCATTGTTTTTGATGCTGATGATTATCATGGTAATGGTTTCGGTTCCGGCATTTTTGGCATTCGGAATCTGAAACTGGAGGAGAAAAACAGAGAGGAGAAAAAGTAAATGAATAATACATATCTTACAAATGAGGTAAAATCATTCTTTTTGGACGAGGACGGTGTCGGTGTGATCGAAATTGTGCTGATCTTAGTTGTGCTTATCGGGTTGGTCCTGGTCTTTAAAAAGCAGATTAATACATTGCTTGAAAATATATTTAAACAGATCAATACCAAATCAAAGGAGGTATATTGATCCGTACAGAAATGAACAGTGAACCTGATAGAAGTATAAACGGCTCTATTACGGTATTTTTAAGTTTGATTCTGACTTGTATCTGTGCACTGATGGGGGGACTTTTTGAATCTGCCAGAGTAGCCGGAAGCGGATGGTATATGCAGATGGCACTCAATTCATCTATTGACTCACTTATGAGTTGTTATCATAGAGAAATATGGGACCAGTATAGGATATTTGTACTTGAATGCTCGGATAAAAAACGTCTTGCAGATGAAATGAATCCACAGATGGTTAAATATCTTGAAGCAGCACCATTTTATTCATTAAATGACGGAAAAGTTCAGATCGAGTCAATGGAGGCTATAACAGGTTTAAATGGAGATTTTTTTGCAGCTGAGGTAGTGGATTATATGAAGACAGGTGTCTGGGCACTGCAAGATGTGTCCGGACTGCCTGATACAGCAAAACAGATTAAAGAAGCCAAATCTGTTCATAAGATCGCAGAAGGATACCAGGAAAACGGCAGAAAAATGTTCAGACTGGAAGAGGCAATCGAGGCGATTGGAACTTGTCTGAAGAGGCAGGAAGAATATCTAGACAATATGGAGGATGCGGCTAAGGATGCAGATGGAAGAGATTTCTTTAAAGCTGCTGACAATCTTAAAAAGGAATTAAAAAGGATTCCAGATTTGGTGGCAGAGTACGAAAAACAGGCAGATCGTCTCGCAAAAGAGCTGGAAACTTCGGAAAAAGGAGCATATGAGGTTAAGTCAGACCTAGAAGAAACAAACTGGGATATGATTCAGAAAGAAATGGACGGATACCGATCATATCTGGATACTGATGGTGCACGACGAAATGAAATAAAAAATACAGAAAATATTGCCAGAGATAATGAAACAGTGGTTGATGAGGCAATAAGAAAAGGAGAAGAGATACAGAAATATATAGATGAATGGGAGGCTGATGACGAAGATGACGAGTTAGATGAGGAGGCTCTGTGGTCGAAGGTACTGCCAGTTACCGCAAGGTTTAAAAGGGATACACGCTTTAAAAATCCCTCTATAAAAGATAAGAAAAAGATGAATGTACTGGAGACAGTTAGTCGTCTGTCCGGAAAGGATATGTTAAGTATTTGTGTGCCGGATGGAATAGATATTTCTAACAGCAAGATATCAAATTCAACATTTCCGTCTGTATTATATGGGGATGGTAAAAATGACGGCAGCGGGAGTGCGAATATTTTGGCTGTTGGGCTTGAAAAGGCACTTTTAGATGAGTATGCAGCACATTTTTTTACAAGATTCGGACAGGAAGCGAACGGAAATGTTCATTATGAGCAGGAGTATCTTTTGCAGGGAAAAACATCTGACAGAGAGAATCTGAAACAGACAGTAAATGAACTATTAGCGGTTCGTGAGGCGATGAATCTCGCATCTTTATATGCGGATTCACAAAAAAGGTCAGAAGCTGAGGCACTGGCACTGGCAATAACAGGAATTACAGGCCTTGCACCGATAACTACAGCAGCAACCTTTTTTATCATGACAGTCTGGGCATTTGCGGAATCAGTAGCAGATGTGAGAACGCTGCTTTCAGGTGGGAAAATTCCTTTGTTTAAACAACCGGGAGAATGGAAAATTTCTCTTTCTGCTTTGACGGAAAGTGGAACTTCAATTTTTAAGAATGGCGAAGGTCATATGCAGTTCGAAAATGGAGACAGTGGGATTGACTACCAGGATTGGCTAAAACTTTTATTTCTGGTACGGGAAAAAGGCCGTTTTTGCTATCGCATGATGGACATGATACAAAATCATATATCAGAAAAGGAGCCCGGATTTAGGATGGATCAATGTCAGTATGGAGTGTGTGCAACGTATGAGGCACAGGGAAGTCTTATAAAACTTAAAAGGACATCCAGGAAAGAGTATTAGTGTTTTTTGTTATAAGGGAAGTAGAGGTCAGTGCCCTTTTTCGATAAAAAATGTGCCTCTCCAAGTACATAGAAAGCCAGTAGAAATGATGATAAATAATACAACAATAAAACTGAGGAAAAGGGCATTGCCCCCTGCTTCCCTGAGTGCAAGTCTGACAATTGAGGCAGCACTGGCACTTACACTATTTATGTTTACTGTGATTCTTCTTTCAGTGCCTATGGAGATACTTGATACACAGCGAAAGGTACAGACGGTTCTTGAAACAACAGGACGAGAACTGGAATGGCTGGTGTATAAGACATCTCACAAAGTGCATCAGGCAGAAAAAGAAACGGCTAATTCATCTGGAGAAAATGAAAATTTAGATGGGATAGACTTTGATATATGGGTAGAAGTGCCATCTAATCTGCTTGTTCAGGCGTATTTGAAAGAAAAAATTCAAGCTGCAGCTGGAAATAGGGTTTTTGATATCAAGTGTGATGCCAGCAGCGTGTCAGCCGATGGGGAATGGATTGATCTGAGAGCTACATATCAGGTAAGGCTACCATTTTCTATATTTTCATTGAATCATGTAAAACTCTCATCAAGGAGTCGAAAAAGAGTTTGGATAGGCGTTGATGGCGGATATTTTTCAAAAAATATGAATTCAGATAAAGATGAGGAGTGGGTATATATCGGGAGGGACAGTACACGATTTCATATTTCTGAGTCATGTCACTATATTTCAAATCAGATCACGACTGTAGCCTATGAGAATGTAGGCAATCTAAAAAATGCTGCCGGAGTCCGTTATAAGGCATGTGCAAGGTGCGGAGGATATGCATCAAGTGGCGGCATGGCTTATATTCTTCCATCGGGTAAGGTATATCATGGAAGGCAGGATTGTTCTTCGCTTTCATATTATGTACAGAAAGTCAGGCGTTCTGATGTGGAGTACTTAGGGATATGTTCGTACTGTGGGGGATAGAAGGGGATAGGAAGTGTTGATGAAAGAACTGATTTTTTCAGTGTTTTTAGTTGCATTTTCATGGCAGGATTATAGAAAAAGTAAGATTCGTGTTGACTGGCTGTATGCATTTGGGACAGTGGGGATTTTAATTACAGTCATTCGTTGTATAAATGCAATTACAGTTTTGAAATTAGACGGGAAACAGGCCGCAATAGGGATAGTTTTATGGCTTTTAGGTATGTTGCCCGGTGTAGTTCTATTGATGGGAGCGAGCCAGACGCGTGGAGCACTAGGCTGTGGAGATGGGATTTTTTTCATAATTACAGGATGTTATCTTGGCGTATGGCGCACATTAAGTCTTTTGATTGGTGCGGTATTTGTGAGCAGTGTAGTGAGTGTTTTATGGATACTTACTGTTCTAATTAGCAGAAAGGGGAGTGCATTGTGGGAGAAAGTGCGAAGAAAAAAACTGCCGTTTCTGCCATGCCTGATTCCGGTGTGGGTGTGGATGTTCATTATGAAAAATGTATGAAACGGGAGGTTTCTGCCAGCTATACGGTAGAAGCCTCATTTGTGATGGCAATTGCCTTGTTTTTCATAGCGGCACTATTAAACGGTGTATTTGACGTTCATGGAAGAATCACAGGACGCTTTGTTTTGCAGGAGGCTATGGAACGGTGCCTATATCGAGAGGAAGAATCGCTTAGTGGAGATGGAATAACCGTGGATGAGATAAGCGGCAGAGCAAAGAGATATTTGAATGGATTTTTTAGATGCCAAAATTCAGATTTAAAAATTCGGGAAAGTGGGAGAAATCTGAATGGAACGGTAAAAAGCGGCACAGATACAGAGATTTCTATGCATGGCAGGGAGCCGGAACAGGCACTTAGGCTTTTGACAGCGGTAGAGAGTGTGATGGGGGAAGCAGGATGGAGATTCGATATAGTCGGGAAATGAGTCATAATTATATGATAATTGAAGCTATTGAGGATGAGGGAGGATATGCATCACAGATGCTGTCAGCGAATACCATAGATGGCCTTCTTAAGTTTCGCATGCGCCGTACAGAAGAATCAAGAGAATATTATTATGAGATAACATCCAGACAGCCGCTAAGTCGCATACTTCAAAAGAGAACCCTTTCAGGAAGAGAACTTAAGATACTTTTGCTTGGTATACTTGGTATTATTAAACGTGTAGAAGAATATCTTCTGAAAGATGAACAGATTTTACTTGAACCAGAATATATATACATTGAGCCGGACAGATTTACCGTAAATTTATGTCTTATTCCCGGGTATTCAGAAGACACACCAAGGTCAATGTCTAAATTACTTGAATATCTTTTAGAACGTATAGATCATCAGGATAGAGAAGCGGTAGTACTTGCTTATAATTTATATCAAATAAGTTTAAGAGAAAATTATGGTATGGCAGATTTGCTGTGCAGACTTGCCGGTGAAGATAAAATTTTTTCTTCCGAAACGAATAAAAACAGTGAGGTGCTTTTAGAGTCGACTGACAGTCAGGACGAAATACGGGAAAATTTCAAAAATGAAGAAGAATTAAGGCGAGAGATATCATCCGAAGAGGGAATATATATTGGTAAGAACTCAAAGATGAATAAAGCAGAAATAAAATATTCGGAGAAAACAGGTAAAAAATACACAGAAGAAACGACAAGGACAGCAAAAACAAATAAAAAGACTGTGGCATGTATTGATAAGTCAGATTATGAACATGAGCAGAAATTAGATAAGAAAAAGGAAAGATGGGTGAACTCAACAATAAGAGTTATAGGTGTTGCAGCACTGGCCGGCATCGTATATTGGTATGTAACCGGAGAAATAAATATATGGTTGTATGTGATAAGTGCACTATCGGGAATCTTGACTCTTGCTAGAGAATATTATTCGAGAAAAAGAAAGCAGCGTATACACAAGATAGATAATAAAAAAATAAAGATACGAAAAGAATCCGATACTGAAAGAGATTTTTCTGAAAATAGGATGGAAGAAGAAAAAAATCGCTGGATGATTTATCCTGAAAGCGAAGAGGAACATAAGCGTGAACTGCAAAGAGAGGAAGAGGCACGGATAGAGCGTATAAAAGATGCCGGAACAACGCTTTTGTCTGCTGAAAAAAATAAAGATGGTATGGTACGGTTGGAGCCTATTGAAGCAGGAGAAAAGGTGATTCAGATCACTTATGTGCCATTTACAATTGGAAAGCATGCTGAACTTTCTGATGCCTGTGTAGATCGACCGACAGTCAGCCGCCTTCATGCAAGGATAGATCAGAAAGAGGGCGTTTATATATTGACGGATCTAAACTCGACCAACGGAACTTCAGTTAACGGATATCAGCTTCAGGCCAATGAAACAGTAAGCCTGGGAAATGGAGATTCAATATATATGGCCGATATTGGTTACAGATTTTGGGAAAATTAGTAAAATATCTGAAAATACAAAATAATCACCAGAAACGCAAAAATGATGTGAATATTTTTGCAAATACATCAATTGAGTGATTTTTTGCAAAAAACGATAGTAGAAAAAACATATTTGTGCTATACTATGAACACTTGGCGAGGTAGTGTCGAGCCTAGTGTGAGTCATATCTAAGCCCTTAATGAAGTCGAGCTGAAAGCGAAGACTGAATTTAGTGCTTACGATATACTATGAACACTTGGCGAGGTAGTGTCGAGCCTAGTAAAAAAAACATAGGAGGAGAAGAGTATGATTGACAAAGAGTGTATTTTTTGTAAGATTGCAGGCGGCGAGATTCCATCTTCGACAGTTTATGAAGATGATGATTTTCGCGTGATTCTGGATTTAGGTCCGGCGTCGAAAGGCCATGCATTGATTTTGCCGAAGCAGCATTTTAAAGATTTGTGTGAACTGGATTCTGAGATTGCAGCAAAGGCACTTCCGTTGGCAGGAAAAATTGGTGGAGCTATGAAGAAGGCCTTAGGCTGTACCGGTTTTAATATAGTCCAGAATAATGGTATATCTGCAGGTCAGACAGTTTTTCATTTCCATGTACATATCATTCCAAGATATGAAAACGGACCGGAGATGGTAGCTTGGGAACCGGGCAAGGCAACTCCACAAGAACTTGCAGAGATTAGCAGCTTAATTCGCGAAGAATTGGCGTGATAGGAGTTATATATGCACCGTGAGAGTGAAGAAAAGGCACTTTTTGATGCGTTATACAGAGAGTATCTGATACCGCTAAAAAATTATGCATATAAAATCGGAATTGAATACGATGAGATTGAGGACATGGTGCATGAAACGTTCATTGAATATTATACGCGTTATAATATGAATTTTGATCATAAGGTAAAACTGGTTTTATTGCTTAAGATTTTACGAAGTAAATGGATCGATAACTGCAGACAGATGAGGCGGCACGAGATACTTCATTTAGAAGATCCGGTGGTAAAAGAGATGATACTTAGCCTTATGATAGACGGAAATATTGGGGGTCAGCTTCTTGAAAAGGAAGTTGTAGACAAATGTGTTTATCAAAAGGCGTTGGATATCGTTTGGTCAATGAGGAAAGATTGGCGAGATGCATTGATCTTGCGTGTTTTTGAGGAGACTTCTACAGAAGAAGCTTGTGATATTCTGCAAATAAAATCAACAGTATTCTGTACACGCCTTTATAGAGCAAAAGCAGATTTTAAAAAACGTGCATTGGAAGTAAAACTTTTTGATAATTAAAAATCACATCGAAACAGAGTGGGAAAAGTCCGTTCGATGTGACATAAGATATGGTTATTCAATGACCTGATATTGTATCATGACAGCAATGCTGCTAGCTGCGCATACAGTCATGGATAAGCTCCATGATCGTTTTAACCGCATTATTCAAGTGACTTTCTGACATTTTGTCAACAAATTGCTGACGGTTGTTATAGGTCTCTTCAATAGCACGGCTGAGTGTATCTGCGGTTAGAACCTCTTCCTCCAGAACTGTGCTGAATCCTTGCTTTGCAAAGGAGTTTGCATTCAGAATCTGGTCACCGCGGCTGGCAGCAGCTGACAGAGGGATAAGAATGTTTGGTTTGCGAAGTGCCAGAATTTCACAAATCGAATTGGCTCCAGCACGGGAAATTATAAGGTCTGCTGCAGCAAACAGATGTCTGAGAGGCTTATCCACATATTCATATTGAACATATCCGTTAGTACCGATGAGAGACTCGTCAAGATTGCCTTTTCCACATATATGTATTACCTGATATGTTTTTAAAAGCTGTGGAAGAATGTTTCTCACAGCCTGATTGACTGTAACTGAGCCAAGGCTTCCACCGATGATCAATATGATAGGACGATCGGAAGAAAGATGAGTATACTGAAGTCCGGAGTTGCGATCTCCTTTAAGAAGTTCTTCGCGGATTGGAGAACCTGTAAGGACAGCCTTATCTTCCGGAAGATACTGAAGTGTCTCTGGAAAATTGCAGCATATTTTTGAAGCGGCCGGAATACATATTTTATTGGCAAGCCCGGGAGTCATATCGGATTCGTGAATGATAACAGGCACTTTGTAGTGCTTGGCAGCCAGTACAACAGGGACAGCCACGAAACCGCCTTTAGAAAAAACTATATCAGGCTTATATTTTTTAATGAGTTTTCGAGCTTCCATATATCCCTTAACAACTCGAAGTGGGTCGGAAAAATTCTTCAAATCAAAATAACGGCGCAGTTTTCCTGATGAGATGCCATCATAGGGAACATCTGCCGCCTCTATGAGGCGACGTTCTATACCGTTATAAGAGCCGATATAATGGATTTCGAATTTCTCTTCACGTAGTGCGGGGAGTAGTGCCAGATTCGGTGTAACATGACCGGCAGTGCCACCACCGGTCAGAATGATTTTTTTCATGGGTATTTACCTCTTTGATTCTAATTTGTGCCGGCTTTATATTCCTTAAGTGCCTGTGCCAGCTGGTCCGGACATGAGGTAGGACGAAAGCCGCACTGAATGCCCTCTATTCTTGATATCGCTTCATCGATATCCATGCCTTCGATAAGTCGTGCTACGCCTTGCGTATTGCCAGAGCATCCGCCGACAAACTGTACATCTCTTACTTTACCATCTTTTACATCAAAACTAATTTCACGGGAACAGACGCCCTTTGTTTTATATATCATAAGAAAATCCTCCTAACTATAATTACATAAGGATTATAGTCTGCCTGTAAAGGTGTTGTCAAGTTAACAAAAATCCAGTATACTTCAAAATAATGCCATAAAATAGGAGGTTTTTAAGATGCTTGGAATTATCGGAGCAATGGACGAGGAAGTGGCTCAGATCAAAGAGAAAATGACGGATGTTTCTGTGACAACTGTGGCCGGTATGGATTTTTATCAGGGAAAACTAAGTGGAAAAGATGCGGTTGTAGTGCGTTCCGGTATTGGAAAGGTAAATGCGGGAATGTGCAGCCAGATACTTGCAGATAAATTTCATATTAGTGCAATAATAAATACGGGTATTGCCGGTTCACTGAGAGCGGAGATCAATATCGGTGATATCGTTGTATCTACTGATGCAGTACAGCATGATATGGATGCGAGCGGATTCGGCTATAAGATTGGACAGATTCCGCGTGTGGATACATTTGCGTTTGAGGCAGACGATAAACTGCGAGAGCTTGCGATCGAGTGCAACAAGAAGGTAAATCCGGAGATTCAGGCGTTTTCTGGACGAGTGGTAAGCGGAGATCAGTTTATTTCAGATAAGAAGAAAAAAGAGTGGCTGATAGAGCAGTTTGAGGCAAGCTGTACGGAGATGGAAGGTGCAGCGATTGCCCAGGCAGCTTATTTAAACGAAATTCCCTTTTTGATTATTCGTGCGATCTCGGATAAAGCAGATGACAGTGCAGGCATGGATTATTCGACATTTGAGGCACAGGCAATCAAACATTCAGTCAATCTTCTGTTGGAAATGGCAGCACATTACGAGGCTTAAAGTAATACGTTTGCATAGCACGTGAACCGTAAAGACCTGATAAAATCGGTTGCATAAGGTTATGGGGATTGCTATAATAGACTTAAGTTAAGTTTTTGTCAAAGTAATCATGCCGACTTACGTCGGTCTAGATGCAAAGGAGAAGAAGCTATGGGAAAAGATGTTATCTTTGATTATTCGAAGGCAGCTGCATTTATTCATGAGGATGAAATCGCTGGTATTAAAGCCGGAGTCAGTGCAGCAAGGGATACTTTGGTAGGAAAAACCGGAGCAGGCAACGATTTCCTTGGATGGATTGACCTTCCGGTAGATTATGACAAGGAAGAGTTCACTCGTATCAAAAAAGCGGCTGAAAAGATTCAGAAAGATTCAGATGTATTGCTTGTAATCGGTATCGGTGGTTCGTATCTTGGTGCAAGAGCAGCTATTGAGTTCTTGTCCCATAGCTTTTATAACAATCTTCCGAAGGAAAAGAGAAAGACACCGGAGATTTACTTTGTAGGCAACAGCATCAGCAGCAAGTATATCCATGATCTGATGGATCTTATAGACGGAAAAGATTTCTCTATAAATATTATTTCAAAATCCGGCACTACGACAGAGCCGGCGATAGCATTTAGAGTATTTAAAGAGATGCTGATTGAGAAATACGGTAAAGAAGAGGCCAATAAGAGAATTTATGCGACCACAGATCGTGCAAGAGGAGCGCTTAAGAATCTGGCAAATGAGGAAGGATACGAGTCTTTCGTTGTGCCGGACGATGTTGGCGGACGTTTCTCGGTTCTGACTGCAGTGGGACTGCTTCCGATCGCTGTAAGTGGTGCAGATATTGATGCACTTATGCAAGGTGCAGCAGATGCAAGAAAGAATGCACTTGAAGCTCCGTTTGAAGAAAATTCCGCACTCTTATATGCAGCAGTTCGCAATATTCTGCTTCGCAAGGGCAAAAACGTTGAGATTGTAGCAAATTATGAACCAAGTCTGCACTATGTATCAGAGTGGTGGAAACAGCTTTATGGCGAGAGTGAGGGTAAAGATCAGAAAGGAATCTTCCCGGCAGCTGTGGACTTAACTACAGATTTACATTCTATGGGTCAGTTCATACAGGACGGTGCAAGAATCATGTTTGAAACCGTGCTTGAGGTGGAAGAATCTCCGGCAGAGATTATTCTAAAAAAAGAAGAAGTTGATACAGATGGAATGAACTATCTGGCTGGTAAGAGTGTTGATTTTGTCAACAAGAGTGCTATGAATGGTACAATTCTTGCACATACAGATGGAAGCGTGCCGAATCTTAAGGTGACCATTCCGACAATGGATGCGTATAGCTTAGGACAGTTATTTTACTTCTTTGAATTTGCCTGCGGTGTCAGCGGATACCTTCTGGGTGTCAATCCGTTTAACCAGCCGGGTGTAGAAAGCTACAAGAAAAATATGTTCGCGTTGCTTGGAAAACCGGGATACGAAGAGGCGAGAGAAGCACTGCTTAAGAGATTGTAGGATTTTTAACGGAAAATATAATTAAAAAACAAAAAAACAGTCGGGGAAACACGAATAGGTGCCCCGGCTGTTTGATTTTTATTTCATAGGAAAGTGCGTCCTATGAAACAAAAATATGAACTGTAATGCAGTAGAATTTGACTAAAAGCCTTGCCTTGTCAACTACTAAAAAAGCTGATATACTGAACATAAGATTGTGAAAAAAGCTGTCCTAAGATGAGCCTAGGGAAAAGCACAAATGAAGTTAGGCAAAGTTGGAATTTGACAGCTGGAAAGGAACGGCAGGATGTTTCGTCTTTGGGGAAAAATGATGAAGGAAAATCGGATGCTTAAGGACATCGTGATCAGCAACAGCGATTATACGATGTCGAGAACAGCGATGGTATTTGACGCGATCGATCAGATCTGCTATGCCTTTGATCTGGGGCATCCGGTCTGGCTGGATAAGACAATCGAAGAGTTTAAACGCCATGATAAGGCACGTTTTACCCAGGACAACTTTATCGAGAGCATCGAGTTTGATTATTTGGAAATACAGGTGATTGAAGAATAGGATAGAGAAAAACAGTCACAGAGAGATTTCTAGAGAATATAGAAAAGGTCGGGAGGTGCGAGATGGCACAGGCGATAACAGATGTGAAAACATTTCTGGAAGACGCCAGACAGGCAGTGATGGAACTGGCAGAGTTTGAAAAACAGGAAGAAACCCTTAGTCAGGAAGAAAAAAAGTGTCTGAAAGTATTGGAAACAGAACAAAAAGCAGTGACAGATGCTGTAAATTCTACAGTAAAAAAACGCAGAGATGAGATTGAAAAAAGCTATGACGATGAACTGGGAAAATTGCAAGATAAGCTTAAACGCACCCGTTCACGTCGTGAAAAAGCCAAAAATCAGGGAATAAAAGAACGTATAAAGGAAGAAACACAGGAGCTTAGAGAGCACAACCGCGAGCTTACCGTGAGAATGAGAACATTGTTTCAGTCGGACCATGTACCATTTATATGCAAGAGTTCACTCTACTATGCATTGTATTTTCCGAGAGGATTTAAAGACCTATTTACGATAATTGTTACCTTTGCGATTTGTTTTCTGCTTATTCCGTGCGGAGTGTATAAGTTCCTCCCTGAACAGAAGACGCTGTATCTGGCACTAATTTACGGGGTAGATGTGGTAGTTTTCGGCGGAATGTATATTCTGATCGGTAATCTGACTAAGGACAAACATCTGCCGGCACTGCAGGAAGGCCGCTCTGTTCGCAGTCTGATATCGGCTAACAATCGAAAAATTGCTGTAATTACATCTTCAATTAGAAAAGATCGCAGCGAAGCATTGTATAATCTTGAAAAATATGACGATGATATCTCTCAGATGGAACAGGAACTTGAAGAGACAGCTAAAAAGAAAAAGGATGCACTTAACACTTTTGAGAATGTGACTAAAACCATATTGACGGACGAGATTACCGGCAACAGCCGTGCAAAGATCGAACAGCTTAAGGAAGCTCATCAGGATGTGGAAAGCCGTCTGCGTTATACAGAGACAGTGATTAAAGAAAAGAG
Source organism: bacterium (assembly GCA_963657995.1). Lineage (GTDB taxonomy): Bacteria > Bacillota > Clostridia > Lachnospirales > Lachnospiraceae > Otoolea. The sequence continues at coordinate 29,495 of CAVKOQ010000003.1, forward strand.
AATTTTTATCACAGACACTTACGAGAGTTATCTTGGCAAAGAGTTTTTGAATCCCGAGAAGTTAGAGGCACTTAGGAAGATCCTGGATAACAGCACAGCCGTTAATCTAAGCGAGGTAATCGCTGAGTACCGTGAACGCGGCGGAAAATAAAAAGTAACGAAGATCCAGTTACGGGAGATAAAGAATGAGTGAAATGACCCCGGTCGAACGGGAACAAAAGAAAAACCAGCTTAAAGGTCGAGTGATCGATACCGCAACTCAGAATATGTTTCCCAGACGGGGGATGAGTCACGGAGAAAATGAAGAAGCGGTTGCTCAGAAAGCTGAGCGACGTACCAGGTTTAAACGGATCCGTATAGTACTTACGCTTGCGATTATTGTGGCACTTTTGGCAGCAGGTTTTATTTATTATAAAAACAATCATGCTTATACAGGATATACGGTGGCATGGGAAAAAGAAATATCAGCCAGCGAGAGCAGCACGACGGAGTTCGTTGCATTTGGAGACAATGTCCTTAAATACACTAAGGATGGCGCTTCTTATATTGATAGATCAGGGAATGCAGTCTGGTCTATGAGCTATGAGCTTAAGTCGCCGATATGTTATGTTAACGGTGATTACGCCGTGATAGGTGACCAGCAGGGCAATGATATCTATATAGTCGATAAAACAGGATGTCAGGGACAGGCTACAACACTTTTGCCGATTATGCGTATCAGTGTGTCGGCATACGGCGTGGCAGCAGCCCTGGTGGAAGACAGCAATGCTTCATATGTCACATTCTTCAAAAAGGATGGCAGTGAACTTGACTGGGCGATCAAGACAGTTATGTCCGGCAATGGATATCTGATGGATGTTTCACTGTCTCCGGACGGGACACAGGTTATGCTGTCAGATCTTTATCTGCAGGACGGCACGCTGAAAAACAGAATTGTATTTTATAACTTTTCGGAATATGGAAAGAGTTATCCGGATCGTTTGGTAGGTGGTTTTGATGAGCTTGGCGACAGCATATGCCCTCGGGTTCGCTTCCTTGATGAAGACCATGCGTGTGCATTTGCGGATGATCAGGTGGCATTTTTCTCACTGGAAAATGTGACAAGTCCGTCACTTGTAAAACAGCAGACCATAGACGGACAGATACGCGGTGTTGCTTGGTCTAAGGAGTATGTTGCCGTTATCTCTGACAATACCGAGGGGACAAGTGAGAGCCGTTTAAATATTTTTAAGGCAGATGGTACAGCTGTGGGTGCGGCTGATTTCTCGTATTCATGGCGTAACATAAATATACAGGGTGATCTTGTGATCTTAAATAATGAGAATTCGTGTCGGGTTTACAGCCTGTCTGGTAAAGAACGTTTTGCCGGAGAATTCGATTTTTCTGTAGCTTTGGTAACACGTGGTAAAGCGTTTAATTCACTGATTATCAGCGGTGGAGACAGAATGCACGAGATTCATCTCAAATAACAAAGGTAGATTTTAAAAATTAGATATATAGCAGGAGGTTACTTATGAATCAGATTGACACATTATCCGTAAATGCGATCAGGATTTTATCCGCAGACGCTATTCAGAAGGCAAATTCAGGACATCCGGGACTGCCGCTTGGCTGTGCGGCAGCGGCTTACGAGCTGTGGGCACATCATATGAATCACAATCCAGCCAATCCGAAATGGGAGAATAGAGATCGTTTTATTCTGTCAGGCGGTCATGGTTCAATGCTGCTTTATTCATTACTGCATCTGTTTGGATACGGAGATCTTTCAAAAGAGGATCTGATGAACTTCCGTCAGCTTGATTCCAAGACACCGGGGCACCCGGAATATGGCCATACTGTTGGAGTTGAGGCAACTACAGGACCTTTGGGTGCGGGTATGGGCATGGCAGTCGGCATGGCGATGGCTGAGGCACATCTTGAGAGTGTATTCAATAAAGAAAGTTATCCGGTTGTGGATCATTATACATACGTGCTTGGCGGAGACGGATGTATGATGGAAGGTATTTCATCAGAGGCATTCTCACTTGCAGGTACTCTGGGACTTTCCAAGCTTATTGTTCTCTATGATTCAAATAGTATTTCTATCGAGGGAAGTACTGATATCGCTTTTCGTGAAAATGTACAGGGACGTATGCAGGCATTTGGTTTTCAGACGATTACCGTAGAGGATGGCAATGATATCGATGCCATTGGTAAGGCTATTGAAGAAGCTAAGGCAGATACTGAGCATCCGTCATTTATCACAATCAAAACACAGATTGGCTTTGGCTGTCCGGCAAAACAGGGCAAGGCAAGTGCCCATGGCGAGCCACTGGGCGTGGAGAATGTAGAGGCACTCAGAAAGAACTTAAATTGGCCGAGTGATGAACCATTCTTCGTACCGGAGGAAGTATATAAGAACTATTCTGAAATAGCTGAGCAGAAGGCAGATGTAGAGGCAGCATGGAATGTTATGTTTGCGGCATATTGTGAGGAATATCCGGAGATGGAAGAACTCTGGAACCAGTATCACAACGCAAAAGCAGGAGAGGCACTTAAGGATGATGCCGGATTCTGGGCAAAGCAGGAAAAACCGGAAGCAAGCCGTGCGATCTCAGGACGCCTTATCAACTATATCAAAGATGTTTTACCGAACCTGTTTGGTGGATCTGCAGATCTGGCACCGTCAAATAAGACCAATATGAAGGATGCAGGTGATTTCTCCAAGGAAGACAGAAGCGGACGCAACCTGCATTTCGGTGTTCGTGAGCTTGCTATGGCGGCAATCGGAAATGGTATTATGCTTCATGGTGGATTACGTGCATATGTATCTACATTCTTTGTATTCAGCGATTACTGCAAACCGATGGCAAGACTGTCTGCTCTTATGGGAGTGCCGCTGACCTATGTATTTACACATGACAGTATCGGTGTTGGCGAGGATGGCCCGACTCATGAGCCGATTGAGCAGATGGCAGCTCTGCGTGCTATGCCGAATTTCCATGTTTTCCGTCCATGCGACGCGACAGAGACAGAGGCTGCATGGTACAGTGCAGTTACATCAGAACATACACCGACAGCACTGGTACTTACCAGACAGAATCTTGAGCCTATGGCAGGAAGCAGCCGTGAGGCACTTAAAGGCGGATATATCATCGATGACTGTGAAGGCACACCGGAGCTCATTCTGATTGCAAGCGGTTCAGAAGTAGCTCTGGCAGTTCATGCAAAAGAAATTCTGGCAGCTGAAGGACAGAAAGTCCGCGTTGTATCTATGCCTTGCATGGATTTGTTCGAGGAGCAGAGTGATGAGTACAAAGAGTCAGTTCTTCCGAGAGAAGTTCGCCGCCGTGTGGCAGTAGAGGCACTTGGAAGTTTTGGATGGGATAAATATACCGGATTGGACGGCAAGATTATTGCCATGGAGCGTTTCGGTGCGAGTGCACCGGCAGGACTTCTGTTTGAGAAGTTTGGTTTCACTGTCGATCATGTTGTAGAAGTGGCTAAAAGCCTTTAATGCATTCGAAGATGTATATGTCTGATAAAGCAGACTAGAATCCGGTGCGTAAGAATCGCAAGCGAGTCTTGACTAAATGAGATAAATGACACCTGCCTGACTGGGAGAAGTGTACATGATTTGCCTGACTGAGAGAAATAAACAGCAGCAAATGATACTGCTTTCCCTTGTCAGGCAGTGTGTTGGTTTATAAGGTAAGTGTACTGTTCCATCAGACAGTGCACCAGATTATAAGGCAGAGTGTAAGTTTACAAGTTTAATAGAAGGGATCCGAACATGAAAAATAAGTGTATTGGAATAGATGTTGGAGGAACAACTGTTAAGATTGGTATTTTTGAGACAGATGGAACCCTTGTCTATAAGTGGGAGGTTCCGAGTCGAAAGGAAGAAAATGGAGCGTACATTCTTCCTGATGTAGCGGAGTCTATCAAGAAGACACTAACGGAAAAAAGTATTTCGATGGATAACGTGATTGGTGCAGGTATGGGATTCCCCGGACCTGTCCAGCCGGACGGTTATGTCGAGGTATGTGTAAATCTCGGCTGGAGAGATATGAATCCGCAGAAGGTTTTAAGTGAATTATTGGATGGAATGCCTGTGCTTTCCGGAAATGATGCCAATGTAGCTGCACTTGGAGAAATGTGGCAGGGAGGCGGAAAAGGATATCACGATATAGTCATGGTGACGCTCGGAACAGGTGTTGGAGGTGGAGTAGTACACGATCAGAAGATCGTAGCAGGCCGCCACGGACTTGGAGGAGAGATCGGACATATCCATATTCGTGAGGGTGAGAAGGAAACTTGCAATTGCGGCGGCCATGGCTGTCTTGAACAGGTGGCATCAGCAACTGGCATAGCCAGAGAAGCCAGAAGACAGATGAAAGCAAAGCAGTATCCATCTGTGATGCGTGAGTATGGAGATGAAATTACCGCCAAGGAAGTGCTGGATGCCGCCAAATCCGGTGATAAACTTGCACTGGAAGTTATGGATACAGTGTGCTATTATCTTGGATGGGCATTGGCAACAGTTTCTATGACCGTGGATCCGGAGATATTTGTCATCGGAGGCGGTGTATCAAAGGCCGGAACATTCCTGACAGATATGATTGACCGCTATTATAGAGAGCTTACTCCAATCTCAGAAAACAAGGGCGAGATTCGTCTCGCAACACTGGGGAACGATGCCGGAATATATGGGGCAGCCAGATTGATTCTGGATTTATAGATGGTAACTGTTCTTAGATTGATTCTGAACAGCTAAGATATGTCATAAAAAGAGGAGACCCCGGAGCCTGTGAAGCATCCGGGGCAATTATGAAAAATCTATGTGCAAAATCACAATAAAACGAATTAAAGAATGAAATCTTTTATGCTTTTAGTATAAAAATAACATATGAATAAAATATGAACACAATGTAAATAGATTGTGAATCAGGAGGAAAAAATGGCAGCAGAGAAGGCAAAAAAGACGATGGTGATAGGACATAAAAATCCGGATACGGATTCGATTTGTTCTGCGATCGGATATGCTAAGTTTAAATCACTTCAGACAGGCGGAGAATATGTACCGTGTCGTGCAGGAGAACTCAATCCGGAGACAAGCTTTGTACTTGATTATTTTAAGGTTGATGTGCCAAAACTCATCAAATCAGTTAAGACACAGGTAAAGGATATTGAGATTCGCGAGACTCCTGGAGTATCTAAAAACATTTCTCTTAGAAAAGCATGGAATCTCATGCAGGAGGACGGTCTTGTAACTCTTCCAGCTGTAACTGAGAAAAATGTTCTGGAAGGACTTATCACTGTTGGAGACATCACCCGTTCTTATATGAATGTATATGACAGCAGTATTTTATCAAAAGCAAATACACAGTATTCGAACATTATAGAGACACTTGAAGGAGCTATCTTTGTCGGAGATGAAAAGGCATATTTTGATAAAGGAAAGGTTCTTATCGCGGCTGCAAACCCGGATATGATGGAGTATTATATTGAGAAGAATGACCTTGTCATTCTCGGAAATCGCTATGAATCACAGCTTTGTGCGATCGAGATGGGGGCAAGCTGTATTATCGTATGCGAGGGTGCAGGCGTTTCCATGACGATAAAGAAGCTGGCACAGGAGCGTGGCTGTACAGTTATCACAACCCCGTATGACACATATACAGCAGCACGTCTTATCAACCAGAGTATGCCTATCAGCTACTTTATGAAGACTGATAAGCTGATTACATTTGATACTGATGATTTTATCGATGATATCAAGGATGTGATGGCGAGCAAGCGTTTCCGTCATTTCCCGGTGCTTGATAAAGAGGGCAAGTACAAGGGTCTTATCTCCCGTCGTAACTTGTTGGGAGCAAGGGGAAAAAATGTTATTTTGGTAGACCACAATGAGCGCGGTCAGGCTGTTGACGGTATCGAAAATGCAAATGTTGTAGAGCTTATTGACCATCATCGCCTTGGCACAGTAGAGACCGTGGGACCGGTATTTTTCCGCAATCAGCCGCTTGGCTGTACAGCAACAATCATTTTTCAGATGTACCATGAACAGGGGCTTGAGATTGATAAAACAATCGCTGGACTGCTTTGCAGTGCAATTATTTCGGATACGCTTTTATTCCGCTCTCCAACCTGCACACCTATGGACCGTGCAGCAGCGGTTTCACTTGCAGAAACTGCCGGAATCAAGCTTGATGAATTTGCAAATCAGATGTTTGAGGCAGGAAGTGAGTTAAAGGGAAAGAGTGATGCAGAGATTCTTTATCTTGATTTTAAAAAGTTCTCTGCCGGAAAGACCAATTTTGGTGTTGGCCAGATCAACTCTCTGAATGCAGATGAGCTTGGTAAACTCAAAGATCGCATGCTTCCATTTATGGAAAAAGCACGTGTGGACGAAGACTTGGATATGATTTTCTTTATGTTAACCAATATTCTGACAGAGACAACAGAACTTCTCTGTGTCGGACAGGGTGCAGCCCAGGTTGTTGCGGATGCGTTTCATGTCGGTGATGGAAGTGAGGAACCGTCTCAGGCAGCGACATTGACGGGAGTTGTATCCAGAAAGAAACAGCTGATTCCGTCACTTACAGTGGCACTGGAACAGTAAATAAAATAGCAGGGCATGGAAACAAGCCCTAGTGAAAGGAAGTATATATACCATGACATTTGTTTATCCGGCGGTTTTTACGCCTAAAAAAGATGGAAAAGGGTATGATGTATATTTTCCGGATCTGGAGTGCTGTGAAACAGAGGGACCGGATCTTGAAGATGCGATAGAAAATGCAAGAGATGCAGCATATAACTGGATCAGCCTGGAACTTGAAGAAGAGGGAGACCTTCCGGCACAGACGCATATCGATGACATGAAGTTGCCGGAGGGAAGCCTCATAAAACAGATTATGGTGAGAGTCAAACTTCTCCCGGATTATGATTAAAAGTATACGCAGATAAAAGTATATGCAGATAAGAGGATGTGCTGATGGCAGATAAAAGAGCAGCCGGGGAATCTTATAGAAAAAGATCAAAAAAAGATAAATTTCCGGATAAAAGTGTGAGAAAAGGCAAGGAAAAAGTCTCTGAGAAAACAGTAAAAAGTACGAAAAAATCAGGTAGCAGACGTGTGCAGTTCAAGCCTGGAAACATGATTTATCCGGTTCCGGCTGTACTTGTGACAGTGGCTGATTCTGAAGGAAAAAGTAACATTATCACTATCGCATGGACCGGAACAATCTGCACAAATCCTCCTATGGCCTATATTTCAGTGCGCCCAGAAAGATATTCTTACCACATGCTTCGTGAAAGCGGAGAGTTTGTCATAAATCTGGCTACTGAATCGATGGCACGTGCGACTGATTATTGTGGTGTGCGTTCTGGTAGAGATGTGGATAAATGGAAAGAAACCGGTCTTACTCATATTCCTGCGAATACGGTAAAGGCACCACTGATTGCCGAAAGCCCCGTGGCTATTGAGTGCCAGGTATGTGAGGTTAAAGAGCTTGGTTCACATCACATGTTTATAGCGAGGGTAACCGGTGTCAGTGTCGATGAGAGTCTTCTAAATGAACGGGGCAGCTTGGAACTATCCAAGGCAAAACCAATAGTATATTCGCACGGAGGATATTTTGGGCTTTCAGAGCTTCTTGGAACATTTGGATGGAGTGTAAAGAAAAAAAGAGGTGCCAGAGATGAAAAATAATGTAACATTGATTGGCATGCCGTCCGCAGGGAAAAGTACGGTCGGGGTGCTTTTAGCAAAGAGACTCGGATATTCATTTGTGGATGTGGATCTGATTATTCAGGAACACGAGGGAAAACGTCTTCGTGAGATCATCGAAGAAAAGGGACTTGATGGCTTTCTCGATGTTGAAAACCGTATAAATGCAGAAGTTGAGACAGAGCAGTCGGTTATAGCACCGGGAGGCAGTGTGATCTATGGGGAAGAAGCCATGGAACATTTAAAATCCATAGGTCTTGTTGTATATCTGAAAATCACATACGAGGAGCTTGTCAAGCGTGTCGGTGATGTCAAAGATCGCGGAGTTGCACTGAAAGATGGCATGACACTTCACGATCTTTATGATGAAAGAATTCCTTATTTTGAAAGGTATGCGGATATCACTATAGACGAGGAAGGAAAAGAACTCGGCGAGGTGGTCGATGAGCTGAGAGAAATACTTGAAGAGCGCGGCTACGTGTTGGGAAGTGATATAAGTAAATAGTAATAGAACTAATAGTTGAAAAATAGTAGAAGATCACATAGAATATAAGAGTGTAATTTTAACGTGTTATTAACTTTTTTGGGTGCGAGGATGCATTAGCTTTCCTTTTTGCACCCTTTTTTGAAAGGTAAGTGTTTATTTTATGGTAACAAAGTCTCTGACACGAGAAATGAAATTCTTTCTTCTGGCGTTGATCCCGATCTATTTCATATCTGTGGGGCTGATTGTACAGCCATTTGATGAAATTGTAACAGGAATTTATAAGATCGTATGGGAGCCGGATTTCCTGATCACTGATTATATATCTGTCGGCGGCATGGGAGCTGCTTTTTTTAATGCAGGGATGATGGCACTCATAAGCATATGTTTTGTCTACGGCCTTGGGATGGAGATGGACGGACATACCATCACATCGTGCTGCCTTATGTTTGGATTCTCTCTTTTCGGTAAGAATCTGATGAATATCTGGGCGATTTTTTTTGGTGTATTTCTTTACGCGAAATACCATAAAATGCCTTTTTCCAACTACCTGTATGTAGGCCTTTACGGAACAAGTTTATCTCCGATCATAACACAGCTTATGCATGTAGTAGAACTGCCGCTGTGGCAGAGATTCCTTGTCACAATTATGATTGGAATAAGTATCGGATTTGTGCTTCCGCCACTTGCAACGCATGCACATTATGCTCATAAGGGATATTCTCTTTATAATGTCGGTTTTGCTTCGGGTATCATAGCGACCGTTCTGGTATCTGCACTAAAATCATTTGGAATAGAAACAGAAGCCAGACTTATCTGGTCTTCAGGCAACAATGCCATGCTTTTGGGACTATTATTTGTGTTGTTTGGCGGTATGGCGGTAGTGGCGATTTTATGGAGAGGTGAAGAAACCATTCACGGATATTGCAGTATCCTGGAGACAAGCGGTATCGGAGGTACAGATTATCTGGCTGAATTTGGAGGTGCGGCGACACTATTAAATATGGGTCTCAATGGCCTTTTTGCAACATTTTTTGTGCTGGCAGTCGGTGGAGATTTAAATGGTCCCACAATCGGAGGTATTTTCACAATAGTAGGATTCAGCTCGACGGGAAAACATCTTAGAAATATATTTCCGATCATGGTCGGTGTCTGCATGGCGAGCAATGTCATGACATGGGACATCTATGATCCGTCAGCGATGCTTGCGTTGCTTTTTTCCACAACGCTTGCACCTATTTCCGGAGAATTTGGAATGATATTTGGCGTGATAGCAGGTTTTCTTCATGCATCGGTAGCTCTGAATGTAGGAATTGTATATGGTGGAATGAACCTCTATAACAATGGATTTGCAGGCGGTATCGTAGCAATGTTTATGGTGCCGGTGATACAGTCGCTTCGTGACAGAAGGGCACGTGCGAAGGGAGATCTGTCGCTGTAGATTAGCAGGTGCGAGTTGGGCAAATGGTATACAGTGTTTCCTTAATGTTATTTTAACACAAAAATAACACAATAATAGTGTATTATAAATGTATACAGTGTGTAGATATGGGCAATTACAAGGAAAGGACTGATACATATTTCAACTTCATTTGCACTTTTAGTTGTGGCGATTATTATTTTAGTCTGTATCGCCGGAAGCCGACTTTCAGGACGGCTTGGTGTGCCGACATTGTTTATTTTCATTGTTCTTGGCATGGTGTTTGGCTCAGATGGTATATTTAAGATTCCATTTGGCAATTTTTCACTTGCAGAGCAGGTTTGTTCGGTAGCATTGATTTTTATCATGTTTTACGGTGGTTTCGGTACCAGATGGAGCGAGGCTAAACCGGTCGCTGCCAGATCTATACTGTTGTCTTCGGTGGGCGTAGTGCTTACAGCATTGTTTACCGGAATTTTTTGTCATTATGTACTTAAAATGGCGTTGATGGAGGGATTACTTTTAGGTGCAGTCCTCGGATCAACGGATGCCGCATCAGTGTTCTCTATTCTGCGTTCGAGAAAGCTCAACCTTAAGTATGGAACAGCGTCTATGCTTGAGCTTGAGAGTGGAAGCAACGACCCGTTTGCATACATGATGACTGTCGTTCTCCTTTCAGCAATGGCAGGGAGCGTGAGCGGCACTTCGATAGTGCTGCTTCTTGCAAAACAGCTTATCTTTGGTCTTATAACTGGTGCGTTGATTGCATGGCTAGTCATGTGGCTTCTTAATAAATATGCATTTTATGATGAGGGATTTGATACCATCTTCGTTTTTGCGGCAGCTATCATATCCTATGCATTGGCTTCGCAATTGGGTGGAAATGGTTATCTGAGTGTATATCTTACAGGTATTATTCTTGGAAATCAGGAATTGAAAAACAAGAAAGCACTGGTTGTTTTCTTTGATGCGTTTACCGGCATGATGCAGATGCTTCTGTTTTTCCTTCTGGGACTTCTGGCATTTCCGTCGCAAATGCCGGCGATCATACTTCCGGCTATTGCGATCGCATTGTTCCTTACGTTCGTGGCACGTCCGGTGGCAGTGGGGCTTTTGCTAGCACCGTCTAAACCGCCGATAGGACAGTATCTTGTTATTTCCTGGGCAGGACTTAGAGGTGCAGCTTCGATCGTATTTGCAATGATGGCAACACTAAGTGAAGGATACATGAAATATGATATATTCCATATAGTATTCTGTGTTGTTCTCTTTTCGATTATCTTTCAGGGATCGCTTCTTCCGAAAGTGGCAGAAAAGTGCGACATGATAGACAATTCGACGGATGTCATGAAGACATTCTCAGATTATACAGGAGATATGCAGATTCAGTTTGTGCAGCTTCCGATCGGAGAAAGTCATCCATGGAAAAATCGCAAAATATGCGAGATAGAGATGCTTCCGGGAATGCTGATTACAGTTATCAGGCGCGGAGCTCAGACGATAGTGCCTAAAGGTCAGACGGTGATTCTGGAAGGTGATACTGTAGTATTAGGTGCGGAAGGCTTTAAAGATAATCAGGGCATGCTTTTAAAGGAAATACTGATGACACCGGACCATCGCTGGTGCGGAAAGAAGATTTCTGAGGCACGCTTTTATAAGAATACGATCATTGTTATGATCAAGCGTGGAAGCCAGATTATTATTCCGGATGGCAATACACGGATTCTGGAAGGAGACAGAGTGGTTGTGTATTCGCAAAAACTGCCGCAGGTAGTAGCTGGTATAAAGAAGGAGACAGACGTGACAACGTCATAATGATCCAGATTTATGCCTGGTAAAAATTCAGGCAATGGAGGAAATGGTATGGAAAACGCAAATACGAAGGAGCGTATTATACAGGCGTATTTAGAGCTTGAAAAAGAGAGACCGGTCGAGAAAATAACGGTCACTGCACTTGTCGAGCGCAGCCATATTACGAGAAAAACTTTTTATTATTATTTTAAAGATATATATGATTTGATGGAATGTCGGATGGAGCGCGAGATGAAACGTGTCATGGAGGAGACGATGAGCCAGCCGGATCCTGAAAAGGCATTGACGCAGCTTTATACGTATATCATGGAAAATCAATCCAGAATACAGACGCTATCAGAATCGGCACATTTCATGGTACTTCGTCATCAGATGGGAGAAAAGGCATATCAGTACTTTTATGACCATTTAGAAAAAATCGGGATGTTAAAGCATCTGACGATGTCTGAAGCTGCGATGGCAGTACAGATCATCATTTATTCTGTTATGGGAGTTGCATTTGATTCACCTCTTAAGGATGAGGCGGATGTAAAAGAGCGCGTGTCTACTTTTATGAGTGTGATTCGCAAATGCACCGGCCGCGATGGAATGGGGATGTGCGAAAGTAAATAGAAAAAATGGGAAGACGGTTGTTCGACGTGGTGGACAGCCGTCTTTTTACTTACTCCGAAACCAATACTACCGGGTTATACATCTTTTCTTTGGAACGCACCGCTGATTCCTAATTCCATCCGATATTTGGCAACAGTTCGCCTTGATATTGATATTCCGGCATCCTGCAAAAGTGTAGCAAGCTGTTCATCGCTCCATGGTTTTTTCTTATCTTCCGTGGCGACAAGCTCTGATAACCGTGCTTTTACCGCATTTCTGCTCATATAACTTTTTCCATCGTTTGATGGGATCCCTGTAGTAAATAAACTTTTGAAGAGAAAGCATCCAGACGGTGTCCGCAAATACTTATCTCTGAGTGCTCGACTGACTGTGGATTTATTGATTTCAAGGGCATCCGCTATTTCTTCAAGAACCATTGGTTTTAGTTGTCCGGTTCCTAAGAAGTATGGTTCCTGGCGTTTTAGAATTTCTTTTGTGATGCCGATTAATGTCGCTCTCCTCTGTTCGATCGCTTTCATAATAAACCGTGCCCTACGCAGCTTGTTTTCAAAATATGACTTCAATTCCTGATCGTGGGCAGTCTCCATCATATGAATATAATAATCATTAATTTGAAGCCTACCTGTCCATTTATCATTTAATTCAATATTCCACTCACCATCAGGGTTACTCAAAATTATGTCAGGAAGAATATACTGAGCATTTTCACCGCCAAATCCATTTAAAGGTCTTGGATTTAATTGTTTTATAATATGAATCAGTTTTCTGACCTCAGCTGATGAAAGTTTCAGTGCTCTTGAAATTGTGCTGATTTTCCCATCAGCAATATCCTGCAGATGATTCTTTATGACTTCAGATAGATATTTTTCCTCGTCCATTCCACGAACTTGTATCAAAAGACATTCTTCTAGATTTTCAGCAAATATTCCCGACGGTTCTAGTTCCTTTAGCATGGATAAGATTTTATCGATCTGATCTAGTGAAACATCCAGGTTTTTTGCGATTTCCGATGCGGAAATAGTAAGATATCCATTCTGATCCAAGAATTGGACGCAGAAATCCACAATTCTAAGCTCTGATTTTTCGATTTTTTTCCAGTGAAGCTGCATACCTATAAGATCTTCGATATTTTTTTTATTGTCTTCGATATCATACAATTCATTGTCCCGACTTTCGTCTCGTCCTGTGCCATTATAAAAATGTTCGGTTTCTTTGTATGTAACAGGAACTTCTTTCTCCCCGAGACCTGCTATAAATTCAACCAGCGGATTTTCAATCTCTTCATTTTGCATAAAATCTTTTAATTCATTCATGGACATTGCAAGAATATTCAAGGATTCTACCTGCATTTGTGAGAGTGCCTGTTTTGTTTGCAAAGAAATGTCAGCCTTCAGTTCCATGATTATATCCCTGCCTTTCAACTGTTCTACTTTATCATTATTGTGAACTTTTTCAGTTGAAGTATACCATATTCAAATATCTTACTGCAAGAAACATAAAGCCTTGTAATGTATCAATTGCATATCAAAAATTAAAATATATGAAGAAGCTACCATAGAATCGTTAAGAGACGCTATGGTAGCTTTTTAAAATTTACAATTTAATCAACCTAGAAATATACTGCACATGCCAGAATTGATACCAGAATAACTGTAATAAGGAACAGTGGTCCACCGATCAGGCCGAAATCGCTCCAGGTATATCCAGCAGGAAGAATCTGCATGTTAACTGCTGTACCGATTGGAGTTGCGATTGCAAGATTTGTGCCAATTGCAAGAACTACGCACCACGGAACCGGACTGATGCCCATTGTAAGTGCCATTGAAATAACGATCGGAGACATTAGTGCAGCAACAGTGCTATTCTGTAAGAACAAAGTTAATACACTGGAAAGTACACAAATAACGACGGTTAAGACAACGATGGATGCGTTTTCACCACCAAACATGTTGAGAACAGTATTAGCTATAACAGCACCACCACCTGAAACATCGAGTCCTGTACCAATAGCAGTTACAGCACCGATACAGATTAATATATCCCATGGAAGCTCACAGAGTGCTTTTTTTACATTTACACATCCTGTCAGGAATAATACAACAGAACCGAGCATCGCGATGTTTGCTATGTTGAAGTAATTCTTAAATGGTGCATATCCGCTGGCAATAAAAAGTACTATACATGCTCCCATGACAACGAGAGATACGGTCCCTTTCCATGCTGGAACATCAGTTTTGTCATCGGTTGATATCAGATCCGGATTAGCAAATGCATTGTTCTTATCAAAATCAGGACTTCCTGGTTTTAATACCTTTTCAAGGATTGTATATCCAATGGTACCCCAGAAGATAATCTGCACGATAGCAACAGGACCCATGATTTTTGTCATTTCAAACACGCCGAAACCTTCTTCAAATCCAGCTGTTCCCATTAATACACCGTTAACTACGGGTTGTGATACAGAGCCTACCAATGTACATCCGCCACCTATAATACAGGCAATGCCGGCCGGAAATATTACCATTTTGGAACGAATTTTTCCGTTGGAACCAGCAGCAATGGAGGCAATGATAGGCATCCACATTGCAATGGTTCCTGAATTAGACAAGAACGCACTCATAAGAGTACAAATAATGACAACAGAAATAATGAATACACGTTCATTTTTTGCAAGCGGAGTTGCCGCAATCTTTGCACCAAGCTTCTGAGCAACGCCTGTCTGGAAAAGTGCATCACCGACGATACACATTCCGGCTACCATTACAACAGTGCTTCCACCGAAGCCGGAATAAATCTGTGATAGCTTCATCTCCGGAATTAGAATACCCATTGCTAATGCTGCAGCACAGGACACCACACTCATTGCAAATTTGTTGCTAAAAAACAGTATCATTGTAATCAAAGTTATGATAATTGCTATTGTACTGGATGACATAATGTTATCCCCCTTTCTTTTGAACCTTCTCCTAGGTCGACTAGTTGTTTATTTCTTACTATCTGAGTAATCGTACCAACCTTTTCCAGTCTTTCTTCCGAATTCGCCGTTCTTGAATTTTTCGATTACCAATGGGTTAGGTGCATCATACGGATCATGACTTTCTGCATAACGATCCACACGTACATAGTAATTTACATCAATTCCTGTAAGGTCCATTAAACGGAACGGTCCCATGGGATAATTAAGTCCTTTTTCACAGGCGGTATCAATATCTTCTACGGAAGCAATTCCCTGCTCTAAGAGAGATAATGCTTCGTGAACAACAGCTGCATTAATACGATTTACAACAAATCCCGAAATTTCTTTATGCAAAACAATCGGTGTCTTTCCTGTATCGATGGCAAACTGCCTTGCTGTATTTGCTGTTTCATCAGATGTATGTGCACCTTTTACTATTTCAACAAGCTTCATTACCAGTGCCGGATTAAAATAATGGACATTTAGTAGACGTTCAGGATGCACTGTTACATCAGCGAGCTTTGAACTCACAATATTAGAACTGTTTGTACTTAAAATTGTATCTGGCTTACAGATTTTACTGATACGTGAAAATAATTCGCGTTTTATTTTCAGATCCTCAATGATTGCTTCAATTACCAGATCTGCCTCTTTTACTGCAGTATCCACATCGCCAGTAATAACAAGATGCTCCGATACTGTATCTGCTTCTTCCTGTGTTAAACGTCCTTTTGTGACACGTCCAGCAAGATAATCCGCTGCCCATTTTGTTGATTTTTCAACCGCAGCTGGAAAACTGTCACAAAGGATAACCTTATAACCTTTCTCACGCCCATTGAGTGCTGTATTCATTGCGATTTGTTGTCCCATTGCACCTGCACCGATGACAACAACAGTTTTGATGTTTTCTGCTCTCATAATATTTTACCTCACACCATATTATTCTAAAGATACAAATTTGTAAAATTACGTTCCTATATTTACACCATTTCAATCAATGTAGCCATTGATTGACCTCCACCGATGCAGAGTGTTGCAAGGCCTCGTTTTCCTCCTGTTCTTTTTAAATTATTCATCAGAGTTACGATGAGTCGGGCTCCAGTGCATCCAAGAGGATGTCCCAGTGCGATCGCACCTCCAGTAATATTTACTTTTTTAGGATCTAACTTAAGATCCCTAATACAGGCAACTGCCTGTGCCGCAAAGGCTTCATTTAATTCTACGAGATCAATGTCATCGATGGTCCAGTTATTTCTGCTTAAAATCTTATTTGTTGCTACGACAGGTCCGTATCCCATGATCTCCGGATCAAGTGCAGCAACCGTTACATCAACGATCTTAGCAATTGGCTTTATTTCGGTTTCTTTTACCTTTTTTTTGCTCATCAAAACCAGACAGGCAGCACCATCATTTAAACCACAAGCATTTCCAGCCGTTACAGTTC
>CAVKOQ010000003.1:45943-51906 GCA_963657995.1 bacterium
TTACAGTTCCATCTGGTTTTACGATAGGTCTCAATTTTGCAAGAATTTCCAATGTTGTTGTTGGTTTTACAAATTCATCTGTGTCAAAAACAAATGTATTTTTCTTTTCTTTTATCTCAATTGGAACGATTTCATTTTTAAAATATCCCATCTCAATAGCTTTTGCTGCACGTTGCTGGCTTTCTAAAGAAAATGCATCCTGTTCTTCACGGGTAACGTGGAAACGTTCTGCTACATTTTCAGCTGTTCTGGACATGCTGAGGTCACTTCCGTATATTGAATACGGCTGTGCAGTAGTTCCGGCCTCAATGTTGGAATCTACTAGCGAGTTCTTATTTCCGCCCCACCTGGTTCCTCGTAGATAGATTGGTGCACGACTTAAGTTTTCGGTACCGCCTGCGACAATGCAATCAGCATTTTCAAGCCATATTTCCTGGCAACCTGAATTAACTGCCTGCATAGCTGATGCACATAAACGATTTACGGTAAATCCAGGTATCGTTTCAGAAAGACCAGCTTCCAGAAGTGCTGAGCGTGCGATATTGGATGCTTCAGTACTCTGGCGTACTTCACCGAGAATTACTTCGTCGATGATATCCGATTTGATACCTGCACGCCTAACTGCCTCTTTTATGACATCTGCAGCTAATTTGTGAGCGGGAACACTCTTTAATGAGCCCCCGTACTTACCAATTGCGGTTCTGACTCCGCTTACAATATAAACTTCTTCCATCTCTTAAATCCTCCTGTTAAATTTCATTGTGATTTCCTTACTCTCTGCTTTTTATATTGAGCAATTCTCATGCCAATTATTCGTATTTTTCAAAATTTATTTTTTTTGCATATTTGAAATATTGTTTATATGCATTCTCTTCCTTATATACGTAAATTATTAGTCATAATTATTTTTTTGATACAAAGAGCATTCGAGTTGTTTTTGACTTTTTAGACTATGCACATCCTTCATGTGCACATGAGATGATTCTGTTGCACAATTGTTTTGCACATATTTGTGCATATATGTGCAAAATCGTTGTGCATTTACTGCACAAATCGAATGTTTGTGAAGATTGATAGCTGTCCCTATTTTTTTGTAAATTAATTAAGGAAGAGAATAGATACAGTGTTATCGATTAGGAATTATTTTAGTTTTTTTGCCATTTTTTTTAATTTGGCACACATTTTGCTGTATAGATGGTTAGACGATTACGTGAAGAAAAATGTCTGATACAAGCAAAGGAAAGGAGTTATTTTATATGGGATTTGAAAATATTCTTTATGAAATAAATGATGGAATTCTTTATCTAACACTCAACCGTCCTGAGGCACGCAATGCACTTACTCCAGGAATGTGGAAAGATATCCAAGCTGCCGTTGAAATGGCGCGTTTTGACAGTAATGTCAAGGTTGTAATAGTTAGTGGTTCTGGAGATAAGGCACTTGCAAGTGGTGCTGATATCCAGGAAATTCACGATCGTGAAACTCTAAGAATGCTAGAAGGAATTTCAACGATTGCATTGAAACAATTAGAAGATCTATACAAACCAGTCATTTGTGCTATTAACGGATATGCTCTTGGTGGAGGGTGTGAGTTGGCAATGGCATGTGATATAAGAATTGCGACAAGTCGTTCCAAATTCGGTCAGCCAGAGACTAACCTGAGTATTATCCCAGGAGCAGGTGGAACACAGCGTCTCCCACGTCTCGTTGGTGTTGGACATGCTAAGGAATTGATCTATACAGGTCGTATTATTGGTGCACAGGAGGCAAAGGAGATTGGCCTTGTCAACCAGGTGACCGGAGATACTCATGAGGAACTTATGGAGGCAGCGAAGGCAATGGCAATGAAGATCATGAAAAAAGGTCCGGTTGCGATAACTATGGCAAAGATGGCGATCAATGTAGGTATGGATACAGATATAAACACAGGACTTCTCTTTGAGCGTGTTGCTCAGACTGTGGCATTTGCAACAGATGATAGAAAAGAAGGCACTGCCGCATTTCTTGAAAAACGTGAAGCTCACTTTTCGGGACGATAAAAACACAATATTTTTAGTTAAAGGAGGACATAATTATGAAACCGTTGGAAGGCATTAAGGTAGTTGAGCTTTCGACCATGCTGGCTGGGCCGATGACCGCCCGCATTCTGGCTGAATGGGGAGCTGATGTAATAAAAGTGGAGTCGACGAACGGTGATGCATGGAGAGAACAGGCAGGAACATCTCTTTCACCAAAAACAGATATTGCTAATCCCAATTTCGATATGCATAACTTAAATAAACGTTTTCTTTCCATCAACACAAGAACGGCAGATGGAAAACAGGCATTGATGAAACTTTTGAAGACAGCAGACGTGTTTTTAACAAACTACCGCGTGCAGGCACTTGAAAAAATGGGACTTACATATGATCAACTTAAGGAAAACTATCCCAAACTCATTCACGCATCTGTTCTCGGATATGGCGAAAAAGGACCAGAAAAAGACCGTCCAGGCTACGATTACACTGCATTTTGTGCGAGAACAGGACTTTTAGCAGATATGGCTCCGGCCGGAGGTCCGCCAATGATGACTGTGGCTGGTTTAGGCGATCACAGCGTTGCTGTAGCCCTTTCTGGTGCGATTGCTGCTGCACTTTTTCGTAGGGAACGCACTGGCGAAGGTGAGAAGGTAGACGTATCATTACTTCAAATCGGAACATTTATCTTGTCTACAGGTCTTTTGAATGGCTTTAATGGACGCAAGTTTCCGCGAACACACGCGGACTGCAGTCATGCGTGCAGCAATACCTACCAGGCATCGGATGGGGAATGGCTATATCTGGCCATAGTAGATTATCGGCGTTTTCCGGAATTCTGCCAGGTTGTAGGACTTTCGGAACTAGCTACAGATCCGAGATTTTCTACTTCAGATGCCTATTATGAAAATAAGAAAGAGCTTGTTGCAATTCTAGATGAGAAATTTAAAGAACATCCACTTTCCTACTGGCATGAGCTTTTAGATGCCAATGATCTGCCGCATGAAATACTGGCACATTTTAAAGATGTTCCGAATGATCCGCAGGTTATTGCCAACCAATATGCTTATCACTACGAATATCCTGATGGAACGAGGACAGTTTTCACGAATGGACCGTCTCACTTCCGTTCTATAGATCCAGGAACAATCCCTCACAAGATCTCCGGACCAATCGGATGTGATACATCGGAGATTTTAAAGGAACTTGGATATGATGACGAAAAGATTAAATCCATGTATGAGGCTGGAGATATCCGCTGATATAGGTCATTTGTAGATATGTGTGCTAGTGAATGCAATAATTGAAATTAAGGGAGCGAATCTTATGAGTGAAAATACAGAAAATGAAAAAAAAGAAACTACTGCTTTGCAGTCTGAAACTCAGGCTTCAGGTGCCGCACCGACAAAGCCTAAGCGACCAAAACCGAAGAGCATGATAATGCTCGGTGAACAAACTGCTGCACTTTTTGAGAATGCACGTCTTGCAAAGGAACGTGGCGAAAAAGTCGGCTGGTCTGCTTCAATCTTTCCACAGGAGATTGCTGAAACGTTGGGTTTAAACATTCTCTATCCAGAAAATCACTCCGCTGGAATCGCCGCCAGACATCAAGCTGACCCATTTCTGCAGGAATGTGAAGGCTCTCTAGGCTATTCCAACGATCTTTGTGCATATGCTAAAGTCAATCTGGCGTACGCTTCTGTTTTAAACGAGGAGAGCACTGTGGAACTGCCGGACGGAGGCAAGATGGTAAAACCAGACTTCCTTTTGCTTACAAATAATATTTGCAACCAGCTTACCAAGTGGTATGAAAACCTGGCAAGGCAAATGAACATACCAATATTTTTTATTGATACGTGCTATAACCCATGGGACTACGTAACAGAGACTCGCGTTCGATATGTACGTGCACAGATTGATCAGCTAATTAAAGATCTCTGCGAGTTTACAGGCAAAACTTGGGATGATGAGCGTTTTAAAGAGGTTATGAAGATTAGTCAAAGAAACAGCTACCTCTGGGAGCGTGCCAACAATCTTCTCGACCGCAAGCCGTCACCGTTAAGTGGATTTGAACTCTTCAACTATATGTCTGCAATGGTCTGCAATCGTGGAAAAACATCATCTACTGCGATTCTTGAACAGTTAAACAGTGAGATTGAAAAACATATAGAAGAAGGTACCTCCACATTTCCAGTAGAAGAACAGTTCCGTATCTCATGGGATGGCATTGCCTGTTGGCCATATCTGAGCCATAATCTCCGTACATTAAAGAAATACGGCATAAACATGGTTGCTTCCAGTTATGGAAAAGCTTGGGCTATTGAATATGAAGATCTGGACGGTATGGCACGTGCGTACTGTTTTGCCTCGACAAATGGTGACAATGCAAGTACCATGATCGACCGCCGTTTAGAAGCATTGAATCGTTTTGGATGTGAGGGAACGATCTACCATGTTAATCGAAGCTGCAAGGTTATGGACTGTCAAATGATGGAAGTTCAGCGTCAGCTCTCAAAAGCCGCCGGAGTTCCGTTTACTGCATTTGACGGTGATCAGGCGGACTACCGAAATTATAGCGAAGCACAATTTGAAACACGTATTCAGGGGCTTGTGGAGATTATGAAACAGAATAAGGAGGGCTTTTAAAATGGCTGATTTACATATAAATATAGAATGTCTGAAAAATGCCTGTAAAAATCCACGGGCACAGCTTGAGAAATATTTGGCTGCTGGAAAAAAAGTAATTGGATGTTTTGAGCCCTATACGCCAGAGGAACTTGTTCATGCCAGTGGCATGATACCGATGGGGCTTTGGGGTGGTCAAACAGAATTAAAGCTTGTTAAAAGTTATCTTCCTCCATTTGCCTGTCCGATTATGCAGGCAAACATGGAATTTGGACTAAATGGTGCTTATAAAGGTCTAAGCGGTGTGATTATTCCGGCAATATGCGATACACTTCGCTGTATGACCCAGAACTGGCGATTTGGGGTTCCTGATATTAAGATGATTCCGATCGTGTATCCTCAGAACCGTACCTCGCCTGCCAGCATTGACTATCTGATCAGTGAGTATGAGAATGTTCTTATTATGCTGTCTACCGCTACAGGCCAGATGATGACAGAAAAGGCACTTTGCAGAACTATCGAGATCTATAATGAACACAATGCTGTAATGCGGGAGTTTTCCGCATTGGCTGTTAAACATCTTGATATCATTACACCCGCTGTCCGTCATGCGGTGATGAAAAGTGCACTATTCTTTGAAAAGTCAGAACATACTGCGATCGTAAAGGAGATCAATGAAGAACTAAAAAAATTACCAAACTATGATTTTACAGGAAAAAAGGTTGTTCTTACAGGTATTACGGGAGAACCAGAGGAGTTTCTTAAGATCCTTGAAGCAAATAATATAGCAGTTGTTGCGGATGACCTAGCACAGGAAGGACGTCAAATTCGTACAGATATTCCAATTTCAGGTGGTGGTGGCCTAAAACGTCTTGCATTTCAGTGGAAGGATCGTACTTGTTGTAGTTTGATTCACGAGATAGGTAAGCCTCGCGGTGCTCTTTTGACCAAGCTTTGCAACGAAAATAAAGCTGATGGTGTCATCAACTGCTTGATGAAGTTCTGCGATCCGGAAGAATACGATCAGCCATGGTTTGAAAAAGATTTAAAGAAAAGTGGTTATCCATGTCTTACTGTGGAAATTGATCCATTAAATACAAGCTTTGAGCAGCTTCGCACTCGCGTGCAGACGTTTGCTGAAATGCTTTGATCCACTAATCGAAAAAAATTTAATCCCTCTTTGACATAAAGAAAACGCAGAAATTAGGAGCACGCTCAAAATAATTCTCCTGATTTCTGCGTTTTGTGTGATATAATATGAACACTTAGCGAGGTGTTTTCGAGCTTAGTGCGAATTTACACCTGTCCACTTAACGAGGTAGT
>CAVKOQ010000004.1:0-44751 GCA_963657995.1 bacterium
ATAGCTGGAATGATTATCACAATGTTTTGGAGTGATAAAGGAAAAGCAGAATCGGGAATCAAATGGACATCAAAGGTGATTCTTCAGACTGCGGTGGTCCTGCTTGGATTTGGAATGAATCTTGGTGTGATATTTGAGACTGGAAAGCAATCATTGCCGATTATTATATGTACAATTACAACATCTCTTGTTATTGCATGGATTATGAGGAAAGTTTTAAAAGTATCTGCAAATTCATCAATACTTGTAGGTGTTGGTTCATCAATCTGTGGAGGTTCTGCAATTGCGGCAACCGCACCCGTTATCGATGCAGATGATGATGAAATAGCACAGTCGATAGCGGTTATTTTCTTTTTTAATGTACTGGCAGCGATCTTCTTCCCTATACTTGGAAAAGCAATTGGATTTGACACCGTCCATGGAGATGCATTCGGTATTTTTGCGGGAACAGCAATAAATGATACATCATCTGTAACAGCGGCTGCTTCAACATGGGACAGCATGTGGAATCTTGGAAGTGAAACATTGAACAAGGCAGTTACAGTCAAGCTTACAAGAACACTTGCGATCATACCGATTACACTTGTATTATCTCTGATAAGAGCAAAGAAAAGTGCAGAAGATGGAAAGCAGGGCACTGGATTCAGCCTGAAAAAATCATTTCCGATGTTTATACTTTATTTTGTAATTGCAGCTATTATAACAACAGCTTGTGTAAATATGGGAATAAGTGCGGAGACATTTAAACCGATCAAGGAATTATCGAAGTTTATGATAATCATGGCGATGGCAGCCATTGGATTAAACAGCAATGTAGTACAGCTTATCAAAACAGGCGGAAAACCGATTGCGGTTGGTGCATCATGCTGGTGTGGAATCACGGTTGTAAGTCTTATCATGCAGCATGTGATGAGGATTTGGTAAGGTTGCCAGGCTCGGATGGAGAAAACACACAAGATTGACAGTGGGATAAGTTCGTGATACAACAATACCCGAACTGCAAAAAAGATTTTAGAAAGTTACAGGGCGGTATATGGGTATACAAGAACAGAAAAAACATCTATTCAGCAACAGAGATCTTAGGATACTTCTTGTTCCTTTGATAGTGGAACAGATTTTAAATTCCCTGATGGGTACGGCGGACAGCATCATGGTCAGCAACGTGGGATCGGCAGCGATCTCAGCGGTTTCACTGGTCGATGCTATCAATATTTTAGTGATACAGGCATTTTATGCACTGGCAGCAGGCGGCACGATTGTATGTTCGCAGTATATAGGACAAAAAGATAAGGAAAATGCAGAAGAATCTGCAAGACAGCTTACGTTTGTTGTAGCGTGTATCTCGACAGCGGTCATGGCTGTTTGTCTGTTTGCACGTGGACCGCTACTTAGGCTTATTTTCGGCAGCGTTGAGGCGGATGTCATGCAAGCGGCACAGATATACTTTTTCTATACAGCGATTTCATTCCCGTTTATTGCCCTATATGACGCCGGTTCATCCATCTACCGTGCACAGGGCAACACGAGACTTCCGATGACGATCGCAGTCATTTCAAATGGTTTAAATATCGCCGGAAATGCGATTCTTATATGGGCGTTCAACATGGGCGTTGCCGGTGCGGCAATGGCTACACTTGGTTCGAGAGTGATATCAGCAGTTGCAGTATTTGCATTTCTTAGAAATCCAAATCAGCAAATTGCAGTGAGAAACTATCTGCATATCAGGCCTGATGGACGTAGGATTATGAGGATCCTCTCACTTGGAATTCCGAACGGCATTGAAAATGCGATGTTCCAGTTTGGAAAGCTAGCGATTCAGTCTACTGTATCGACTCTCGGAACGATCGCGATCGCAGCACAGGCGATGACGAATATTTTGGAGAATTTAAACGGAATTGCAGCGATCGGTATCGGAATCGGCATGATGACGGTTGTTGGACAGTGCCTTGGTGCAGGACGCAAGGATGAGGCAATTTATTATATCAAAAAACTGACGGCAGTGGCAGAAATAGTCATAATTGCAAGCTGTGCAATCGTATTTTTGGCAACTAAACCGGTTACAATTCTTGGTGGCATGGAATCCGAAAGTGCGAAGATGTGCCTTTACATGGTAGGCTGGATAACCGTAGTAAAACCGATTGTCTGGACACTTGCGTTCGTTCCGGCTTATGGTATGAGAGCGGCAGGAGATGTGCGTTTCTCGATGATTCTCTCTTGCATCAGTATGTGGTTATTCAGGGTGACGCTCTGCGTATATCTGTGCCGTGTACACGGCTTTGGCCCGATCGCAGTGTGGATCGGTATGTTTACAGACTGGACAATTCGGGGGATTGTGTTTACACTAAGGTTTAAGAGCCGAAGATGGCTGGCACATAAAGTTGTATAAAAACTTAAGAGAGATGACAGGACAGCCGTAATTGTCCTGTTTTTCTCTTGATATCCTCTATTTCCAATGGTATAATCTATGATTGAAACGATTTTATCCATATATTATGATACATGGATGCAAGAAAAGGGATGATTATATGGGGTTAGACCTGAATCAGTAATTTTATTCATTGTTAAAAAGTACGGCGTGATCTATCGACTCCAAAGCTTAGGATGATAGCAGAGAAGTACATTTTTTAATGAAGAATTGACCGGGAGAAAGTTACCGGGATAGAGTTATGGAGGAGAAAGACATGTTGAATTATAAGAAATATAAGAGAGTTCCGGTGGTTAATTACCCGGAGCGCGAGTGGCCCAATAAAGAGATTGAGAAAGCACCGATCTGGTGCAGCGTAGATCTTCGTGACGGCAATCAGGCACTGGTTGAGCCGATGGTTGTAGAGGAGAAGATCGAGATGTTCAATCTCCTTGTAAAACTGGGCTTCAAAGAGATCGAGATCGGTTTTCCGGCTGCTTCCCAGATCGAGTTTGATTTCCTTCGTCAGTTAGTAGAGAGAAAGTTAATTCCTGATGACGTGGTTGTACAGGTTCTGACACAGTGTCGTGAGCACTTAATCAAGAGAACCTTCGATGCGATTCAGGGCATTCCGAAGGCCATTGTACATATTTACAATTCGACTTCTACATTACAGCGTGAGGTCGTATTCCATGCAGATCGCGAGGAAGTAAAGCAGATCGCAATTGATGGTACCCGCATGGTAAAGAAATACATGAAAGATTATGACGGAAAAGTAATCCTTGAGTATTCTCCGGAGAGCTTTACCGGAACAGAGCTTGATTTTGCACTGGATATCTGTACCGCTGTACAGGAAGAGTGGGGTGCAACACCTGACAACAAGATCATCATCAATCTTCCGGCTACGGTAGAGATGACTACTCCGAACGTGTATGCAGACCAGATCGAGTGGATGAACAAGCACTTTAAGAACCGTGACAGTATCATTTTGAGTATTCATCCGCACAATGATCGTGGTACAGGTATCGCAGCTACTGAGCTGGCACTCTTAGCCGGTGCAGACCGTGTCGAGGGAACTCTCCTTGGTAACGGTGAGCGTACCGGTAATATCGACGTATTAAATATCGCTTACAATATGTTCTCACAGGGTATCAATCCTGAGCTGAATCTTGAAAATGTAAAAGAGATTACCGAGATCTGCGAAAGATGCACCAAGATGACTGTTGACCCGAGACATCCATATGCAGGAAAGCTTGTGTTTACAGCATTCTCAGGTTCACATCAGGATGCCATCAGCAAGGGTATGCAGGCACTTCAGAAGAGAACAGATGGTATCTGGGAAGTTCCGTATCTTCCGATCGATCCTAGTGATATCGGACGTGAATACGAGCCGGTTGTCCGTATCAACAGCCAGTCAGGTAAGGGCGGCGTAGCCTTCGTTATGGATTCCTTCTACGGATTCCGTCTTCCAAAGGGAATGCACAAAGAATTTGCAGATGTTATCCAGAAAATTGCAGAAAAACAGGGGGAGGTTGCTCCTGAGCAGATTATGGATGAGTTCCGCTCTAACTATCTGGATAAGAAGGAACCGATGCATTTCAAAAAATGCCAGATTACTGATAAGGAATATGAAGGCGGTGCATTTGCAACTGTTGCAATTCTTACATTTACAGACCATGGCGTTGAGCGTACCGTTGAGGGCGTAGGTAATGGACCGATCGATGCTGTACAGAGAGCTATAGAAGATGCACTTGGTATTGAGATCCGTGTTCTGGATTACACAGAGCATGCACTTCGCTCAGGTTCAGGAGCACAGGCAGCATCTTATATCCATCTGATGGATGTGAAGAGCGGTCAGGCAACCTATGGCGTTGGTATCAGCTCCAATATCACGAGAGCTTCAATCCGTGGTATCTTCAGTGCAGTAAACAGACTGTTCTATTAAAAATAAATAAATTTTTTAAGGCGGTACGCAGAAGATGTGTACCGCCTTTATAAAAATTGCGATACCGACTGCTGTGACAGTAAATTAACATTTCATATTCATGAAAAGAGAAAGGGGAGTCCGTGAAATGATTCTAAAAGCGAAATATCTGATTATCGGTGATGGGAAAACATGTCTCAACGATCAGGCTGTGTATCTTAATAAAGACGGCAAAATTGGCTGGATGGGGGATGCTTCTAAGGTGGCAGAGTACTACCCGGATGAAGAGGTAAAAGATTACGGTGAAGCGACCATACTTCCGGGACTTTTCGATATGCATGTGCATTTTGGATACTACTACAGTCAGCCGGACCTTGACAATTACGATGACTATATGGTTGCATATTATGCACTTGAACAGGCAAAGCAGTCACTTAGGCTTGGAATCACAACAGTGAGAGATCTGTCCTGCCCACCAAAGCTTATGAGACAGCTCAGGCTTGCCGGACAAAAGGGTTATGTGACAGTTCCGCGTATCATTCATGCAGATGCGGGAATATGTATGACCGGAGGACATGGCCATCAGGATGGTGTTGAGGAAGCGGACAGCCCATGGGGTGTGCGTGCTGCTATACGAGGACAGCTTCGAGAAGGCGCTGACTGGGTCAAGATCCTTACGAGCAATCGCGGCGATATACCTGAATTTACACAGGAAGAACTTGATGCGGCAGTTGACGAGGCACATCGCCAAGGTGTGAAGATTGCGGTGCATGCAGGTACACAGCCATCTATACAGATGTGTATAGATGCCGGATTTGATACGATTGAGCACGGAACATTCCTCACGGTAGAACAGGCCAGACAGATGGCGGAAAAGAAGATTGCCTGGACGCCTACGATCACGGCATACACATATCTGTATGAGCAGACAAAGCAGATGATCGAGGCTGGCGTGGACACGGACAATCCTATCGCTGCCAGGGCAGTTCATGATCAGGCGTTTTTTAAGCCGGCTTTTGAATCTTACAGGGATAATTTTAAAAAGCTCTATGATACCGGTGTTACAGTTCTGGCAGGCAGCGACATGGTTCTTTATAAGGCACCGCCGCTTCCTATTCATCAGGAGTTGGGCTATATGGTAAAATACGGAATTACGCCCTTGGAGGCCGTGAGAACTGCGACCTACAATGCTGCATGTGTGCTTGGAATTGATCATGAGACAGGCAGCATCAAAGAAGGACTGACAGGAGATATACTTGTTGTTTCCGGAGATGTATCGAAGAATATTGGTGCACTGGATGATGTGAAAGAAGTATATATGTCAGGAAAGAGCGTTTATAGCATGTAATTGTTCAGAGTCAGGCGAAAATACAGTGAGAAACATAGAGCGAGCTTGTTCTATTACATAGGACGCACCTTTCTATGAAATAAATAAATCCGTCCTTTAAGTCAGAGAAAATAATCTCTTTGACCTAAGGGACGGATTCTTATTTGTTACAGTAATCAAAATATAGTTTTAGTTATCTAGAATACAACTTCATTTCCATGAACAAATGGATTTGGAGTATGCACTGTAAGGATCTTGACAACCCGGTTTGTATTGTTGACCCAGTCGTGCGGAGTCTGGGAGTGTATCTGGATACTGTCTCCAGGATTTAAGCAGTATTCATTGCCATCCAGATATACGGTCAGAATGCCCTCTAAAACATAGATAAATTCCTCGCCTTCGTGCTGATTCATCTCAAGCTTGTTTTCAGGACTTGTGGTAGCGGACGGCATGAGATGAAAAATACGCGGAAGACAGGCGAAATCCTGTGCATTGCCATTTACTAGGTACTGAATGATCTGGGGGTTAATTTGTGAACAATGCATTCCAAAACTTCGGTTGACAGGTGATTTTTCTTGGTCGGCAGCAGAGTCAAAAAATGAGGAAAGGCTGACCCCTAGAATGTTGGCAAGCTTCGCCAGAGAGTCGATGGCGATCGATGACAGGCCACGCTCAAGCTGGGAAAGAAAACCGATGGAAAGTCCGGATTCCTCGCTAAGCTGCTTCAAGGTATATTTTTTTGCTGTGCGGAAGGCTTTAACCTTGGCACCGATGGTAACATTGTGATCCATAGACATATCCCCCTTATTTTTTCATTGAATTAACATCAACTATACAAGATTTTTGAGATTACGTCAACTAATGAGAAAATAAGGTTACTGTACACGCAATCCATATAGCCGCAGTTTACTTTTTTATTAAAATATAGTAGAATACCCTCGTATTATTTGATTACGGAGGGGATTTACATCGGTATGGACGATAGATTTTATGAGCCTGAAGTTTTAAAACGGCTACAGGCAGAAATTTTATCCATTTTGGATGATTTTATCAGGATCTGCGAAGACTATCATCTGGAATATTTTGGTATAGCCGGCACGGGAATCGGTGCACTGCGCCATAAGGGATTTATTCCGTGGGACGACGATATAGATATTGCCATGCCGAGACATGATTTTGAACGCCTTCTGAAAATTGTTGAAAAAAAGATGAGTGATCGATATTTGATACTCAATGCAGAAAGATATCCGAACTATCCGCTGATGACGACACGTCTGGTAAAGAAAGATACGGTTTTTGTTGAAGAGGTTATGAAGAACGTAGATTGCCCTTTTGGAATTTTTCTTGACCTGTATGTACTTGACAATGTAGCAGATAATCCGCTCCTGTATCAGATTCAGTCGTGGACAGCCTGGTTTTGGAGCAAGCTTATGATTCTTCGTGCGATTCCAAGACCGACACTCCAGCAGCGTGGATTTAAGGCACGCGTGATTTGGATGATCTGCGGGTTAGTGTACAGACTTATGAAGTTATTTCATATATCTCCAGAGTGGCTTAGAAAGCGGTGTGATCTTGTCTGTCGCAAGTACAAT
Source organism: bacterium (assembly GCA_963657995.1). GTDB lineage: Bacteria > Bacillota > Clostridia > Lachnospirales > Lachnospiraceae > Otoolea. The sequence goes on from CAVKOQ010000004.1 coordinate 7,248, forward strand.
AAATATCATACCCGCCGGATGGCATTTCTGCCGGATACCAGTCCATATTGGAATGTGGTAGATCGTACACGCTGTTATCCGCTTCGAAAGCTTGAATTTGAAGGAAGACGTATGAATTTTCCAGCCAATATAGAAGAAATGCTCACGAATATGTATGGCGATTTTATGAAGCTTCCGCCGGTCGAAAAGCGAAAAACACATACTCCAAGCAGATTGGAGTTCTCTAAGGATGAAATGTAGTGTAGATTGTCGGTGCGATAATCCATCACAGTTTGTTTTGAAATGATATGATAAAATATTTGTCTAAGGCCCTGATCGGAGGAGACGGGCAGATTGAAAAAAGAAATATGAGTTGGAATATGGTTGGGAGTTTCTTATATGCCCTTGCGTCCATGGTGCTGACGATTGCTGTTATTCAGATTGTCGGAGAGGATGAGGGCGGTATATTCTCATTTGCCTATTCTACCTTTGGCCAGCATATGTTTATGGTGGCCTATTTTGGTATCCGGCCATTTCAAATTACGGATACGAGAAGAAGATTCACATTTGGTGAATATTTAAGACTGCGTCTTATGACCTGCGGGACGGCACTTTTTGCCGGACTTTTTTATGTCGTGGTGCTCAACCGTGACTATGCTTTTGTCAAGGCGGCGACGGTCTTTTTGATGGTTGCATACAAGGTCATCGATGGCTTTGCGGACGCGTATGAGGCTGAGTTTCAGCGCGATGGTCGCCTTTATCTGACAGGTAAATCCAATGCATTTCGAACTATTCTGTCGGTTAGCATCTTTTTAGGTTGTCTTGGTGCGACAAACAATCTGGTCGGATCCTGCCTCGCGGCAGTGCTTGCACAGCTTGCCGGAGTTTGTTTATTTGATTTTTCTGTGATCGGACAACTGCCGCAGGTGGATTGGGAAGTGCGTTCAGGGCGTGTCGGATTGCTTTTTAAGGAAAATGTGGTCCTGTTTTTGTCGGTTATCTTGGATTTTTATGTATTTTCGGCTGCAAAATATGCAATAGAAGGAAATATGGCTGATAAGTATCAGGCGGTATTTGGTGCAATATTCATGCCGACAAGTGTGATTAATCTCGTGGCCGGATTTGTTATCCGCCCGTATATCACGAAACTATCGGCTCAGTGGGAAAAAAACGAACTCGCTGAATTTGCCGGTACAGTTGGCCGTCTGGCATTGATCATAGCGGCACTTACGATACTGGCAGTCGGTGGTGCATGGATTTTGGGAATACCGGTTCTTTCGATGCTTTATCCTAAGATCGCATATATGCTAGGGGAATGCCGTCTTGCACTGGTGTTTATAATCCTCGGTGGTGCGTTCAATGCATATGTGAATCTGTTTTATTATGCACTTATCATCATGCAGGAGCAGAAACGTATATTTCTTGGCTATGTCGGAGTGACGATGGTGGCACTCATCATTTCTTCGCCATGTGTGAGGGCAGCAGGACTTATTGGCGGTTCATTTTCGTATCTGATTTTGATGGCGGCACTTACCGCCTGCTTTGGAATTACATCGCTTGTGATGTACAGGAGACAGGCACGAAGGATAAAACAGTAGAAAAAAGGAAATATAAAGCCTTACAGATATAAATTTGGAGGAAGCGTATGATTAACTTTGCAGTTGGACCGGTGCAGATGGATGAGGAGATCAGAGCCATCGGAGCGGAAGAAATTCCGTATTTTAGAACGTCTGAATTTTCTTCAATTATGAAAGAAAATGAACGTTTAATGAAAAAGTTTATAGGTGCGTCTGATGACTCACGATCAGTTTTTCTGACCGGATCAGGTACGGCGGCGATGGAAGCTGCGGTTATGAACCTTTTTACAGGTAAAGATCGCGTGCTTGTGGTAAATGGAGGCAGCTTTGGTGCCAGATTTGCCAAAATCTGTGAGATTCATGAGATCCCTTATGAAGAGATAAAGTTAAAGAGCGGTCAGGCACTCGATGTTAAAAGTCTTGAACCATTTGATGATAAAGAATTTACCGGATTCCTTGTAAATGTTCATGAGACATCAACAGGTGTACTTTACGATATGGACCTGATTTCTGATTTTTGCAGACGAAATGGCCTGGTTTTAGTGGTAGATGCGGTCAGCTCATTTCTGGCTGATGAGTTCAAGATGGATAAATGGGGAGTAGATCTGGTTCTTACCGGTTCACAGAAGGCTCTGGCCCTTCCTCCTGGACTCTCGATCATGGTTTTGGGAGAGCGTGCAATTAAAAGAGTTCATGAGACGGCAGTTCGTTCCATGTATTTTGACCTTCGTGATTATCTGAAAAATGGTGAACGTGGGCAGACACCGTTTACACCTGCCGTGAGTGTGCTTTTGCAGCTTCATAAGCGTCTTATGATGATTGAGGAAAAAGGACTTTTTAAAGAACAGACACGTATTCATCATCAGGCGGAGGATTTTAGAACCAAAATTTCTGATTTGCCGTTTGAAATCGCTTCAGATTCGTTGTCAAATGCGGTGACTCCGCTTCATCCGACAGGTATTGACAAGGAAGGAAAACCAGTATCGGCGTACCGTATTTTTGAAATTTTAAAAGATGAGTACGGCATCTGGGTATGCCCAAATGGCGGAGCCCTTGCAGATGAGATATTCCGTGTCGGACATATCGGAGCCTTGACACCTAAGGATAACGATGTTCTTATCGAATCGCTTAAAGATATGCAAAGGAGGGGACTTCTGTGAAGGTACTGATACTTGCAGCCGGAAGAGGTACGCGTATTTCCAGATATTTGTCGGGAAAACCTAAATGTACAGTAGATATAGGCGGTGGACAGTGTCTGATCGAATATACGATAGATTTGCTTCATTCCAGAGGTATTCACGATATAGGCATTGTTTTAGGATATGAGGCCCATGTGATAAAGGATGTGCTTGCAGAAAAAAATGTATCGTTTTTCTATAATCCATTCTATGATGTGACGAACAGTATCGCCTCGGCATGGTTTGCAAAAGAATTTTTGACTGGCGATGATCTCATGATCATGAATGGTGACGTATATCTTGAAGAAAAACTTTTGGATCTGATACTTGCAAGTAAGGGCAGTCCACTGATGTTTTCGGATGAAAGCAGACGTGAAACAGCTGATTATAAATTTTTCTATGAAAATGGAATTTTAAAAAAATATGGAAAAGAACTCACAGGAGACGATGTAACAGGCGAATATATCGGAATAGGACGATTTTTGGCAGATTTTATGCCGGAGTTTGTGCACCGCATGAATGAGATGATCGATCATCAGGAACATGGAGTATGGTGGGAGAACGTCGTTTACAGCATGACAGGTGAACAGCCTGTATATGTGGAAAATGTCAGCGGACATTTCTGGGCTGAGGTTGATTATATAGAGGATTATGAACGTATTCTGGAACACAGGGGTGTGAAAAATGCAGCTAGGCACGAAATCCTTTAAGAAAATAGAAAAAAAAGATGCAGTGAAGCTGATTTTGACACTTGCTGTAATATTTGTAATAGGTCTTTTGGGGGAACTTTTTTTCAATCTGCCGGCACTTAGGGCCAATGGATGGAGCCAGAAGAGTTGTCGGACCATCGAAATTGACGATGTTCAGATAAGCGGATTCGAGGTTGTCACAGAAAATGGTGATTCGGGCAGTTTTGCCGCAGATAATCAGAAGATATCAGAAGAGACCAAGGTTTTGAGGCTTACAGATGAAACGGGCTACATACATATTCCACTTGATGGAACCTATGTCAGCCAGTTTGTTTACAGCTATGATTATGATGGATTATTGAATGCCACGGTACGTTTCGGATACCGCAATGTTTACGGAGAACAGAGTGAGCATGATGCGAAGATGGTAACTGACCGCAATTGCCGTGTCCTTAAATTTTCATCAGTTCCGGTAAACGGAAAGATTGATTATGTGGATATCCTGATTAAAAGAGAAGAACTTAGTGAGGATGGGCTTTCTTATATAAATTTTGACGAGATGCCTCTTGCATTAACAGGATTTGAAACCGTGACATGTGCTAAAACAAACTGGTACCGAATTTTTCTCATCTGGAGTGTTTTGCTGATTCTGGCTGTGCTTATTTTTTTCAGGGATTTTGTCGCAAAACGTATCGAAGTGGGATTTTTACTTATTTCACTGACGCTTGGAACAGTTTTCTCCCTGTCGCTTCCGGCTAACAAGGTAAGCTGGGATGAGGAGGTACATTTTTCACAAGTATTCTGGATGGCCAATTACCGTTCTCCGGTAGATTGTGGACCGGCTCTTTTGCAGGAATTTATTGCAGGAATCGACACCTGGCCGTATAACCAGCCCGAGAGTGGAGCTGAACAGGAGGCACTAAACTCCTATCTGAATCAGAGCGCTGATTACAGAGGAGGAGAACATAGGTGGAGTACCGATTTAAATAAGACGACTATGACAGGCTACGTGGGTTCGGCACTCTTGCTTAAGATCGGTGAACTGGTACATATTCCGTTTAGTGTGCTGTATAAGCTTGGAAGACTGGGAAATCTATATATTTATGCAGTTATTCTTTATTTTGCCATCAAAAAGATGCCAATCGGAAAAGCGATATTTGCATTTCTTGCATTGATGCCTGAACCGATGATGCTTGCAGGTGTATATTCTTACGACCCGGCGGTTACATCTTGCCTATGGCTGTCATTTGCAGGTATCATGGACGCGGCACTTAGCGATAGAAAGATAAATTGGAAAACATATGCTTTAATAGTCATCGCGTTCATCTGGGGATGTCGCATCAAGGCAGTCTACGCACCGCTTATTTTGCTTGGACTTATGATACCTAAAGAGAATTTCCGTTCAAAACGTGAGATGTATCTGATGAAAGGCGGTTTTATCGTAATTTGTGTACTTATGATGCTGTCCTTTGTACTGCCGGTTGTCATAGCACCGCGGGATATCGGAGATGTAAGAGGTGACAGTACGAGCGAAAAGGGGCAGCTTGCCTATATTCTCGGTCAGCCGCTTGCCTATGCATGGGTTCTCATATGCAATCTATACAGGACATTTCCGTCCTATGTATTTGGAGAAAATTCATTGGGGCTTTTGGGAACTACCGGGACTATGTCTTTTACGTGGGCTCTATATGCCGGCTCTGCGGCAGTTATCCTCACTGCCGGTCAGTCATACAGTGGAAAAAGACTATCAAAAAGACAGAAACTGTGGATATTTATTCTCTGTGCGGGCACAGCTGTGCTTGTATGGACATCGATGTACATAGCATTTACAAAACCTGGAAAGACTTACATAGACGGGGTACAGGGACGCTATTATCTGCCGTTTCTGCCACTTCTATGGCTTGTGTTTAATCCTGAAAAGATAATTGTAAGGATGGAAAACAAGAATTATCATGCCATGATACTTGGGCTGGCAGCGATTATTCTGTCAGTTACCGTTTATCTTGATATATGGATGAAATTTTGCAGATAAGGGAAGGGAAAAATATGCAGCAGAAAATTATTCACACATTTGCGGTTTGTGCATACAAGGATTCTCCGTATCTGGATGAGTGTCTGAATTCAGTGACTAGCCAGACGGTAAAATCAGAAGTTATCTGCTGCACATCCACTCCCAGTGATTATATAAGAGAAATTACAGAAAAATATCACGTACCGCTCTACGTTAGGAGCGGTAAAAGTAATATCCGAAAAGACTGGATGTTTGCTTATGAAAAGGCTAAAGGGAGTTTTGTAACGATCGCTCATCAGGATGACAGATATCGCAGCGATTATGCAGAAAATCTCCTTAAGGCAGTGAGAAAATATCCGGATTTGACTCTTTTTGCAAGTGATTATCTGACGATACGAATGACAGAGAAAAATGGTAAAATATGTGCTGTGTCGGAACCTTTTAATATGGTCTGGCTGGTAAAAAAGATACTTCGACTGCCGCTTCGACTGCATTTTCTTTCCAATCAGACATGGATCAAGAGAAGCAGTGTATGGTTTGGAAACTCTATCTGCTGTCCGTCCTGCACGTACAACAAGGAACGTATTGGAGATGATATGTTTCATTCTGAGTATGATTTTGCACTTGACTGGGACAATTTATATGAACTGGCCGGAAAAAATGGACGTTTTATCTGCTCAGAAAAGCCACTCATTGCCTACAGGGTTCACGGAGAAGCGACAACTAAGGCTTGCATCGAGGACAACAGAAGACCTGCAGATGAAATGGCTATGTTTAAAAAGATGTGGCCTGACTGGATGGTCAGGATTTTGATGCATTTTTACAGAAAAGCCTATAAGGAGTATGAAAAATGATGAAAGTCGATGTCATTATCCCTACATTCAGACCTGGCGATAAGCTAGAAAAATTATTAAAACGGCTTCTGGAGCAGAGTACAGTGGTAAACCGTGTTATTATCATGAATACGGAAGAAAAATACTGGGATGCGGACCGTTTTGAGGGCTTATTTGAAGGTGAAGAGACTAAAATCAGTGTATATCATATAAAACAAAGTGAATTTGACCATGGAAAAACCCGCCATGATGGTATTCTAAAGTCTGATGCTGATATCTGCATCTGTATGACTCACGACTGCGTTCCACATGATAGAAATCTTATAAAAGAGCTTATAAAACCGCTTGAAGATTCTGACAGAGTCGCAGTTTCATATGCGAGACAGCTTCCGACATCGGACTGTGCGGTTATTGAAAGATATACAAGAGATTTTAACTATCCGAAAGAGAGCAGACTTAAGGGAAAAGAGGACGAGGGCGAGCTTGGTATCAAGACTTACTTTTGCTCCAATGTATGTGCGGCATATAAAAGGGATATTTATCTGAAATTAGGCGGATTTACGAAGAAGACCATTTTCAATGAAGATATGATATTTGCCGGACGAGTAGCCGATGCAGGTTTTAAGATAGCTTACGTAGCTGAGGCACAGGTTATTCATTCACATAACTATACGACGATGCAGCAGCTTCACAGAAATTTTGACCTCGGTGTGTCACAGGCTGACCATCCTGAGATCTTTGATAGATTTAGCTCTGAGGGCGAAGGCATACGTCTTGTGCAAAAAACGGCAAATTGGCTTATAAAAAATGGCTATGTATATCTTTTACCAAGGCTTGTGACGTCAAGTGGAGGCAAGTATATCGGATACCGTCTCGGAAAAAATTATAAGAAATTGCCGAAATGGCTGATTTTAAGATTAACTATGAATCCTGCGTATTGGGAAGGAGAAAATGATAATGAGTGATAAGGCACTTTCACATAACGAAGAGATGTCCCAGGTATCAGCAATGCCATCTGCCAAACTACTGATTATCATACCGGCATATAATGAAGCAGAGAATATAGAGAGAGTTGTAGGTAATCTGATAGAGAATTTTCCCGAGTATGATTACGTGGTTGTAAACGATGGTTCACGTGATGAGACAGCAGCGATTTGTCAGAGAAATGGTTACAATCTTCTAAACCTTCCGATCAATCTGGGGCTTGCAGGGGCGTTTCAGGCGGGACTTAAATATGCATATAAAAACGGATACAAATATGCTGTTCAGCTTGACGGAGACGGTCAGCACCGTCCGGAGTATCTTAAATCCATGATAGAGAAGATGCGTGAGGGCTACGATATAGTTATAGGCTCTCGCTTTGTCGAGGAGAAAAAACCATTTACCATGAGGATGCTTGGAAGCAACATGATTGAGCTTGCAATTCGCATGACAACCGGGGAAAATATTAAAGATCCTACATCGGGAATGCGTATGTTCAGCAGACGCATGATCAAGGAATTCTCTTCGGGGCTTAACTACGGCCCTGAGCCGGATACAGTTTCATATCTGATTCGTCAGGGGGCACGGGTAGCAGAAGTTCAGGTCATTATGGATGAACGTATTCTAGGTGTAAGCTATCTTACTCCAGTCAATGCGATGAAATATATGCTTAAAATGCTTGTATCCATTCTGGTAATTCAGAATTTTAGAAAGCGGGGGTAGAAAAAGATGACGCCGACATTAAGAATTGTTCTGATTGTTATATCAATTATGACAACAGCCATGATTATGCGAAAAATCAGACAGTCGAAACTTCAGATAGAAGATTCTATATTCTGGATAGGTTTTTCTTGCATACTTATTCTGTTCAGTGTTTTTCCGAAAATACCCGATCTTCTGGCCAGAATTGCCGGAACATACACGACCGCCAATTTTATATATCTTGCGGTTATATTTTTACTGATTGTAAAGATGTTTCATATGTCAATAAAGCAGTCTCAGCTTGAAACGAAGTTAAAGGATCTGGCGCAGAAGATTGCCATCGATGAAAATGAACGCATGAAGGATGAAAAAACGAGGGAAACGAAATAGTAACAGATAGCAAAAGAGGTTGTCAGCCGTGGTGGCAGATGTTATAGTAAAAGTTGGCATTGCGATAGAAGCTGCATTGCAAAAAATACTTTTCAGATAAAATAAATAGGATATGAAGGAGATAAATATTATGGGAAAAATTAAGGTAACTACATGTGATATCAAGGGACTTTACGTTATTGAACCGACAGTTTTTAAGGATGAGCGCGGCTATTTTATGGAGACATATAACCAGAATGATTTCCATGAGGCAGGCCTTGACATGGTATTTGTTCAGGATAACCAGTCCATGTCTGTAAAGGGTGTACTTAGAGGTCTTCATTATCAGAAACAGTATCCGCAGGGCAAGCTTGTGCGTGCAGTCCGCGGCACTGTATTTGACGTGGCAGTTGACCTGAGAAGTGATTCAGAAACTTATGGAAAGTGGTTTGGTGTGGTTCTTTCAGCAGAAAATAAGAAACAGTTCTATATTCCTGAAGGATTTGCACACGGTTTTCTGGTACTTTCAGATGAGGCTGAGTTTGCTTATAAATGTACTGATTTCTATCATCCGGGCGATGAGGGCGGTATGGCATGGAACGATCCTGAGATCGGTGTTGAGTGGCCGATCGAGGATGGCATGGAGCTGATTATTTCTGAGAAGGATCAGAAATGGGGCGGATTTAGGGATGCATTCAAGTTTGGCTCTGAGCAGTAATCCTGGAATATAAGAATGGAGTTAAGATAGAATGCGGGAACTTATATCCCTGTTTCGGGAATTGATAAAAAAAAGAAAACTCGTCACTGAACTTGCCAAGGCTGATTTTCGCAAGAGATTTGTAGGCTCCTACTTTGGAATCGTCTGGATGTTCATCCAGCCTATGGTCACGATCGCAATCTATGCATTTATATTCGGTGAACACGGCATGAAAAACGCACCGCCTGTTCCGGGAGCTACGTATGTGATCTGGCTGACACCTGGTATCATACCTTGGTTTTATTTCAGTGAGATATTAAATACCGGCACGAACTGTCTGCAGGAATATCATTACCTTGTTAAAAAGGTTGTATTTCAGGTTGAGATGCTACCTGTGATCAAGCTTATTTCATGCTTTCTGGTACATGCTTGCTTTCTTGTGATCATGGCCGGATTATATCTGTCAGACGGACGTATTCCGTCGCCGACATGGATCCAGGTGCTGTATTATTCATTTGCTGCCTCCATGTTAGGCCTTGCTCTTACATACTTTACAAGTGCTGTGCAGGTGTTTTTTAAAGACATGGCACAGATTGTCGGAATCTGCCTTCAGTTTGGTATGTGGCTGACACCGATTATGTACGATGAGACAATATTCACAAACAGAGTATCATGGTTAAAATGGGTATTTAAATTGAATCCGTTTTATTATATTGCTGCGGGATACAGAGACAGTATGCTTACCGGCAACTGGTTTTTTGAGCGGCCGATGATGACTATATATTTCTGGATTGTTACACTTGTTTTGATGATATTTGGACTTAAGGTATTCAAAAAACTAAGACCACATTTCTCTGATGTGCTGTAATAAAAAAAGGAGTTAACATAAATGGTTTTCAGTTCAATCATATTTTTATGGGTGCTCTTGCCCTGTATTCTTGTCCTTTATTATGTCAGCCCGAAATCCTTAAAGAACGTCATTTTAACACTATTCAGTCTGTTTTTCTATGCATGGGGCGAACCGAGATATGTTGTTCTCATGATATTATCGGTTTTTGTCAATTATTTTTTTGGACTGCTGGTAGATAAATATGGCAAGAAAAGATGGCTGTTAGTGTTATGTATAGCACTCAATCTTCTGACTTTAGGATATTTTAAATATTATAACTTTCTTGCCAGTGTAGTGAATCCGCTCCTTAAGGGGTGCGGATTCGGACTGCCAGCAATTAATGTGTCTCTACCTATTGGAATTTCATTTTATACATTTCAGGCACTTTCCTATGTCGTGGATGTATACAGGGGCGATAATAAGGCACAGAAAAATCCGCTCAATATGATGCTCTATATCTCATTCTTTCCGCAACTTATTGCAGGACCGATTGTTAAATACCATGATATCGAAGAGCAGATAAATGACAGGACGATTACTCTGGAAGGTTTTACCTACGGTGTGAAGCGGTTCATATTCGGACTTGGAAAGAAGGTTATTCTTGCCAATACATTTGCAGAAATAGTGGATGCAGTGTATGCTTACGAGGCTTCTGATGTAAGTAGGCCGATGCTGTGGCTGACAGCAATTTTATATATGCTTCAGATTTACTTTGATTTTTCCGGTTATTCTGATATGGCGATAGGCCTTGGAAAAATGTTTGGATTTACCTTCATCGAGAATTTCAAACTTCCCTATACGGCAACGTCTATCAGGGATTTCTGGAGAAAATGGCATATCTCGCTTTCGAGTTGGTTCAGGGAATATGTATATATTCCGCTTGGCGGAAACCGCAAAGGTGAGACTAGAACTTATATCAATTTATGGATTGTATTTTTCTTGACCGGTGTCTGGCACGGAGCGGGATGGACCTTTATTTTTTGGGGTATTTATCACGGATTTTTTAATGTCCTTGAACGTTTATTCTTAGGTAAGTGGCTTGAAAAGGACAGGCTTAGACCTGTGGCACATATATATGCTGTATTTGTCGTGCTGATTGGATGGATTTTCTTCAGGGCCGATACGATAGGTCAGGCATTTTCATTTATAAGATATATGTTTGTGCCTCATAATGCGGTGGTTCTTGTGGAAAGATATATGAACCTCAAAATCTGGATGTTTCTTGTGACTGCAATTATCGTATGCGGACCGTTTCAGTGGCTATGGATGAAGATTAAGGGCCGTATGCTTTCTCAGGATGGAACAGTTACCATAGCTAGCTGGATTGGATATATGGCTATATTGTGGTTTTCGATCCTTCTTTTGGTAAATAATACATATAATCCATTTATCTATTTTCGTTTTTGATGTATAAACTTGCGTAAAGGTTCTTTAAGGGAGAAATACCAGAAATATGAATTTAGAGACAAGTAAAAAAATACTTTTAACATGCTCGTTTGTGGCGAGCCTGATTCTTCCGACTCTTTTGTATCCTGCACTTAAGAGTCATCTTGATCAGCAAAATTATGAAAACAGAAATCTGGCATCATTTCCGGAACTGTCGATTGCCAATTTTGATAATATACCGGCTGAATTTGAAGATTATTACAATGACCATGTTCCGTTCAAAAATCTTTTTGTAAAGACAAAGACTAAGATTGATGTGGAGATATTGAAGGAAAGTTCTGTCTCTGATGTCACTATCGGAAAGGATAACTGGCTTTTTTATACTGTTTCCGTGGACGGAGAGGATGCACTTGCTGATTATCAGCGAACAAATCTCTATACGGCTGATGAAAAGAAAAAAATATCAGAATCAATTTCATCGGTAGTAGATAAGATGAATGAGCGTGGGATTCGTTTTGTTATGTTTGAAGCACCCAATAAGGAAAGTGTCTATTCAGAGTATATGCCTGAATCGGTCAAGGTTTATGGTGATAAATCAAGGTTGGATGTCATGATACCTGAACTTAAGGAACAGGGATTGCCAGTATATGACCTAAAGCCGGCACTTCTTGATAAGGCTGATTCATATCAGCTCTATTACAAATATGACACGCACTGGAATCAGATAGGCTCATTTATAGCAAGTCAGGAAATTTCAAATGTGCTTTTGGGAACATCGCTATCTCTTGATGATGTTTTGGTAGAAGAAAACGGATTGATGTCGGGCGACCTTGCAAGAATGCTCAATATGGCGTCAGAGTATAGTGATGACACTGAATATGTAATTGAAAATTATCTGCCGGAAGTGACAGCCACAAGCCTTGACGAGGACTTCACAATATTTGAGTCTGATTCGCCAAATGATAAGACACTTCTGGTTGTAGGAGATTCCTTTAGCATTTATCTCAAATTTTTCCTGCCAAAACTGTATAAAAGGACTGTATTTGCAACATTTGATACCTACACAGAAGAAATGTTGGACAAATATAAGCCGGATGATTTTGTATATTTGACGGTAGAACGAAACCAGAAATTGTTTGAAGGTGTTCAGTCGATAGTATGGCGGGATGAGCTGCCTGATGATGCAGTGACCAAGAATTAAAGTTTCGAAACTTTTGTAAGTTTTGCACATAAATGATAAATAAAAATTGGTACTTATTACATATATAAATACCTATTTATATAATTGTAATTTGCTTATTAGTTTATGATATTTCCGGGTATAGTACTTTTTATTTGACAGTGCTATATTATTGCCATCGAAAGAAATCAATGATTTCACAGACGGATATCGAGATGATGACATAATTATATTACAATAGATTTTCCGCCTATCACAATTAGAAAGTTTATTTGATGGAGGCAATTATCATGAGAGAAGAAAACAAAGGTTTATATCGTCCTAATTTATACGAGGCTTATTACAATTTACCGGCAGAAAAGCGTGAAGCTAAAAAGTCTTCAGAGCAGGAAACAGTGTCTGTACTGGTACATCGTTTGGCTGCACAGTTAGGTTATACCGAGTCTGAGGCAGAAGTCAGAAAAGAGTTTATGTGTGAAATGTAATTGGTAATTTGCTCGCAAGCTTATCTTTGTCCGCCATGTAGGATGGACTACCACCAACTATATCATTTACAGCATAAAGAGTTTTTTGAAGCCCCCAAAAACGTTCGTAAGAGAACTAAAAGTTCTTTTACGGGCGTTTTTTTAATTTTCTTATGGCGGCAATTGCGTTAGGTATGGAAAACTGATATAATTAGCCAGACAGAAAACAAAAAATAACTGTTGACGGCTTTTTTTCATTGTTTAATTTTTAGAAAAAAGCTGTAATAAACAGGAGGAACAAATAAAACATATGTCTGCTGAAATTATAACAGAAAAAGAGTCACAGGAAACAAAAAAGGCGAAGAAAAATGTCGAATATGCTGTAGAAGTGAAAAATGTGACTAAGATATACCGGCTTTATGATAAGCCGATTGACCGCTTGAAAGAATCTTTGAGTGTAACTCACCGAGAGTATCACAAAGATTTTTATGCGTTAAATGATCTGTCCTTTACTGTCGAAAAAGGACAGACAGTCGGAATTATCGGCACGAATGGTTCTGGTAAATCTACGATTTTGAAGATTATCACCGGTGTACTTACACCGACGACCGGTGAGGTAAGTGTGAAAGGCAAGATTTCGGCACTTCTTGAACTTGGAGCCGGATTCAATCAGGACTATACCGGTGTGGAAAATATATATATGAACGGTACCATGATGGGATACAGCAAAAAGGAGATGGACGAAAAGCTGCCTGAGATCCTTGATTTTGCTGAAATAGGTGATTTTGTTTATCAGCCGGTTAAGACATATTCCAGCGGTATGTTTGTGCGTCTGGCATTCGCTTTGGCTATCAATGTAGAACCTGAGATTTTGATTGTAGATGAGGCACTTTCGGTCGGAGACGTATTTTTCCAGTCAAAGTGCTACAGACGTATGGAAGAAATCCGTAAAAGCGGAACGACGATCATCATGGTAACTCATGATATGGGAAGCATCATCAAATATTGCGATAAGGTAGTACTTCTTAATAAGGGAGAATTTATAGCCCAGGGTTCTGCCGGCAAGATGGTAGATCTCTATAAGAAAATTCTGGCAGGGCAGATGGATGCACTCCGCGAAGAACTTGAAGTTATGAATGATTTCTCAGGAGACAATGCCGAAGAGACAGAAAAAAGCGGGTCTGAGGGCATATTAGGTGAGGCTTCTGAGAGTAAAAATGCAAAGAGCGTGGATAAAGCGGACTCTTTGAATGATTCTTCTGTTGAAAATGTGATTGCGAAGCAGATGGCGGATTCAAGTGCTTCCAGTAAAGTAAAGCCAGCTCTTATGAAGGATAAGATCACGATCAATACAAATCGAGAGGAATACGGTGACGGAAGGGCACAGATTTTTGATTTGGGCCTGGTTGACGCGAGAGGTAATATCACAAATCTGCTCTTAAAAGGAGAAAAATTCACCATTCGTGAACGTATTCGCTTCAATGCACCGATAGAGGCACCGATCTTTACCTATACAATAAAGGATAAGAAGGGAACTGAACTTACCGGCACCAATACACTGTTTGAGGGTGCAAATGTGGAGCGGGTTAAAGAAGGCGATGTTTACGATGTCGCATTTACCCAGAAGATGACTCTGCAGGGAGGAGAATACCTGCTTTCCATGAGCTGCACCGGATTTGAGGGTGGAGAACACGTGGTATATCACCGCCTCTATGACGTGGCTAATATTACAGTTATTTCTAATAAAAATACGGTAGGTGTATATGATATGGAGTCAGATGTGGCACTTAAGCTGTCACAGGCCGGGGAAGCTGCAAATCGCGCACAGTCTTTAAGTGCAGAAGAAGCGGCACATGAATATTTAACTCAGTCCTAAGCCATGGCCATGCCTCGGTTTAGAAATTGACTATAAAGGAGAAAAAGATGGATAACATCAATCATGAGCTTACGAAACTGTTTGGTAAATATGGCAGTGACAGACGAAAAGCTCTTAAGGAGAATAAAAAACTCCCTTATTTGTATGCGATTTCGGAGCTTCGTGAAAATCTGCTTGATTGGTATGAGTTTGCCCCTGAGAAAGAGCTTTTGCAGATTGGGGCAGATTATGGTGCACTGACTGGACTTTTTGCAAAAAAGGTATCACAGGTCACTGTACTTGATGAATCAGAAGAAGCTCTTAATGTGGTTAGAAAGAGATTTGAAAGTGAACCTGAGATTGCGAGAAAGATCCGATATATATGCGACAGCGTGGAAAACTTTGCAAAAAAGTCAGCCGAAAGTGGACAAACATTTGGATATGTGACACTGATTGGCAGTTTTAAATCTCTTGATAAGGCGGGACGTCTAATTGAGGTTAACAATGCAAAGAGCCTGCTTTCAGAAGATGGAATCCTGATCGCGGCAGCAGCTAACTGGTTCGGCATTAAATACATGGCAGGAACTGAAAGAGAGAAAGTTAACATATCTTTCAAAGAGATGAAGCAGCTGTTTTTGGGCGGCAGCTTTTATTATCCTGTTTCTGATTACCGTACCGCGGGGGAGATCTTTTCAGATGAGTATCTGCCGAAAAAAGGCGATTTGTCAGGTGTGTTAACTGCATATGACTGTTCAAAATGTCTTTCGATGGATATAGGAATGGCATTTGATGCGGCATGTGAAGATGACAGCTTTACTGAATTATCAAATTCATTTTTAGTATTCTGGAAGAAAAATAACGCATCGCTTGGCGAGGTGAATGAGGCTGAAGCAAGTGATGTTATCTATGTCAAATATAACCGCACTCGTGAAAATCGTTTCCAGATAAGAACACAGATAAGAAAAAATGGCGAAAACCGTGAGGTTTTTAAGATTGCTTTGTACCCTGAAGGAAAAGAACATATCCTCTCTTTCGAAGAAAAATACGAGCTTTTAAATCGTCAAAATTCAAGAATTAAGATGTCGAAGCCAGAATTTTCTGATGATGGAATGACAGTAGTATTTCCATATCTTGAAGGAAAGACAAGAGCGGAATTATTGGGAGAGATTCTGTCAGAACAGGGAGAAGAGGCGGCACTTAGTGCAGTTCGTGATGCGATGGATGAGATCTATGATATTCGCACAAAGGATCGCAAGCCGTTCGCCCTTACACCTGAATTTATGCAGGTATTTAATGCCGGTGAGGAGCTAGAAGATTATAAGGATCTTCTTTCCGGTGAAAAACTTTCCGGGGACGAAAGCTACAGTGCGTCCAATATAGATGCACTTTTCGAAAATATGATGGTAACAGCTGATGGAACATATGCAATTGATTATGAATGGGTCTTTTTATTCCCTGTTCCGTCAGAATTCGTAAAATACCGTACATTAATTTATTTTTACCGCAGATACAAGAGTCTTTTGAGCTTTAAAAACGAACATGAATTTATCGAAAAGTTCCCTGAATATGTAAAGGCGGATGAAGAGTTGATTTCGCTCTATGATAAGATGGAAACCGCTTTTCAGTCATATGTTCATGGGGAAAATCAGAGTATATATCTGGATCCTTACATGGTAAATGCAATAAGTACGGCAGAAGTGCCAAAGTTGGAAGAAGATTTGGAAAATGCCCGCAAACGCATCGATGTTCTGGAAACTGAAGTTTCTGAAAAAAATACAGCAATTCATAAAATTCAGGAGGTACAGCGCCTGACCAACAATCATGTGGCGAATCTGGATATTATCATCGCAAATCTTCGCCATGAGAATGAGGAACTTGGAAAGACCCTTACCTACTTAAATAGCCATGAGGCGGTTGTTTTCAAGGTTCGTCGAAAACTCGGACAGGAATTTAATAAAAAATATCCAAAGGGAACAGCTAAGCGAAAGAAGCTTGGATATTGGAAAAACACAGTTCTTCATCCCGGCAAGATGCTTAGGATGTATACGAGTGATGAGGGCAAAAACCTTATAAAGGGAGATCTTGAGATAGGTGAAGAATATCTTAAGTATGGAAAAATTCACCTTCCGAAGGCAGATAATCCCACAGTTTCTATAGTTATTCCGGTTTATAATCAGATTCAGTATACATATCTGTGCCTTCAGTCAATTTTGGAGCACACAAAAGATGTTAGTTATGAGGTTATCATAGCAGATGATGTGTCGACTGATGCGACAGAACATCTGTCAGAATTTGCTGATAATCTGGTTATCTGCCGCAACAAGACTAACCAAGGATTTCTTCGAAACTGCAATCAGGCGGCAAAAGCTGCACGTGGAAAGTACGTTATGTTTTTAAATAACGATACTCAGGTAACAGATGGCTGGCTTAGTTCGCTGGTTGATCTTATCGAGTCCGATTCTACCATCGGAATGGTAGGTTCAAAACTTGTATACCCTGACGGACGTTTGCAGGAGGCCGGTGGTATCATCTGGAGCGATGGTTCGGGATGGAATTATGGTCGACTTGACGATCCTGACAAGGCAGAATATAACTATGTGAAGGATGTAGACTACATATCTGGTGCGGCAATTCTTTTATCGGTGAACCTCTGGAAACAGATAGGCGGATTTGATGAGAGATTTGCACCGGCATACTGTGAAGATTCTGACCTCGCATTTGAAGTAAGAAAAGCCGGATACAGAGTTGTTTATCAGCCTAAGTCCAAGGTTATACATTTTGAAGGCATTTCGAACGGAACAGATGTCAATGGAACAGGTCTTAAGCGTTATCAGGTTGAGAACAGCAAAAAGCTCAAAGAGAAGTGGAAAGAAGAGTTTAAAAAGCAGTGTGTCAACACAGGTAATCCGAATCCGTTCCGTGCCCGTGAGAGAAGCATGGGTAAAAAGATTATTGTTGTAATTGATCATTATGTTCCGACTTTTGATAAAGATGCAGGATCTAAGACAACATACCAGTATCTCAAGATGTTTGTGAAAAAAGGTTATGTGGTTAAATTTATAGGAGACAACTACCTGCATGAGGAGCCATATACCTCTGCATTGCAGCAGATGGGAATAGAGGTCTTATATGGTCCGGAATATGTGGCTGGAATCTGGGATTGGCTTGAGAAAAATGCAAAAGATATACATGTGGCATATCTGAATCGTCCGCATATCGCGACTAAGTACGTTGATTTCATCAAAGAGCATACTAATATCAAGATGATCTATTATGGTCATGACCTGCATTTTATGAGAGAATACAGGGAGTATGAACTTACAAAAGATGAAAATAAACGCAAGGAATCAGAGTACTGGAAGTCGATAGAATTTTCTCTTTTCAACAAGGTGGCGATATCGTATTATCCGTCCTATGTAGAGGAAGAGGCTATACATGCGGTGGATGAAGATATTCCTGTAAAGGCGATCACGGCTTATGTTTATGACGAATTCCTTCAAAATCTGAATAAGGACTTTGCGAAAAGAGAGGGACTTCTATTTGTAGGTGGCTTTGCACATCCGCCGAATGCAGATGCTGTTCTTTGGTTTGCTAAAGAGGTGTTCCAAAGGATTCGAGAGAAACTAAAAGTCAATTTCTATATTGTCGGATCGAAGGTTACCGATGAGATCAAGGCCTTAGAACAGCCGGATAATGGCATCATAGTCAAAGGTTTTGTGAGTGAAGAAGAGCTTTCAGAACTTTATAGAAATTGCCGTATTGTCGTAGTTCCTTTAAGATACGGTGCAGGCGTAAAAGGCAAGGTAGTAGAAGCGATCTACAATGGTGCTCCGATAGTTACCACATCTGTAGGAAGCGAGGGAATCCCTGACGTGGAAGATGTGCTTCTAGTGAAAGATGATCCTAAAGAGTTCGCAGATACCGTAGTTGAACTTTATAATGACGAGAAACGACTGGAAGAACTGGCAGATAAAACTCAGGATTACATCCGCGGCCATTTTAGTTTAGATGCTGCATGGGATGTGATAAAAGAGGATTTTGAGTAGCCTTTTGAGGATTTAATTCTAATAGTTGCAAATTTATAATAAAAACGAAAAAAGAATGGAGACAGTGATTTACTTATGCGGTAAGTCACTGTCTCCATTCTTTTTAGTTTCGATATTTGTCGCTTTTATGTTGATTTTGTATTGATTTTATACTGATTCTGTTATCGTTCGTTTTTCTTTAATGCTTCTACATGCCCGTGTTTTCTGTACATAATCAGTTCAAATACAACCATACAGCACCAGCCGATCGTAGTACCGACAGCTACTGCCTGGATACCGAGATGACCAAAAAGTGAGTAGCTTATGACCACTCGAACCGGAATCTGGACCAATGTGGCAAAAAGTGTGATCATCAGATGACCGATGCCTCGGTAGTATCCCTGGAATGTATTGGTAATGGCGCTTATAAAGTAGAAGCTTGCCATCGGTACCAGATAAGACATACCCTGTCTGAGTGCTTCTGTCTCCTGGGCTTTCAGAAAAATGCCAAGAAGCGGATGGCGACAAAGGAGTACGATGACTGCGGTAAATACGATATAAATCTCAGCGATAACTAGCATCTTTCGAAGTCCTTTTGGAATGCGATCGTACTCTTTTGCACCAAGGTTCTGGGCAGAAAATGTCGTGATAGAAGCTGCAAGGCTGTCTCCTGGAGCCAAAACGTAGCTATCTATGATTGAGACTGCATTGAAGGCGGCAACTGCGTCTACGCCGAGTGAGTTGACTCCTGATTGAACCAAAAGACGTCCAACGTAAAGTACAGTCTGTTGTACGGCAGATATAGAGCTGTAATCGATGGTCTTTTTTAGCATCGCTGGTTTAAGCTTTATATCACGGATTCCAAGACGGAGAAGCGGCACTTTAACCCATATATAAATAAAGAGGGCAAGTGCAGATACAGCCTGTGAGACGATCGTGGCGATCGCGGCACCCGGGACACCAAGATGACACACACCTACCAGAAAAACATCCAGAAAGACATTGACAAAGGTCGTCAGAATCAGCACATAAAGCGGTGCTCTGGAATCTCCGATTGCACGAAGTGCAGCTGAGAAAATATTGTAAAAAAATGTAAAAATAAGGCCAATAGATATAATTTGCAGATAAAAGGAAGCCGATGCAGAGATCTCCTCAGGTGTCTGAGTCAGGCGGATGAAGGTGCTGCTTCCTAAAAGGGATATGCCTGACATGACGATTGTCAGAAGCAGACCTGACAACACGGATGTGGCAAATTCATCCTTCAAATCTTTATAATCTTTTGCACCAAAATAGATTGCCATAAGTATCGATGCACCAAGTGAAAGTCCGACGATCAAAAATGTCAGAATATTCATGATGGGGCCGGCTGCACCAACGGCTGCAAGAGCCTCTTTTCCATAAAATTGACCTACAACAACAGAATCAACAGTGTGGTAGAGCTGCTGGAAGAGGTTGCCGAACACAAGTGGAACCGCATAGGAGATCAGGTGTCCGGTTATATTTCCTTTTGTCATATCACGAGCCATAATATTTCCCTCCATATTACTATCAGAGAAGATTGTAACACTTAAATTAAGGTATGCCAAATAGAAAATACAAATTTATGAGAAAAATTTAACGAATTGAAAGTCTTATAAAACAACCCTATATTGTGGAAATCATATGAATTATGTGATAAAATACAAAGGTTAGACCAAACGATTGATAAGTCGAGAAAATTTTACATTTTAGGTGAGGAAGGAGCACACTATGCAGGCAATCATTCTGGCAGGCGGTCTTGGGACGAGACTTAGAAGTGTGGTAAGCGACAGACCGAAACCAATGGCACTGGTCGAGGGAAAGCCCTTTTTGGAATATGTGATTTGCACGCTTAAGAAAAACGGAATTGATGAGATTATCTTTGCCGTCGGATACAAGGGCAGCATGGTTGAAGAATATTTTGGAGACGGAGCATGGCTTGGAATAAAGACAAGGTATGCCTATGAAGAAGAGCTGCTCGGCACTGCAGGTGCGATAAAGAATGCAGGCAAATATGTGAATGAAGATAAGTTCTTTGTCTTAAACGGAGATACTTTCTATCAGATGGATTATGGTGATTTGAGCCGGATTCGGGAAGAGAAAAATCTTGAGATGGCACTGGTTCTTCGCACTGTGCCTGATATTTCCCGTTATGGGGCGGCACGTATTACGGACGGAATGCTGACAGCATTTAATGAGAAAAATGGAAACACCGGAGCTGGTACGATCAATGGAGGCGTATATCTGATGAACCGCACGCTTCTTAAGGAAATTCCTGATGGCAAGGTTTCGCTGGAAAATGATTGCATTCCTAAGTGGATGAGTGAGGGGCGACGCCTTGGCGGCATAGTGAACGACGGGTATTTCATCGATATCGGTGTGCCGGATGACTACTTCAGATTTCAGGAAGATGTAAGAAAAGGAGACATTACATGGTAATCAGAGGACGAGCACCGCTTAGAGTTAGCTTTGGCGGCGGTGGAACGGATGTAGAACCATTTTGCGTTGAGCAGGGCGGAGCTATCATCGGAAGTACTATCAACAAATATGCGTATTGCTCTATTATTCCGAGGGATGATGACCAGATTACAGTTCATTCGCTCGATTTTGATATGACTGTTAAATACAATGCAAAAGAGAATTATGTATGTGACGGACGTCTGGATCTTGTCACAGCCGCACTGCGTGCTATGGATATAAAACAGGGATGCGAGGTGTATTTACAGTGTGATGCACCGGCCGGATCCGGCCTTGGAACATCTTCTACAGTTATGGTAAGTCTCCTTACTGCTATGGCACGCTGGAAAGGAATTACCCTTGACAATTATGCCATGGCAGATCTGGCTTACGGTGTGGAGAGAATAGACCTTGGGATCTCAGGCGGTTATCAGGATCAGTATGCAGCAACCTTCGGAGGATTCAATTTTATAGAATTTCATGGACGTAACAATGTCGTGGTAAATCCGCTTCGTATTCGCCGCGATGTCATCAATGAGCTTCAATATAACCTGTTGTTATGCTATACAGGAAATATTCACGTATCTGCGAATATCATCAAGGATCAGGTCAGCAATTATAAGAAACCTGATGCGTTTCAGGCTATGTGCGAGGTAAAAGCACTTTCTTACGCGATGAAGGATGAGCTTTTAAAGGGAAATCTTCACAATTTTGGCCGTTTGCTTGATTACGGATGGGAGAGCAAAAAGCGTATGAGCAGCAAGATTACCAATCCGCAGATAGATATGCTCTATGATGAGGCAAAAAAAGCCGGTGCACTGGGCGGAAAGCTACTCGGTGCAGGCGGCGGCGGTTTCCTTCTCATGTACTGCCCGTATAATGTAAAGCATCAGGTGGCACGCCGCATGGAGGCTGTGGGCGGACAGCTTATGGACTGGAATTTTGAACTTCGCGGAGCCCAGAGCTGGATTTGCGATGATGAAAGATGGAATTATCGTGAAATAAAGGTCCAGATGCCGGATAAGGAGTATACATTTAATGTGTAAGCATGACTGTAAAGTGGTATTCCTTGACAGAGACGGAACCATGAATGAAGAAGTCAATTATCTTTACAAAAAAGAAGATCTGAAGCTTATAGACGGAACAGCTAAAGCTGTAAGGCTGTTAAATGAAGCTGGATATAAGGTGATTGTCGTCACCAATCAGGCCGGTGTGGCGAGAGGTTACTATACTGAGAGTGACGTTATAAAACTTCATGATTATATGAATGAACTTCTGGCACATGAAGGGGCACATGTGGATGCATTTTACTATTGTCCGCATCATCCTGAGCACGGTATAGGTATTTATAAGCAAAACTGTCATTGCAGAAAGCCTGACACTGGAATGTTTGAAGCGGCAGAGAAAGGTATACCTGAAGGCATAGACAAAACACACTCTTATATGATTGGTGACAAGCGTATCGATGCACAGGCCGGAAAGAATTATGGCGTGATTGGCATTCTTGTAGGAACCGGATATGGAGAAAAAGAGCATGCGGCAGATGTCGCAGCCGGACGTATCAAAGAGGATGGAAGCTGCCCGGAAGGTGGATACGACGCCTATGCGGATACGCTTCTTGAGGCGGTACAAGGGATCTTGGATGGGTGTATCTAATGCCACTAAGAGAAAACAAGGGACAGTGAGTTGGGCTAGTACCAAGCGTATTATCAAACAGAAAGAAAGAGAGGAATCATAGCCATGCAGAATCAGGAAAAAAAGGGACTGCCAAATGTAGTCAAATATCTGGCCAGCCTTTTTCTGGCACTGTTTTGTGTGGCTGCAGTATTGATTCCAGCTAAAACTTTGTTTACCGGAAATGGTTTTTTTGCAGCCTATATTCCCTTAACGCAGTCAAAGAAAATGTATGTGGAAATTGCTGTGCTGGCAATCCTGATATTTGGCGGCATGACTTTCTTGAAACGCGGACGAAACCGGTTATGCTGGCTTTGTGCCATTGTTCTGATATTTGCCTGGATTCATGTAGTATTTCTGCCGATGATAGTTTCGGCAGCATATCTTATAAGTCTGTTGGCAATTGGCCGATTTCTTAGAAAACAGGTGTTTTTTCGGGGAAATATTTGCGAAAAGATTTCAGGTCTGACTTTTTATATGGATTTTCTGCTTGGTGCCTCTTTTGCGGTTGCCATCTACTGTTTACTTTCTGCATTTGGCATTGGAAAGATCGCTTGGATGAGACTCATCGTTTATGGACTTGGTGCAGCATCGCTTGGATTTGATTTTTCATCTATCTTTCGTCAGTGTATCATGGCAAGACAAAAGCTTTGCCGGATGTTGGATGGCAGAGACAAGATGGCGGCTGGCTGGTGTGTACTGATGATATTGATTCAGGTGGGACGGCTGAATATTGCCCTTGATGTTGATACTCTCTGGTATGGCGTGCGTTCACAGTATATCGTGGCAGGCGGCAGTGGTCTGTATGATAATCCGGGACTGGTCGGCATGGTTTATGTCTATTCGAAGGGTTTTGAAGTGCTGACATTGCCGCTTTGTGATTTGGCAAGTTATAGCTATTTGACATTTTTTAATATCTGGCTGGCGGTTCTTGGAATTGGTGCCATGATCTGGAACGTGGGGCTGCTGACAGCGACTCCTGCGAAGGGCTTGGAAGGGCGAAGGTTACAGGATTTTAAATACAATAAAACAGCACATAGTAATATTCCAACCGGTATCATGGCGGCTGTTCTTACGGTCTCTGTGCCCGGTATCATGAATATGGCAATTACAGCTAAGGCGGATTTGATTACATGGCTTTTGCAGCTTATGATGGCTGGATTTTTCTTTCAGTATATTCATGTATATGAAAGTCAGAATACATATACTGAAATGAATATCGAGGTTCCCCAAGGTGTAGAGAAAGATGAAAAAGTGAGACATAAAGAATCGTTAGATGCCTGGATACTTCTATCAGGTGTGGCAGGTTCATATCTTTTGTCACTTACGATGAAGCCGACTTCACTGGTATTTTCCACTGCCGTATTTGGCATGATGGGACTATATCTTCTGTGGTTTTTGTTTCATGAAAAAGGAGCAGCGGTGGATCTGATTCAGAGTATATTTCATCTGATTTGTTCGTTATTTCTTCCGCTTGTAGCTTTGATTGGCATCTGGGCGAGGACTATGAAGATTACCGGAATGCCGGTTACATCGGTATTTACCTCGATCTTCGCACTCTTAGGTTTTAAGATGAAATATCCGTTTGCAACATCGGGACTGCCACAGAATTATCAAGAGGAATCAATGCCTCACGTACTGGTAAGACGCCTCTGGCAGATGCTCATGCAGCCGCAGGGTGACGATATGAGTCACGTGATTCTGGCATGGGGAACATCGCTGATGGCAGTGATTGTTGTAATATTAGTGCTATATGCGATTTTGTCGGTTTCTTTAAAAGATTCAGAAGAGAAAAGAACGTGTGTCTGGACTGCAGCACAGGTAATCTTTTTTCCGTTTCTTCTCGTAAGTCTTATAAGCCTGACGATGCTATACCAGATCGATGGAAATTATTTTATGCTTCTGTACTCCATGCTGATTCTGGGGGCGTGCCACGCGATTGCCTATTTTGAGAAAATAAGATTTGCAGGAATAGTATCGAAATGTCTTGCCCCGGTATTATTATTAAATTTAGTTATCATGGCGATCAGCAACTGGGCTTGGAGTGCCGGTTTTTCTGAGATCCATCTCATTAATAATGGGCGAGTCAACCATCGGGCAAAAGAACAGATGCGGATGGAAGACAATGGGAATACACTGATCTGGCAGGATGTAGCTAAGGATCCTGGAAATCGAGTGATTGCATTTGGTACGCATCCGTTCTGTTTGCAGTTTCCGTGCAATGTGGAATGCTACAAGGATATCACTTCACCGTGGGGCAATGTCGAACTTGTCAACTCACCTGAGGCATTTGAAACTTACATGGAATATGCAAAGACAGATTATGTCTATGCAGAGGCCGGATATCTGGGGCCTGGAAGCTGGGAGTGGAGCCTTGATCTTTTGCGTGATTTGATTCGAAGGGGAAGCCTTACAGACCTGTTTTTTGAAAATGGAAATATGCTTGCAAGGGTCTCGGATACGAAGGTGCCTGAAAAAGAGGCAGAGAAAAATTTGGAAGTGTTCGAGCGGGAATATTTATTTTATGTTCCGTAGGACTGGAGGAAAAAATATGAAGGAATATGAATATCTGAATGAGCTGGTAAGTCGATATCCGGTTCTTGCACCGATTGAGACTCAGATTAAATCAGCTTATGAGCAGCTTAGGGAGTGCTTCGAACATGGCGGAAAGCTTTTGATTGCAGGAAACGGCGGAAGCTGTGCAGATTCGGAGCATATAGTCGGAGAGCTCATGAAGGGATTTGTGAAAAAACGCCCGGTTTCAGCGGAAATAGAGAACGCATTGAAGATGACTGACCAGAAGATGGGGGAAGAACTGGCAGCCAAACTGCAGCAGGGACTTCCGGCCATAGCCCTGACCGGCCATGCAGGGCTTACCACTGCATTTGTAAATGATGTGGACGGCAGCATGACATATGCCGAACAGGTGCTTGGATACGGCAAAAAGGGAGATGTCTTCCTTGGGATTTCCACATCAGGAAATTCAAAAAATGTTCTGTATGCGGCAGTGACAGCTAAGGCGAAGGGACTTAAGGTTATAGGACTCTTAGGACGTGACGGCGGAAAGATCAGGGAATACTGTGATACGGCAATCGTTGTGTCGGAGCAGGAGACATATAAAATTCAGGAACTGCATCTTCCGATTTACCATGCACTCTGTCTTATGCTGGAAGATTATTTTTTTGAATTATAGAAAAAAACAAAAAGAAGCAAGAGTATATTTTTTAGGGGAATTGAGTATGCTATTAAAAAACAGATCATCTGGTAAAGAAGCCAGTTGGCGGGTCAGCACAGTGAGCTTTGTGGTACTGCTTGCCTATACGCTTTTTATATGGTGGCAGGAAGCACTGGATCTTTTGATGTGGACTTTGCATATGCAGCAGGCAACAATTGCTTCACGGATCGTTGCATTTATTCTGTGTGCTGTCATGATGGCCTATGTGGGAAGATTTGAAAGGAAAAAATTCGGATTTAGTCCGGTATATATCATAGGAAGTCTGTTTATTTTCGTATTTTTCGTGATCAAAGGAATAGCACCTGACCAAAGCTATGATACACAGAACTATCACCTGCTTTCGCAGATACCGGGATTTACGGATAATCTTCATTACCATGTGATACCGGGGCGTTTTCAGATGTTTGGATTCCGTCTTGGCGACAGAATGTTTTATCCGTTTCGTCTGATTCTTGGCCTCAGGATGGGAACGATACTTAATGCGTTTGCAATGCTGGTTATCTACCGCCAGTTGACTGTGTTTTTTGATATGGCGACATATTCGAAAACCACAAAAACAGCTATCTTAAAACATTTTTCGCCTATACTTGCCTTTTTGGTAGTAAGCCGTGTAGAATTGATTCAGGAGAGCGGAAGCTACATGGTCGAGCTTCTGGCGATTCCATTTCTTCTTGAGATGGTTTTCATATTTCTTAGAGATGTAAATGAAGATAAGATAGAGCATGAATCGATTATGTTTTGTCTGTTTGGCGGAATTTTATTCTGTCTTAAGATGACAAATATAGTTTATCTGGTTCCTCTGGTGCTTTTATACTTATGGAAGATCAGAAAATATTTGAATCCGAAGCTGTTTTTCATATGTTTATTCATGGGAGCTTTTCCTGTAGGTATTTATCTCATCTACAATGGAATCAGCATGAAAAATCCTGTTTATCCTTACTACAACAGCCTGATTCGTTCACCATACTATCCTGAAACTGATTTCAAGGATGCAAGATGGGGACCTATTGATATAAAAGAACTGCTTTTGTGGCCATATATGATGATACGATATCCGGAATACAGATTAAGTGAACTGCCGGATAAGCACAATTTCGACATTGCACTTATGTATATTGGGGCAGTTATAGCCGGTATAGTTTGGTGCAATAAGAAGATTCGCCTCCATTATAGTCACATAAAAGAAGAGGTTAAGACAGAACAAGTAAAAACATGCGTAGAAGGAAAACTATTTCTTCTTTATGCCGCATCTTTCATTCTGTGGGCTGCAACTACGGGACACAGCAGATATTTTATGGGCGGACTTTTATTTGCCGGCATGTTTTGTGGATGTCTGGTGATCAGAAGTATGATTGTAGTGATTTCTGGTCAGGGCTATTTGATGAAAAAGGCATCAGGCGGCCTGTTTGTGCTCTTGTTCATAGCAGTATATATAAGCCGTACATTTGATTCATATTCCGCTGTCTATAATGGTAGGGAATGGGCGATGCGAGTGGTAAATCGCGAAAACATATCTAAAAATCTGCCGTATGTATTTAAAGATCATCAGTTATTTACAGAAGAAGAGCTTTCTAAAATAGATTATATTTTTCTAACGTGGGCAGACGTTGGAAGCTATGCAAGACTTGCCGGCGAAAACGTGCCGGTATGGAACAGATATTCTGTTGTCAATGAACTGGCAGAGCAGAAAGATGCCTATATCGATGAGATAGAAACGGCAATGGAAGACGGCAAGGGTGTCTATGACATGTTTCAGCAAGGTATAGAGACTCTGGTAGGATATCTTGCTTGGATGAATGATGCCGGATGGTATGTCAATGACCTGGAGTATCAGGAAACCATATTAAATAGCAGTCAGGCATTTACACTGGCCGGAATTGAGATGCCACATGGCCGTGAAAACAGATGGTTTTATACTCAGAATATCGATGGGAATGCCTTTGGTACTGAACAGAATAATTGGATCTGGGAATATACAGAAGAGAATGAGCATCCTGTTTTGAAGATGATATTATGCGATCCTGATTACTGGACGATTAAATATCCCTTTGATGTAAGCATTATCGCTTCAGACGGAACCAATACAAAGACAGCTGCCGTGATCACGGCGGGAGATAAGGAGTATGAAGCACTGACAGTGCAGTTGGATCTGACGGGACTTAGCGGCAATATAAAGCTTGAACCGGTAAGTACTGTGGAAGGAAAAAGAGCTGTTGTGATAAATCCTGAATGGATTGATGCAGATTAACAAAAAGTTTTGGAGGAAGATATGGACAAGATAGCGGTTTTAATTCCGTGTTATAATGAAAGTCAGACAATAGCAAAGGTAATAAAGGATTATAGAGAGGCACTTCCAGAGGCGGTAATTTATGTATATGACAACAATTCATCGGATCACACCGATGAAATCGCCAGGGAGGCCGGTGCTATAGTCCGCTATGAATATCAACAGGGCAAGGGAAATGTTATACGTAGCATGTTCAGGGATATTGATGCACAGTGTTATATCATGACTGACGGAGATGATACATATCCTGCTGAGGATGCAATAAAACTGGCAGAACAGATATTGCAGGGAAAGGCTGATATGGTTATCGGAGACAGACTTTCTTCTACTTATTTTACCGAAAATAAAAGGCCATTTCACAATACCGGAAACAGACTGGTAAGAGGCCTGATTAATCTTATATTTAAGAGCAATATCAAGGATATTATGACAGGTGCACGTGCATTTAATTATGAATTTGTAAAGAGCTTTCCGATTCTTTCCACTGGATTTGAAATTGAAACTGAGATGAGTATTCATGCACTGGATAAGAATTTTAAATTGGTAGAGATTCCGGTGGGATATAGGGATCGGCCTGAGGGAAGCGTATCAAAGCTCAATACATTTTCTGATGGATTTAAGGTTCTTAACACTATCGCAAGACTTTTCAGGGAGTACAAGCCGTTTGAATTTTTCGGATGGTTGGGACTTTTATGCTTTGCTGTTGCTACGGCATTCTTTGCACCGGTGCTTGCGGGATATATTTCCACGGGTTCGGTTCCTAAGTTTCCGACTCTGATAGCCTGCTCGGGACTTTATGTAATCTCGTTTCTGCTTTGGATTAGCGGTATAATTCTTGAAGTTATTGCAAAAAAACACCGTCAGTTATTTGAACTTTATCTGAACCAACTTAGTATTTTGAAGAGGAGAGACTGATGACAGACAGATGCACACCGGGTTATAAGAAAGATGTCATAAGAGATGATAGCACTGTCACAAAAGAAGCTAAGGAATCAATAGGAAAGTCACGCAGATATGTAATTTTCCTGGGACTTCCGGTTGTCTTTGGCATATTATTTTATATCTGGTATGTTTTTAAGGCGTCGGACAATGTGGCATACTCGGATTACATAAGGCTTATCAATTCATACCTGCCTGATGTGACCAATCCGGCCAAGTTTTTTGTCCCTGATATTCTGACCAGAGTTCCTATTACATATCTGGGACGAATCATCAATGTTAAATTATTTGACTATAATACACAGTTTGACATGATTTTGGGAATTGTGAGCCTCGGGGGCGGAGCCGCAGTGTTGTCATTATATGCCTTAAGAAATAGAAAGATAGGCTATGTATCGTTTTTGCTGATTCAGTTTATCTACTTCAGTCTTAATAAATGGGAAATGGTCCTTAATGGCACCGGATGGGTGTGCATACTGTCAATATCGGGATTTATCTTTCATTTTGCAGTGCTTGACCATGCGGTAGCGACAAGATGCCGTGACAAAGCCGACAGAGTATTTATAGCTGTGTTGCCTATAATACTGGTACTCTTGATAGCCGGACCATACAGCGGCGGATATGCAGTAATATTGATACTTGCATATGCAGCTCTATTATGTGCCCGCGATAAAATATGTATGAAAACCTGGTGTATCGGGACATTGACAACGCTTTTTTCAATGATATTATATCTTTGGAGCAATTCACAGGCGGTTTATGTCCATCGGGGTGCGATTACAGATGTCTCCATCATGCAGGAATTTACGGCACAGCCACTGTTTTTCCTGAAATTTTTGCTGAAGGCAGTCGCATCATCAGTCATAGGTGTGGCACAGATTCAGGATCTGGAGGCAAATAGCATCTGGTTTTCGAGACTGCATGTGGTATATCTGCTTGGACTGGCAGTATTTGCATCATATTTACTTGCATTATATCTGAATGTGCGTTTTCATATATATGAAAAGACTATATTGCCACTTCTTATGATACTCAGCGGCGGATGCAATCATCTTCTTGTACTGGCTGGACGGTGGATATTTTTAAATGATGAATACGGAATGTCTTCAAGATATGAGATACAGTACCAGATGGGAATTATTGGCATTTTGCTTACTTTTGTCATAGTTTATGGCATGTGTAGAGAGAAGTCATATGATGCAGAAAATGATGAGACTAGATCATTTAAATCTTACAAAAGTATATTTCATATATGTTTAAATACTATTATGTTCAGCTTTATGGTTCTTGTGTTTTTGGGAAATGCATGGACTACAAAGAAAGAGATTCAGACGGCACCTTTTCGAAAAGAATACTTGCAGATTTCAAAGGAACTGGGACTAAACTATCGCACTGCGAGTGATGAGGATCTTGAAACTTATCTGCATAGCGATCCGGACGAAGTGCGTGAAGCGATGAGAATTCTTGAAGAAAATAAATTAAATATATTCAGGTAGAGATAGATTCAGGAGGAGAAGTACAATGAAGGTTGTAATTTTAGCGGGTGGTTTTGGCACACGTATAAGTGAGGAAAGCCATTTAAAACCAAAGCCGATGATTGAGATCGGTGAACAGCCGATATTATGGCATATTATGAAACACTATTCACAGTATGGATTCAATGATTTTGTTATCTGTCTGGGATATAAACAATATGTGGTAAAGGAATACTTTGCTGATTATTTTCTGCATACATCGGATGTGACATTTGACCTTGTGAAGAATGAGATGCAGGTGCACAATAATTATTCAGAGCCGTGGCGTGTGACACTGGTAGATACAGGACTTCATACCATGACAGGCGGACGCATCAAGCGTATACGTGATTATATAGGTGACGAGACATTTATGTTGACTTACGGTGATGGAGTTTCTAATGTTGATTTGAATGCACTTACGGAATTTCATAAAAAGCACGGCAAGATAGCAACTCTCACAGGTGTCAATATCGGACAGAGATTCGGGGTGATGGATGTAGACAGTCTTGGACATATCCGCGAATTCCGTGAGAAAAACGATGATGACGGAAAGATTGTAAATGGCGGCTTTATGGTTCTTGAACCCGGTGTGTTTGACTATATAGAGGGTGATGATACCGTATTTGAAAAGGCTCCATTGGAGCAGCTTGCCAAGGACGGAGAACTTATGGTATACCGTCATGACGGCTTCTGGAAGTGCATGGATACACAGCGTGATAAGATGCAGCTTGAGAAGATGTGGCAGGAAGGCAATGCACCATGGAAGGTGTGGAACTAGTAGATATTTTGAAGACCAGCTCTTAACAGCTACACTAATTTAAGGGAAATTTCAGGGAATAGACACAAATGAGCAGGCAACATATGCTATAATTTAGAGGATTACTATGAATATTCTTGATTTTTATAAGGGAAAAAGGGTCCTGGTGACAGGTGATACAGGATTTAAAGGCAGCTGGCTGGTGAGAATTCTTGCCTTGGCAGGGGCTGAGGTGACAGGATATGCACTAAAGCCGCCGACAGATCCGTCAATGTTTGAAATATTACATCTCAAGGATACAATCCGTCACGTGGATGGTGATGTGCGTGATTTTGAACATCTTAAACAGGTTTTTGATGAGACAAAACCTGAGATCGTACTTCATCTGGCAGCACAGCCGATCGTGCGTGAATCTTACCGCGATCCGGTTGGGACATATGCTACTAATGTCATGGGAACGGTTCATGTACTTGAGTGTGCAAGACAGTGTGACTCTGTTCGCTCGCTTGTCAATGTGACAACCGATAAGGTATACGAGAATAAAGAGTGGGAATATGGATATAGAGAGAATGATGCACTGGATGGTTATGACCCGTATTCCAACAGCAAATCATGTTCTGAACTGGTGACACACAGTTACAAACAGTCATTTTTTATGGATGGCCGTATCGCTGTATCTACATGTCGTGCCGGCAATGTGATCGGTGGCGGTGATTTTGCGGTGGATCGTATAGTTCCTGACTGTGTGAGAGCCGCTAAGAATAATGAGCCGATCATAGTTAGAAATCCGCATTCGACCAGACCGTTTCAGCATGTACTGGAACCGCTTTTCCTATATCTTACTGTAGCTAAGCAGCAGTGGGAGAACCCTGATGTAGCCGGATGCTACAATGTAGGGCCGGATGACTGTGACTGTGTTAATACCGGACGCCTGGCGGATCTTTTTTGCGAGACCTGGGGTGAGGGAATGCACTGGATAAATCGCTATGACGGTGGACCGCATGAGGCCAATTTCCTTAAATTGGATTGTTCTAAGGTTAAGAAGATATTTGGCTGGAAACCGAATTTCCATATAGAAGAGGCGATGAAGGCAACAGTCGATTGGTCAAAACAATGGATTTCTGGGGCGGACATGCGTGCCGTAACGGATATACAGATAAGAGAATATGCAAAATTATTTGAAAAATAGATACATTTTAAAATAACGATGTCATGTGATGAGCAAGATAAGCAGGCGGGAGGAAAGATATGTCTGAAAAAAATATAACTCTGGCAGATGAAAAGGATGAAGCACGTCAGCAGATCCTCGATCTTGTAGCAGAGTATTGTGACAAATATCACAATCAGAATAAAGAATTTACTGAGGGACAGCGTATACCATACGCATCCCGTGTTTACGATAATCATGAGATGGTAAATCTTGTAGACAGTGCACTGGAGTTCTGGCTCACATCCGGACGTTATACGGACCAGTTTGAGGCGGGACTTGCAAAATATCTCGGGGTAAGGTATTGCTCGCTTGTAAACTCAGGTTCCTCAGCAAACCTGATTGCCTTCATGACGCTGACATCGCCTCTTTTGGGTGAACGCCAGATTAGACGAGGTGATGAGGTTATTACGGTGGCAGCAGGTTTCCCGACTACAGTGACACCTGTGATCCAGTATGGTGCGGTTCCGGTTTTTGTTGACGTGACTATACCTCAGTACAACATAGATACAGAGAAATTAGAAGAGGCACTTTCAGAGAAAACGAAAGCAGTCATGATTGCCCATACTCTGGGAAATCCTTTTGATCTAAAAAAGGTAAAGGAATTCTGTGATCGTCACGGACTGTGGCTTGTAGAGGACAACTGTGATGCACTCGGAAGCCGCTATGAGCTTGATGGCGAATGGCATTTTACAGGTACTATAGGAGATATCGGAACATCCAGTTTCTATCCGCCTCATCATATGACTATGGGAGAGGGCGGTGCCGTATATACAGACAATCCGCTTCTCAATAAGATTATCCGTTCATTTCGTGACTGGGGACGTGACTGTATCTGTCCTTCAGGACATGACAATCTCTGCGGTCACAGATTTGACCGTCAGTACGGAGAACTTCCGTTAGGTTATGATCACAAATACGTATATTCACATTTTGGATATAACCTGAAGGCAACTGATTTGCAGGCATCCATAGGTTGTGCTCAGCTTGAGAAATTTCCATCTTTCGTGGAACGAAGAAAACACAATTTTGCCCGTCTGAAAGCAGGATTAAAAGGAACTGAGGATGCATATATTCTTCCCGTAGCCTGTGACAATTCCGATCCAAGCTGGTTTGGTTTTCTTCTGACCTGCCGCGAGGGAGTAGATAGAAACAAAGTTGTACAGTATGTAGAGCAAAAAGGCGTGCAGACACGTATGCTTTTTGCCGGCAATCTGATCAAACATCCATGTTTTGATGAGATGAGAAAGGAAAAAAGCGGTTACCGTGTAGTCGGAAGTCTCGAAAATACAGATCGCATCATGCGTGATACTTTCTGGGTAGGTGTGTATCCTGGTATGACAGATGATATGATTGATTATATGGCAAGGACACTTAAAGAGGCATGTCGCCTCTAAATGAGGAAACTGTAGTATGAATGAAATAAAATCTGATAGTTTGAAGGTAGAAAAATTGCCGTCATATCCCGGACTTGAGAAGGTTCACAGGGCGAATCTTCGACTTTTGAAGGAGATAGATCGAATTTGCAGAAAGTATAAGATTTCTTATATGCTGGATTCTGGTACGCTTTTAGGTGCGGTGCGCCATGAGGGTTTTATACCTTGGGACGATGATGTTGATCTGGCATTTACACGTGCCAATTATGAGATGTTTCTTAAGGTGGCACCTAGAGAGCTTCCGGATGGCATGTCGCTTTTAAAACCTGAGGAAATCCGTGACGGCAAGGTGTTTTATGATTTTACTACCCGTGTTATCTATGATAATAGCCGTGTACATGAGGACAATGAGCAGATGAGATTTTATGATGGAAAATTAAACCATCTTTGGGTTGATTTATTTGTTCTTGATCGTCTGCCGGATAGTAAAATAGGAGCTTGGGGAGCAAAATTTATACAGAAAATAGTATATGGAATGTCTATAGCCCATCGGGACAAAATCGATTTTAGCAAATACAGTATTGCAGATAAGATAAGAGTCGTAGTGCTGGCAGGTGTCGGCAGATTTGTTCCGATGAGAACCTTATTCAGACTTCAGAAACTGACAGCCACAAAGGATAGTAAGAAGAAGACAAAACGGTGGTATTACAGCAATTATCAGCCGGATTATCTTTATGTGACACTGGATGATGCGTGGATTGAACATACAGTAGATTTGCCATTTGAGGACACAAAGCTTATGGCTCCAAATGGTTTTAAGCATGTTTTGGAATGGATTTACGGTGATTATATGACTCTTCCACCGAAAGAGAAGCGTGTTCCGGCACATTCATCTATTGCTATAGAGATTTTAGATGATCCGAATACTGATGCCTATATGCATCAGTGAGAATCTGCCAAGGTAGATTCCATAATGAAGTTAACGGTTACAGAAAAGAGACATTTATGCAGGATAGGATAGAAAATATTAATGACTCAGGGATAAAGAAGACAATCTCGATTGTGGTTTCAGTATATAACGAAGAGAAAGCATTGCGAGAGTTTTATAAAGAGTCGACTCCGATATTTGAGAGCCTCACATGGAACTATGAGCTTATTTTTGTCAATGACGGCAGTACGGATGCTTCTAAAATGATTCTTGCAGAACTGGCAGCAAGCGATCCTAAGGTTCGGGTGATTAATTTTTCCAGAAATTTCGGCCACGAAGCAGCTATGCTTGCAGGACTTGACCACAGTACCGGTGACGGTGTTGTATGCATGGATGCGGACCTGCAGCACCCGCCAGAATGCTTATCAGAGATAATTGCAAAATTTGAAGATGGTTATGAAGTCATAAATATGGTCCGGACGAAAAATAAGTCGGCAGGAATCGTAAAGAATATCACATCTTCGATTTTTTATAAATTTTTGAACAAGATTTCAGATGTAAAGCTTGAAAATAACGCATCGGATTTTTTTGCATTGACATCCAATGCCGCAGATGTGCTTAAGACTAACTACCGCGAGAAGGTCCGCTTCCTTAGAGGCTATGTACAGAATATCGGTTTTAATCGTACTACCATCGAATATGAGGCGAGAGCGAGGGTGGCAGGTGAGAGTAAGTACAGTATTGCAAAACTATTTAAATTTTCGATAAATACGATCCTTTGTTTTTCGGATCTGCCGCTGAAACTCGGTATTTATTCAGGTGTTATAGTAGGACTTTTGGGTCTCATGGTGATGCTTGAGACGATTTATGAGTGGGCAGTCAAGGGTACACCCAATGGATATGCGACTATTGTGGTGCTTTTATGCTTTATGTTCGCGATGTTATTTGTGATTGTAGGAATCATAGGAGAATATATTGCGATTCTGTTTACAGAGTTGAAGGATCGGCCAATTTATATCATTCATGATACAAAAGGATTTCCGGAAAAGGAAAGTTGACAGAAAGGGAGCGTATGAAGAGATTAAGACGTTTATTGATAAGCTTGATGGTCATGGCACTTATAACTGCCGGAATGCCGCTGACATCATTTGCAAAGCCTGACTGGCCTTCAGATACAGGAATTGAATCTGAGGCAGGAATAGTTATGGATATGGATTCCGGTACGGTTTTATTTGGCCAGAATATCCATGTTCAGAAGGCACCGGCCAGTATCACCAAGATACTTACTGCACTCGTAGCTATTGAGAACAGTAATCTTGATGATATGATCACTTTTTCCCATGATGCAGTTTATAATGTAGAAGATGGAAGTGGAAATAAGAATGCCATTGAGGAGGGTGATACACTGTCTGTACGTGATTGCCTTTATCTGCTTTTGATGCGTTCGTCTAATCAGGCTGCCAATGCACTTGCCGAGCATGTGGGCGGAAGCCGCGATGGATTCGTACAGATGATGAATGAGAAGACGGCAGAACTTGGATGTGAGAACAGCCATTTTGCCAATCCGTCAGGTCTTAATGACGATACACAGCTTACAACGGTATATGATATGGCACTTATTGCGTCAGCTGCATATAAAAATGAGACGCTTTTGGCCATCAGTGAAGATAAGACTTATAAATTACCGGCAACAAAAAACAATCCTGACGGAGTTACGATTCAGCCCGAGCATAAGCTTCTTATAACAACTGATAAGGATAGTGATACTTATTATCCATATGCGGTGGCGGGAAAGACCGGCTATACCTCGATTGCAGGGCAGACTCTGGTTACATATGCAATAAAAGATGACAGACGTCAGATTGCAGTTACCATGAAGAGTACTCAGTCTACTCATTATAAAGACACTATAGCACTGCTGGATTTCGGATTCTTAAGTTTTAAAAATGTAAATATTTCTGAAAATGAGACATCTTATACAAGCGGTGATCAGGCTGTTAGGATAGGCTCTGCTACATATGAAACTTCTGATCTTTCCATGGATACATCAGCTGTTATCACGCTTCCAAAGGATGCTTCTTTTGCCGATGCAGATAAGACAGTATCTACAGAGATGCCTGAGGATGCACCGTTAGGGGCAGTGGCACTACTTACTTATACGTATAATGATCGTAAGATTGGTCAGGTGTACCTAGTTAGTACTTCAGCTGCCGAGGCAGCTAAAGATGCAGATACAGTTTCAGATAGCGTGGATACAGGAAATGTAACTACGGACGGAACAGATGATGCCGGAA
>CAVKOQ010000004.1:44890-46073 GCA_963657995.1 bacterium
TCGCAAAGAAGAAAAGAGACGTATGGAAGAGCGGAAAAAACGCAGAATGGAACGTCTTAAGGAGATGGGATGTTCTCAGGAGGAATTCAATAAACTTCTTGAAAAGAGAATGGGAGCCGGAAAAAAGTCAGCTGACAAGGATAAGAGCGATGCAGTTATTGCGGCTGATGACAGAAAAGAGTTGGCTGATGAAAACAAGTCGGTTAATGAAAAGAAGCTAGATGATAGAAAAACACTGATTGCTGAAGAAAAATCCCATGATAATCAAGAGCCGGAAATTACAGTTGAGGATCTTGATTTATAGAAGGCATGTGGTGGTTTAGAGACTAATAACTATTCAAAAGTATGAAGATTTCTTGAATTTTTCCGGTAATGACTACAAAAAATAAAAGCTATATTATATAATACATTTGCGGTTAGGACTTACACCGGCTGCGAATTGGTTAATGAAGGGAAAGAAGAATAAAATGAAGAAATTTTTGATAATGGTTGCATGCATGGCACTTCTTAGCGGATGTACACAGAGCACGATTGTAAGCCCGGATTCGGAGACAGTTGTAGGTAATCCAAACTTTGAGACAGAAGATGATGTGTCTATTGACTGGTCTCAGGTAAGCTCAGATGCTGAAGATATGTTCAATGATACCACAAACTACGAATATAGCCGAGATTTCCATTTCTATTTGGAACCGAATAAAAAACAGATTATGCTTGTATGGGTAGTTTCAGATGATTTTCCGGATGCTCAGATCGGAACATATGCAGAAGATTTGATTAAAGGATTCAATGACATAGTTGCTATGCAGGATTTCTCCATTGAACAGTCAAGTGACGACTCATATGGCGGATTGTGGAAACAGTATGCACTGTCATACAGCATAGTTCCACAGAGCGACCAGGACAATGAAGATGCATGGTTTATCAGCGGTTCATATGATGCCGGAGTTGATTTCAAACTTCCTGATACTAATGAGCTGATTGCCAAGGCAAATCAGAGCAGTTCTTCTGATGACAGCGAGACAGCAGACGAAGATACGACAGAGGATGATACTGAAGAGACTAAAGATGCTGAATAAGCATGTATATAGCTAGTGCATCGTTTACAAAATAACTAACCTACTCGCTTGCTTGCAAATCCGATTGCACAGTCCAAAAAGCCTCAGCGTAGCCCGCTACGCCTACG
>CAVKOQ010000005.1:0-45935 GCA_963657995.1 bacterium
TTCTCGCGCCTGCGGCGGTCGCTTGCGACATCTACATTGTACGCCGCAGTGTGCACCCACGCGGAGCGTTTTTGTTTCATAGGACGCACTTTCCCATGAAATAAAAAAAGATGCCGCCTGTAGTCGATAAATCGAAAACAAGCGGCATCTTATGCGAACAAATATTAGAATATTGGGAGTATATGTTGTTTTTAATTATGTTATTTATTTTACAATAAAGCTGATCACCAGTGCTGCCAAAAGTCCTGACAGTGCCATCACCACGTTCTGGCACACACACAGCGATTTCATCGTAGTCTTGATGTCATAGCCCATGAACTCGCTGAATACCCAGGTAAAGCTGTTGTTTACGTGGGAACCGAGTGCAGAACCGGCGCTGATGGAGAGGAATGCCTCTAACGGAGTCAGAAGTCCCGCCTCGCACAGCGGCAGTGAAAGTCCGGCTGCCAGAAGTCCTGCCACGCTGGCGGAACCCTGTGCAAATTTGGAAAATCCAGTGATTAAAAATGGAATCAGGATCACCGGGATCGGGGACGCTACCAGGATATTTGCCAGTGTATCGCCCACGCCGGTGGCACTTACGATTTTGGCAAGTGCACCGCCGGCAGCGGTGATAAATACGATCGGTCCCGCTACTTTCAGCGCATCCGTCATCGGTGTAAAACGTACCTCTTCTGGAAGGAATTTTCCCAGGCAGAGCACGGAAGCCACAATACCGAGTGCCAGGGCTATATTCTTATTTCCCAAAAAATTGAACAGTGCTACCAGACTTTCATACTCCGGGAAGAAAGTTCCGATCACGGACGATAATAAAATCAGCACGATCGGGAGCAGAATCGGCATAATAGCACTCAAGAATGATGGCATCGGTCCATCCGGCATATCTTTCATAGAATCCTCTACAGCTGCCTCGCCCTCAAGCTTTACAAACCAGCTATCCGGTTTACTATTCAAATAAAACTCACAGAATACCCAGACGCAGAATGTAACAAATGCTGCTGCAGCAAGTCCCCACATGATAGAAACTCCGATATCAAGTCCAAGTACCGCAATAATTGCAAGCGGTGCCGGAGTCGGTGCTACGAATGCATTGGTTGATAATAATGAACATGCTGTAGCTGTTCCGAGTGCACAAGCATTCTTGTCACTCTTTTTTGCCACTGATTTTACAAGTGGAGAAAGAAGTACCATAGCCACATCGCAGAATACCGGAATCGCTACCACAAATCCTGTAATTGCAAGTGCTGCCGTTGAATTTTTCTTTCCTGTAAGTTTTAAAAGTGATGATGCAATTCTTTGACATGCATCTGATTTTTCAAGATATGTGCCAAGAATTGTACCAAAGATAACTAAGAGACCAATACTTTTACATGTTCCTCCAAATCCGTCTACGAGAGTAGAAATCGCACCATCCGACCCAAGACCACATGCCATTCCTATTCCAAGTCCTGCTATAAGCATACAAATAAACGGTCCAAGCTTTGTCTTCATCATAAGGGCCAGCATGATAACCAGTCCAACTAAGAAAATAACTAAATTAGTCATATGTAATTCCCCCTATTGCATCAGCATTCATTATATCAATACAGCCAAGTTGCACCCTCATCAGCACCATCTACAACTTTTCTGTATTTTTTAAGTATACCTTCAGCCTTATGATCCGGCTTTACCACGTGTTTCATACGCTCTGCGATCTCCTCGTCGCTCAGCTCCACGTTCAGGATATGGTTATCCAGATCAATAGTAATAATGTCTCCTGTCTGAACTGCCGCGATCGGGCCGTCATCCCATGCCTCCGGCGAAATGTGTCCGACACACGGTCCTCTCGATGCACCGGAGAAACGTCCATCGGTGATCATGGCAACCGACTTGTGCAGTCCCATGCCGACCAGAAGTGCCGCTGGAATAGACATCTCACGCATACCCGGGCCGCCCTTCGGTCCCTCATAGCGGATGACCAGAACACAGCCAGGCTTGATCTCGGAGTTCATCATGCAGTTCATCAGATCTTCCTCGGAGTCAAAGACAACCGCCGGACCTCTGTGGTAATACATCTCCGGGTCAACGCCGCTCTTTTTCACAACCGCACCTTTCGGAGCCAGATTTCCGTACAGGATGGAGAAACAGCCTCCTGTGTGCAGCGGATCGTCAATGCTGTGAATGACCTCTGCATCGATCGGACGGTTGAACGCATCCAGTGCCTCCCGCAGCGTTCCGCCCATTACCATCGGTACATCCAGGTTCAGGTAGTTCTCAATCCGCTTTAAAGAAGCAAGCGAACCGCCTGCACGTCCATAGTCGATCAGATTGTACTTGGTGGACGGCTTGAATTTTGCAATCAGCGGAATTTCTGCCTGAATCTCATCAAATTCTTTCAGATCCAGCTCGATTCCGGCACATTTGGCAATCGCCATCACGTGCATGACAAAATTGCTGGAGCCGCCGGTCGCCGATACGTGGCGGATACCATTTTCCAGAGATTCTTTCGTGATGAAATCACGGGCGGTTTTTCCTTCACGGACGAGATCCATGATCCGCTCGCCGACATCACGGGCCTGTTTGTATTTCGCAGACGCACAGAACGGCATCGTTGCAGAACCATTTGGACAGATTCCGATCGCCTCCGCAAATACACACATGGTGTTGGCCGTTCCGTACATCGAGCAGGTACCGCAGGAAGAACAGATATTTGCCTTATAACGCTTGAATGTCTCATCGTCGATCTTGCCGGCTTTCCACTGTCCGATCGCCTCTTTCAGATCCGGGGTTACGAAGCGCTGGCCATTTTCCTCATACGGCATCATGGAACCCGGTGTTAAAAAGATACTCGGAACGTTGATCGAAGCCGCCGCCATCAGCATACCCGGTACAATCTTGTCACAGGCGCACATGAATACCAATCCGTCAAAATGGTGTGCACCCCACATTCCTTCGATGGCACCGGCAATCAGATCTCTCGACGCCAGAATATATTGCATACCACGCAACTGCGCCATGCCGTCGCACGGAGCCGGTACGCAGAACTCTGCCGGTGTTCCGCCTGCTGCCCAGACGCCCTCTTTTACATACTGTGCCAGTTCCTTTAATGGTTTGTGTCCCGGATTCACGTCATTCCAGGAGTTTACAATACCAATGATCGGTTTGCGGATATCCTTGTCGCGGTATCCGACGGAATTCATCAGTCCCATATAATATGCTTCTGCATTTTCATCAATGTGTCCCATATGGGTGCCTCCTTTTCACTCATTTTTATAAATGATACTGTCCCTGCCCGAAATTATAGAGCAATCTTGATTCTTCTTTTTCACGGCTGGGAATGTTTTATTTCTTGACAATATATTAACGTATCTTTTCTACAGTGTAAAACAGAGAAAAAAGCATCTGGCTACAAGGAAAAGCTTGTAGTTCAGATGCTTTTTGTGGTAAATTATAAGTGGGATAAAATGTTTACCCCCAATGATTGTTTGAATATCGATAATTTATGTTTTTGTTTGGTTTCTACATTTAGTATGTGAACCTGCTGAACAAATATGAATACATTTTTAGAGCATTCAATAAACTTTCTATCTTATAAGGAGGAACCGCCATGCTCCAGAGTCTCGAACTCTTCCTGCTCGCCGCCGAGGAACTAAATTTCAGCAAAGCCGCCAAGCGCGCTTACGTCACCCAGCAGTGCCTGAGTGACCATATCAAGCGGCTGGAAACCTCTTACGGCGTGCCGCTCTTTTACCGGAAACCGCAGATCGCACTGACGCCATACGGAAAAGTATTGCAGACTTCCGTCCAGAGTATCAAGCTCATCGAGACGAACCTGGAACATGAATTTCAGGCAATCTCCGGGGAGGAACGCGGCGAATTTTCCTTCGGCATCAATGCAACCCGTGCCAGAAGCTTGCTGCCGGACATCTACCCGGCGTTTTATGCACGCTACCCGCATATCCACGTCAACATCCGTCTGAACGAAACGCGCATGATGGAACCGCAGCTTTTAAACGGTAAGCTCGATATGTGCCTCGGCATCGATGCCATCATCCAGCCCCGGCTCGCCTCGCGCCTGATCTGCCCGAACCCGATCTACTGCGTCCTCTCCGCCCGCACACTCGATGAAACGCTGCAAATCGATGCCTCCGATCTGCCCTCCTACTTGCAGGGCGGCATCGATCTGGCGTCTTTGCAGAAGATTCCTTTCCTTCTGTGCCTGCCGGAGAGCACCACACGCACTTTGATCGACCGGACGCTCAGCCAGCAGAACCTATACCTGAAAAATACGCTCGCCATCAGCGATTATAGCACGCATTTTGACCTCTGCGCCCACAACCGCATGGCGACCATCTGCCCGACCGCCGCCGTCGAGCTCGCCATCCAGCAGAACCGTCTGCTCTCCCACCAGGAACAGCTTGTGATTCTGCCTATCAAAAATATCCAGGACAGTCTGAATGTCCACCTGCTGTACCCGAAACATCTCAAGTTTACCGGATATATGAATTATTTTGTGGAACTGCTGATTCAGGCTATCACGCGTCAGAATCTGGCGGCGTCGAGATACATTGAGCTGCAGTTTTCAAAGTAGAAAAAAACGTGACTGCAAATACTCTTCACAGTCACGTTTTTTTAATAACTCCGAATCCGATCCGAATCCTCTTCCCCAGTCTTCTCAATCTTTCTGATCTCGACTACATAGCTACTCTTATCACTTACTTTCACTTCCACCTTATCACCTACGTGGTGGCCTTCTATAGCTTTTCCAAGCGGTGATTCTATACTGATCCGGTTTTCCATGGAATTACCGCGTATGCTAGTCACAAGGCGGTATACATCCTCTTCGTCATCATCTTCAAAATAAAGAGTCACCGTATCATTCATACCGACTTCATCCGGCCGTGATTCTTCAGATACGATCCTTGCGTGCTTAAGCATATTTTCCAGATAGCGAATACGACTTTCATTGCGGTTTTTGTCTTTCTTGGCTGCATAATACTCAAAATTTTCGCTTAAGTCTCCTTGTGCACGTGCCTCCTTGACTGCCTCGATCGCCTCTTTACGAACCACCAGTTTTCTGTGATCAATCTCTTCCTGAATCTTCTTTACGTCACTTTCTGTAAGCTGCTCACCCATATCTTACTCTGCCAGTCCTTTTTTCTTTATCATATCTACAACCTGTGCCACATATTTCTCACATATTTCATCAGTCGGTGCCTCAACCATCACTCGGATCAGCGGTTCTGTACCACTTGGACGAACCAGGATTCGACCTGTATCTCCCAGCTCATCTGCCACCTTTTGAACCTCACTCTGAACATCACGGTCGGCCTGTGCTGCTTCTTTATCCTTAACTCTTATATTCTCAAGAACCTGAGGATAAATTTTTACCTCATCTGCCAATTTTGCCAGAGTTTCCTTCTTTTCAAGAATCACCTCCATGAGCTTAAGAGATGTCAGAATACCATCTCCAGTAGTGGCATGCTTGCTGAATATAATGTGTCCTGACTGTTCGCCTCCAAGGCAATGACCATTCTGTGACATATTTTCATATACATACTTATCACCTACTGCTGTCTTTTCGTAGTTAATGCCCTCACGTTCAAATGCCTTATAGAGTCCAAAATTGGACATAACAGTGGTAACTACCGTATTATTGACTAATACGCCCTGTTCTTTCATATATTTTCCACATACATAAAGAATCTTATCACCATCAACCAGCTTACCTTCACCGTCAACAGCCAGACATCGGTCGGCATCTCCATCGTAGGCAAATCCAACATCCAGATTGTTTTCAAGAACATATTTTTGCAGGCCTTCTATGTGAGTAGAT
The DNA here is from genome assembly GCA_963657995.1 of bacterium. Classification (GTDB taxonomy): domain Bacteria; phylum Bacillota; class Clostridia; order Lachnospirales; family Lachnospiraceae; genus Otoolea. Next base: position 5,816 of record CAVKOQ010000005.1, read on the forward strand.
CCACAATTGGTGTTGATGTTCAGACCATTCGGAGTGTTGTTGATCACGTATGTCTTAGCTCCCAGTGCATCAAATACATTTTTTGCGATCGCTGATGCACTTCCGTTGGCACAGTCAAGGCCCACTCTCATATTTTTGAATGAGCGGGTTGCCAGGGAAATAAGATAACCTATATAACGGTTGCGTCCTGCCGCATAATCGACTGTGCATCCAATCGAATCACGTTTTGCAAATGGTATCTCGCCCATCTTTCCATCCAGATAAGACTCAATCTTTTGAATAGTTTCCTCATCAAGCTTTTCTCCGCGACCGTTGATTACCTTCAATCCGTTATCATAATACGGATTGTGGCTTGCAGAAATCATGATTCCACAGTCAAATTCCTCCGTACGAACCACATATGATACGCTCGGAGTAGTTGTAACATGAAGAAGATATACATCTGCACCTGAAGCAGTCAGTCCTGATACCAGTGAATACTCAAACATATAGCTGCTGCGTCTTGTGTCTTTTCCGATTACTACACGACATCTGTTTCCCGACGTATTCTGTCCATAGTACCATCCAAGGAAACGTCCTACTTTATATGCATCTTCCACGGTAAGTGTCACATTGGCCTCACCGCGAAATCCGTCAGTCCCAAAATATTTGCCCATTTCGAAATATCCTCCTAAATCATCAAATACATAATCCAAAGGTCATGTACATATAGGGAAATCATCCACTAACATACATGACCTTCTAATTTTAAAGTTCCAGCAATAAATATGCGAACTTACTGATTAGTTACTGAATCTCTTTCAGATAACGTGCTACTGCATCCTGCCATGACGGGAGTCTTACAAAACCGTTTTCTGAAAGCTTTTCTTTGCTGATCCGGCTGTTCATAGGACGCTTCGCCTGCCCCGGATAAGCAGCTGTATACTCGGCAGTGCTTACCGGTGTCACCTTGACATCCATATCAGCCTGTTTGAATATCTCTACAGCAAACTCATACCAGCTGCAAAGTCCCTCGTTGGTCGCGTGGTAACGGCCGTACTTGTCACTCTGAATCATATCTACAAGCAGACGTGCCAGATCAAAAGTATAAGTCGGAGAACCAATCTGGTCATCTACGACGCTAACCGCACCGCGTTCCTTTCCTACACGAAGCATTGTCTTGATGAAATTCTTTCCATTGACACCGAATACCCATGCAATACGCACAATGAAAAACTTCTTAACCAGTTCCTCAACTGCCAGTTCGCCCTCATACTTGGACTGCCCGTAGGCATTTAGCGGCTCTCTGTGATCATCCGGCTCCCATGAGCGCGTTCCCTGACCATTAAACACATAATCAGTGCTGATATACATCATCTTGATATCCAGATCCTTGCAGACCTTTGCTATATTTTCCGTTCCACCTGCATTGACCTTACGGCAAAGTTCCATGTTCTGTTCTGCTGCATCTACTGCCGTGTATGCTGCACAGTGAATAACTGCATCAGGTTTTGCCTCGGTAATCACACGCCTACAAGCCTCAGCATCAGTGATATCCATCTCATCTACATCAACACCTATGCCGATAAGTCCCTGTTTTTCAAGCTCATTCATCACGTCATAGCCTAACTGACCTTTGACACCCGTAACTAATACTCTCATTATAATCTGTCTCCATACATCTTCTCAAAATACTGGCTATATTCACCGCTTAAAATGTGTTTCCACCAGTCCTGATTGTTAAGATACCAGTCGATAGTCTGGCGAATACCGGTATCGAAGTTATATTTCGGTTTCCATCCAAGCTCTGTCTCGATCTTGGTCGGATCTATGGCATAACGGCGGTCATGTCCCGGACGATCCTTGACATAGCGAATCAGGCTCTCTGGCTTATCCAATGCCTTGAGAATGGTCTTTACAACCTCAAGGTTTGTTCTCTCATTGTGTCCGCCAATATTGTAAACCTCTCCTACACGGCCATTGTGAATGATCAGATCGATAGCTTCGCAGTGATCAGATACGTGCAGCCAGTCACGAACATTAGCACCGTCACCGTATACAGGAAGTTCCTCATCTGCCAGGGCACGGCTGATCATCAGTGGAATCAGTTTCTCAGGAAAATGATACGGGCCGTAGTTGTTGGAACAACGTGATACTGTCACAGGCAGTCCATAGGTTCTGTGGTATGCAAGTACAAACAGGTCTGCACTCGCTTTCGATGAAGAATATGGACTTGATGTATGAAGCGGTGTTGTCTCTGTAAAGAACAAATCCGGTCTGTCAAGCGGAAGATCGCCATATACCTCATCTGTAGATACCTGATGATAACGCTTGATTCCATATGTGCGGCAGGCATCCAGAAGTGTAGTTGTTCCCATAACATTGGTGCGTACAAATGCCTCAGGATCAGTGATCGAACGATCTACGTGACTCTCTGCTGCAAAGTTTACAACCACATCCGGTTTTTCCTCTTCAAACAGCTTAAATACAAAATCGCGATCAGCGATATCTCCATGTACAAATTTGTAATTTGGCTTATCTTCTACCGGTTTCAGTGTCTCTAGGTTTCCGGCATAAGTCAGAAGATCCAGATTGATAATCTGGTAATCCGGATATTTATTTACCATATGGTGTACAAAGTTTCCGCCGATAAATCCGGCTCCGCCCGTCACAACAATCTTCATGATTCTAGCTCCTTTAAATTCACATAATTTATGGTCAAAAGGTCATTTGGCCTTGATCTTACATCTATCTTATATTCTAAATGAATTGTAATTTCAAAAAGTCTCCTACTCGTAAGCACTTACCAGCTTATCAACGTATTTGCCGTCCAGTACGTCCTTAAGATATTTGCCGTACTGATTTTTCTTGTATACTTCATAGGCCTCAAGCACTTCTTCTTTGCTGATCCAGCCATTTAAATATGCGATCTCCTCAAGGCATGCAATCTTGCGGTGCTGGTGTGTCTCCACAGTCTTTACAAAATTGGTAGCCTCAACCAGTGACTCGTGAGTTCCTGTATCAAGCCACGTAAAACCCTGTCCCAAAAGAATAACATCAAGTTCGCCATTCTCCAGATAGATACGGTTCAGATCAGTAATCTCAAGCTCGCCTCTAGCTGACGGTTTTAATTTCTTGGCATACTCCACCACGCGGTTGTCGTAGAAATAAAGGCCGGTTACACAGTAATTGGACTTCGGTTTCTCAGGTTTCTCCTCGATGGAAATAGCCTTGCCCTGCTCATCAAATTCTACAATACCAAATCTCTCAGGGTCATCCACATAATATCCAAATACAGTAGCACCTTCTTTCTTTGATGATGCCGCACGAAGACGTTTCACAAGTCCCTGACCCTGGAAAATATTGTCACCAAGAATCATGGCTACGGAATCATCACCGATAAACTCCTCACCAATAATAAATGCCTGTGCCAGTCCGTCAGGACTCGGCTGTACAGCATAGCTAAGATGCAAACCAAACTGGTGTCCATCTCCCAGAAGTTCCTTGAAACGTGGTGTGTCATCCGGTGTTGAAATAATAAGAATATCTCTGATTCCGGCATTCATCAGAACGGAAATCGGATAATAAATCATCGGTTTATCATAAATCGGAAGCAACTGTTTAGATGTTACACGTGTCAGCGGATAAAGGCGTGTACCTGAGCCGCCGGCTAAAACGATACCCTTCATATCATGTTCTCCTCACATATCCTGCCCTATGAAGGCAGATCCAATTACTTTAGTGTATAATATAATACCTCGCTAAGTGTTCATAGTATACCACATTTCCTTATCTCTTGCAATTATAATAGACTTAAACCGCTCCTTCCTCGACTGCATACACAATGGTTCTGGCATCTGGAAATTCATAGCTGCATGTCACAAATGAATACAGATGTGATACCGCACTATCCGGAAGTTCCCTGAATGCACATTCCTTCGTCATATTCTCGATATAAGAATATAATTCTCCCTCATCTGAGAAATCCGTTTTTCTATGTTCCGAGCCGCTGTCAGCCGTCAAAGCGGCTATTATACGAAGTCTTATATTATTGCCATTACTAAGGTACAAATACGCCGTCCTGTGCTCCTTAAAGAAATCTTCGTCCTTTAATCTGACCAGTTCTGAGAATCTGCTTCCATTTTTCATGTGATGTCCGTAAAAAATAGAATGAAAATCAGAAGCATCCGATGAACTCTCATAGTCCAGAAATACCGTTCCAGCCGAATTCTTTTCACCATCAAACCCGATTTTCAGATAATATTCATTATCAGTTGTCTGAACTACGGGCTCATCAATACTCATACCAGGTATTTTTATCCAGGCGACAATGTCCGGATTTTGAAGTTTCAAAGCTTCAAAATCCGGTTTATATAAGTTCATATCATCAAAATCTGCACTGACGACGTCAGTACCATCTGCATTTACAGATTGATCCCCAAACAGCAATTCTGCATTTATCGTATTTTCGATTCGTGTCTCAGTTTCAGTATTTTCTTTAGTGCTCTCTCTTATAAAACTTAAATCATATAAAGCATCAGCCATAAAAATACAACCAACTATAACGAAAAAAGCACAGAAGATTCGGCGTGTCCTCATAGCCACGCCATCTCCTGTGCTTTTCTTAAACTCCACCGTTGTATTATTAGTATTCACCGTATTTTTCTTAGTATCCAAATTTCCCTTCCAGTGACTCATCTTCGCGAATCCAGCTTTCCACATCTACCTTGCGGTACTCGTTTTTCGTATCACGAATAAATACGTGTTCGATTCCGGCATTGATAACCATGCGTTTGCACATAGAGCAGCAGCTTGATTTTTCTACGTATTCTCCGGTTCTTGCGTCAACTCCCGTAAGATACAGTGACGCACCAATCATACGCTCTCTTGATGCACTGATAAGGGCATTAGCCTCAGCGTGAACACTGCGACAGAGCTCATATCTCTCGCCGCGAGGAACGTGAAGTTCTTCACGAATACATCTGCCTATATCGGAACAGTTTTTCCTTCCTCTCGGAGCTCCTACATATCCTGTCGAGATAACCTCATCGTTATTCACAATCACGGCTCCATAGTGCTTGCGCAGGCATGTGCTGCGCTGCGAAACCATCTCAGCCAGATCCAGATAGTAGTTGATTTTATCTCTTCTTTCCATATTGGCTCTCCTTATTGTATTCTTAGATTCCTTCATTCATCTTCGCCAATTTCGCCGCCTGGTCAGCTGCAATCAGACTGTCAATGATCTCATACAATTCTCCGTCCATAATAGAGTCGATTCGGTACAGTGTCAGCTTGATTCTGTGTTCGGTCACACGTCCCTGGGGGAAGTTGTATGTACGAATCTTCTCTGAACGATCACCGGTACCAATCTGGCTGCGACGCTCTGCAGCTTCCTCATTCTGGCGTCTCTCAAGTTCCAGATCATATAACTTGGAACGCAGAAGTCTGAACGCCTTTTCCTTGTTCTGAAGCTGGGATTTCTCGGTCTGGCTGTAAATCACGATACCTGTCGGAATATGTGTCAGACGTACCGCAGAGTCGGTCGTGTTGACACACTGTCCGCCATTACCAGACGCACGCATAACATCGATACGAATATCTTTATCATCAATAACTACGTCAACATCCTCAGCCTCAGGCATAACAGCTACCGTAGCTGTAGATGTATGAATACGTCCGCCTGATTCAGTCTCAGGAACACGCTGTACACGATGTACACCACTCTCGTACTTCATCTTTGAATAAGCACCCTGACCTGTAATCATGAACACAACCTCTTTAAAGCCACCGATACCATTCTCGCTGACGCTGACAAGCTCAGTTTTCCAGCGGTTACGCTCTGCAAAGCGAACATACATACGGTAAAGTTCGGAAGCAAACAGTGCCGCCTCATCGCCACCGGCACCTGCACGGATTTCCACGATAACGTTTTTATCATCGTTAGGATCCTTAGGCAGAAGAAGAATCTTTAATTCCTGCTCAAGCTCTTCTATACGCTTTTTCGCAGCATTAAGTTCTTCCTTCGCCATCTCACGCATCTCTTCATCAGATTCCTCATCAAGAAGTGCAAGGCTGTCCTCTACATCCTGCTTTGACTTTTTATACTCTTTATATGCCTCCACGATCGGAGCCAGATCTGACTGCTCCTTCATGAGCTTACGAAAACGATTCGTATCACTTGCCACTTCCGGGCTTCCAAGCTCTTCCATCAGCTCTTCATAACGGATCAGCAAATCATCCAATCTGTCAAACATGATATCCTCCTAAATTATCTAACTAATGATTCCACCGTGCCTTTACCACGCGGTCAAGTCCCGGGGCATCTTTTATAACTTCTATCTCCTTATATCCGGCAATGGTCAGTATGCGGCTGACCGCATCTGCCTGATCATATCCAATCTCAAAATATAAGCTGCCGCCTTTTTTTAAGTGTTTACTGCACTCAAGTGCCAGTACACGGTAAAAATGAAGACCGTCATCGCTGCCATCCAGTGCAAGCCGCGGCTCATGGTCACGCACCTCCGGCTCCAGCTCATCTATCACAGATGATGGAATGTATGGCGGATTCGATACGATCACATCATACATTTTTTCCGGCTTGATTTCATGAAAAAGATTGCTCTTAAGTAAAATAAGTGCATGTTCTTCCGGTTTTCCCATATCACCTAAAAGCCATGATTTAAGCCTCATGCACCAAGGGTTTTCAGATATCTGAAATGATTCTGATTTTACGGTTTTCTTCTGAATCAAAAACAGGTGTCTGGCATTCTTTTTCGCAACTTTTAATGCAAGCTCGGATATATCAACTGCCGTCACTTCCCTATATCCGCCAAGCACGGCAAGGCTTATCGCTATACAACCAGAGCCAGTACACATATCTAAGACCGACACATCCTTATCCTGATAATCAGAAAGGACCCTTTCAACCAGAGTTTCAGTATCCTGACGAGGGATCAGTACATTTTCATCGACATGGAATTTCATTCCCATGAAATCCTGAAAGCCAAGGATCTGCTGAAGCGGAACTCTCTCTGCCCTCTTTCTAAGCATCTCCTGATATTTCTCATATCCCTTTGCCAGACGTTCAGCTCTTACAGGGCGGTTCTGATCCAGATAATAATGTACTCTGTCGATCCCAAACGCTGCCTCCATCAGATACCAGGCGTCAGTTGCCGCGTCAGGAACAGATGCGTTCATCAGCATAGTACCGCCTGCATCTAAAAGTTCTCTCCATGTGGGTGCTTGCTTTTTGTTGTCCGCACTCATCGAACCATCCCTTTCAATCATACTTCCAGTTCCTTCTCCCATCCCGGAAAATTCTCTGTCAGATATTCTCTCCAGTCAAATACTGCCTCTGTAGCGGCAATCGCAACCTCGATCATCGAATCATCCGGCTCTTTGGTAGTCAGCCCCTGCATCCACAGCCCCGGTCGGCTAACCATGTCCATAAATTTAGAATTGCTTCTTCCCGCACATTGCAATACCTCATAAGAAATACCGGCAATTACAGGTACCAGTATGACACGGCTAAGCATACGCAGCCATATAGTGTCGACCCTGATTATCATGAACATGATAATACTTATCAGCATAACAATCAAAATAAAGCTTGTACCGCAGCGTTTATGCTCTTTAGAACTCTCACGAACGTACTTAACTGTCAGAGGATGTCCATGTTCCACGCAGTTGATGCACTTGTGCTCAGCACCGTGATACATGAAAGTCCGCCGTATATCTTCCATACGTGAGACAAGTTTTATATATATAATAAATATCGCTATTCGAATAACGCCCTCTATAACTGCCATGAGATGTTCGGACGTTATAATATTCTTGAATAAATTTGCAATAGCAAGCGGCAGTATCATAAAAATGCCGATCGCCATAATAAAAGAAATCACCATGACTGCCGCCATGATCGCACTTTCAAGCTTTTCACCAAATACACGGTCTAAAAATTGTTCAAATTTACTAGGTTTTGCGTCCTCATCATCCTCGAAAAAGCTGGCAGAATATGTGAGACATCTCATACCAACAATCATCGAATCCGCAAAGCGAAATACACCGCGTACAAACGGCAGCTGCAATATCTTTGATTTCTTAGTAATACTTCTGTATGTTTCTTTTTTTACTTCTATTTCCTTGTCAGGCCGACGGACCGCTACCGCATAGTCCTCTCCCTTCATCATCATGATGCCTTCAATTACTGCCTGACCGCCAATTCCTGAATACTTCATGCTGTCCTTTCAAAAAAAAGAAAAACAAAAAGGCTGAGTTTAATGTCGCCACTAAAACCCAACCTTTACATAGTCCAAAATTAATTGCCTGCGTTGATGCCGTACTTACGGTTGAACTTATCGATACGTCCGCGGGCAGCTGCTGCCTTCTGCTGACCTGTGTAGAATGAATGGCACTTGGAGCAAACCTCTACGTGGATATCTTTCTTGGTTGAACCGGTTACGAACTCGTTACCACAGTTGCAAACTACTTTTGCCTGATAATAGGCTGGATGGATTCCTTCTCTCATTTCTTTCACCTCTCTGAATTTTTCATCGCGATTTCCGACCGCTTTTTTAGTTGCAAGCCGCCTAAAACGGCTATATATAAAGCTCCGCACATCCGGGCACGCTATTCCATCATTTAAGCGTTCCTTTCACTCGTAAGGACGACTCACGTGAATGTCAGAACTACCGTCTGTTAATACAGCCTTGATATTATATCATGTGCCAGCCTATTTAGCAAGCACTTTTTCAGAATCAGAGTTCTCATTATTTTTTGCCGAGGTTGCATCTGACGGACTCAAAAGATAAAGGTGAATCTTATCAATTCTGTTCTTATCAACACATTCTACGACAAGGCGGACATTTTCCACCACTACCTCTTCCTTTTCCTCAGGAAGGTGATCTAAAAGTCCTATCACGAGGCCGCCGATTGAATCATACTCATCTGACTGAAGTTCAAGACCCAGACGTTCATCCAAATCGTCAAGTTTTACCGAACCGTCAACCATGTATTCTCTAGGGGCTACACGCTGGATTGATTTCTCCTCGTCCGCATCGTATTCGTCCCTGATATCTCCGACTATCTCCTCAAGCATATCTTCCAATGTGATAAGTCCTGCTGTTGAACCATACTCGTCAAGTACTATAACTATACTGATTGCCGCCTTTCGCATCTCGCGCATAAGCTCCGAAACCTTCTTAAACTCGTAGGTATAAAGTGTCTTCCTCAGGTATTTTCTGATAGAAAAATCTTTCTCCGTGCCTTTTAAGAACACGTCCTTGATATTAAGAATACCGATAACATTGTCAGTGGTTTCTTCATATACCGGATAACGGGTATATTTCTCACTGCGGAATACTTCCATCAGCTCGTCATAGGTCGCATCAACATCTACAAACGTCATATTGACCTTAGGAAGCATGACATCACGTGCCACGGCATCGCCGAAATCGAACACGTTGTTGATCATCTTCTTCTCTTCCGACTCTATGACACCCTCTTCATGGCTCACTTCCACAATAGTACGAAGTTCATCTTCAGTGATAGACTCGCCCTTGGCTTTCACATCCACACGAAGTATTTTAAGGACTATAAATGAAAGCTGGTTAACCACGAAAATAATCGGTGTCATCACCGTCATGATACAGTAAATAATCTTGGCGAACCTAAGTGCAATCTTCTCTGCCTGTATATTGGCAAGCGTCTTCGGTGCAATCTCACCGAAAATCAGAATAATAAGCGTCAGAACACCTGTAGCGATACCTACGACCTTATTGCCCCATATACGGGTAGCAAGAACCGTAGAAAGCGAAGATGCATACAAGTTCACTACGTTGTTGCCGATCAAAATTGCACTCAGCATTTTGTTTGGATCCTCTATGACCTTTAATACATATTCAGCCCGCTTGTCTCCATCCTCAGCCAGATTTCTCACTCTGATCTTGTTGACTGTCGTAAGGGCAGTCTCCGTGGATGAAAAGAATGCTGACATCACGAGCAGCAGAATTAAAATCAATAGCTGTATCCCATCATCAGAACTCAAAAAACTCAACTCCTATCTTCTCTTATAGAGAACTATTTTTTTAGGCTGATTCTACAATATTTCGTGAGTGCTGTCAATAAATATGACGTACAGAATTTGTGAACCACTCGGTCATTGAATGGTCGAGGATTCTCGCTCTGTCATCAAAAAATTTGCACCATCACACTCATTCTGTCGCGAGAACCGGCCCAATCACACAATTATGTATAAAAATGTGTTAAATATCACACTTTTATGCGTATTTATGTGATTTTCCTTGTTATTTCTTTTTTTAGGGCATATAATAATTATAATATCTAAGAAGGAGCACAATTGATATGGAACGTTTGATACTGAATAAATTATTAGACTGGAAAAATTCTCCTTACAGAAAGCCCCTGATTTTAAAAGGAGTCCGTCAGGTAGGCAAGACCTGGATTTTAAAGGAATTTGGACGTCGATATTATGAAAACACTGCCTACTTTAACTTTGATGAAAATGAAGACTATAAGCAATTCTTTGAAACCACAAAGGATGTGACCCGCCTGCTGCAAAATCTGATGCTTGCAAGTGGCCAGAAAATCATACCTAAAAAAACACTTATTATCTTCGATGAAGTGCAGGACTGTCCAAATGTAATCAACTCCATGAAATATTTTTGTGAAAATGCTCCGCAGTATCACATCGCATGTGCTGGCTCTTTGCTAGGCATCGCACTAGCTAAGCCATCATCATTTCCAGTTGGAAAGGTTAATTTCATGCAGATTGATCCGATGACATTCACCGAATTTCTGCTCGCAAATGGTGATGGCAATCTGGCCGCTTATCTAGACCAGATAGATACTCTGCAGCCAATCCCTAATGCCTTTTTCAACCCTCTATATGAAAAACTGAAGATGTACTATATTACCGGTGGTATGCCTGAATCTGTACTTATGTGGACAGAAGCACGTGATGTAGAAGCTATGCAAGACTCACTTTCTTCTATTATCGATGCTTATGAACGCGATTTCGCCAAACACCCGGATATAAAAGAGTTTCCGAAACTCTCCATGATATGGAAATCTATTCCGTCACAGCTTGCAAGAGAAAACAAAAAATTCATTTATAAAGTGGTTAAGGAAGGAGCCCGGGCCCGTGAATACGAAGATGCCCTCCAATGGCTGGTGGATGCCAGACTCGTACATAAAATTTATCGAAGCAGTGCTCCGGGCCTTCCCATGTCAGCCTATGATGACGTATCTGCTTTTAAGATTTACCTTGTCGATGTCGGCCTTCTCAGGCGTCTGTCGCAGTTATCCCCCAGTGCCTTTGCCGAGGGAAACCGCCTTTTTACAGAATTTAAAGGTGCATTGACCGAAAACTATGTCCTGCAGACCTTAATCACACAATTCGAAGTGATGCCACGTTACTGGACGCAGACTAATCCACCCTATGAGGTAGATTTTCTGATTCAGCGTGAGAATGATATTTTTCCAATCGAGGTAAAATCAGAAACCAATACCACCAGTAAGAGTATTAAAAAATACAAAGAATTGTTCCCTGATAAAGTCAAATTGCGTATACGTTTTTCTCTTGATAACTTGAAACTTGACGGAGATATGTTAAATATTCCTCTATTCATGGCTGACCAGACTGATCGACTGATCGGAATTGCCCTAAACAACATGCAAAATTAACCCTTACCAGTCGGCTACCCACTCTTCTTCGGTTTCTATAGGTGCCCTGCCATGGTTCTGTGCCAGAGTTTTCTGCTCCTCAGTCGGATTTTCTATCCAGGCACCGTCCGCACCGACTACGTAGCCATCCGGTGTGATGCAGTTTCTGAGAAGGTAACCCGAGGCACTAAAGTAATACCAGGATGTGACACCCTTCCATGAGAGCTGGTACCAGCCGTTTCTTGCGTAGGAATTATCCGCAAATCGGTACCACCAGCCACGCTTGCCTAAAACCCAGCGTTCTCCACCCGGATCTGCATATGTAGTTTCTTCTGAAGTCACCGCTACACTCTTTCTTTCTCCGTTTTTCGATATAACACTGAAAGTATATTTCTGTCCGTCTTCCATGTAATCGTAAAAATCATAGCTTGTTTCGGTTGTATCTACAATTTGTACTGTACTGTTACCTCTGTTCAATGAAACCGTATAGGAAGTAGTTCTATATCCCTTTTGCCAGGAGGCAACCGTACTGCCTGACCAGTGAAGATTTACCGGAGTACCGATTTTGCCGCCGTAGGGTTCCAGATCCACTGTCACTTTAAGTTCTTCACTCGTGACTTTCTTGCTGACCACATTAAAGACATCACCTTTTACCTTCAGATTCAGGCTGCTCTTTTTGAACTTATAGCCCTCATCTGCCTCCAGTGTCACGATGATTCTCGGATACTCCGTAGCATTCCAGTTATTTCCGTCAGGAATGATGGTCTCAAAGCCGTCATAGGTAAATCCATCTCCGCTACACTCTACACTAATAGCATCAGAATCATCTTTGCTGACATCGGATTTGATATTGATTACAACTTTCTTAATCTCGACATCTTCATCGTCAGCATATGCCTCAATAACAGTATGAAAAAACATCATGCTGCATACTAAAAGTATGAAAGCTGCGGCATAAAAGAGTCGTTTTTTAAGCGTTCCTATCACACATCCCATATTCTGCCTCCTCTCATTTAGTATGTACTCCGGGAGTCGTTTCCAGATTACATTTAGTAAATCAGGCCACCTTATATATGGCAGCCTGATTTGGAGATATTACTTGATTTTCTACTTATTGTTTCTTCTGCGAAGCCAGAAACTTCCCAAAATCAGCAGGATTGCCGTCGAAATACCACCCAGAATCTTGAAACCTTCTTTTTCTGAATCTGTATGAGCAGTTCCCGTGCTGACCTGACTGTAGTTCATATTGATGCCCTGACGGGAAAGTTCAACCATCTTCTCTTCTGCACTAAGTACTAGTCCATCATTGGCAGAGAGAAGCTCGCCGGCATTATAAAGCTTGTACTCACCACTCTCAGCGTCATAGACCGGAATCCAGCTGTTGTCAAGTGCATCTTTCGTGCGAGCACTATCGTGACTTTTTATGGCTGTTGCCACCTTGCCGGTTCCAAGCGTAGTACCGGTTCCTGTCTCGGTTTCGTTTTCGCCTGAGCTTCCAGCTGCACCCACCTCGGTTTCACTTTCACCTGAGCTTCCGGCTGTGTCTGCCTCGTTTTCGTTCTCGCCTGAGCTTCCGGCTGCACCCACCTCGGTGCCAGTTTCACTTTCACCTGTGCTTCCGGCTGTACCCACCTCGGTTTCACTTTCACCTGTGCTTCCGGCTGTACCCACCTCGGTTCCGCTCTCACCTGTGCTTCCGGCTGCACCCACCTCGGTTTTGCTCTCGCCTGAATTTCCGGCTGTACTTACCTCGGTTTTGCTCTCACCTGTGCTTCCGGCTGCACCCACCTCGGTGCCAGTTTCGGTTGCACCTTGAACCCCAGATTCTTCCTTAACCCCAGATTCATCATGAGCCTTAGATTCTTCCTGAGCCCTAGCTCCTTCCTGAGCCCTAGCTCCTTCCCGAGCCTTAGATTCACCCTCAGATGTGTCCGTATTCTCAGACTCTGAATCGTTTTTCTCTTTCTCAGACTCGGTCTTTTCTTTTTCAGCATCATCCGAAGTTATCTTTGACTTAGAGCCTTCTTCGTTTGAATCATCCGATTTGTCGGAAACATCCGACTTGCCTAATTTATCTGATTTGTCGGACTTATTCGAATTATCTGATTTATCTGTATTCTCAGAATCGTCTTCTTCTGCATCCTTAGACTTATACAGATCGGACTCGTTGTCCTTCAAACTCTTGATGCCATTTTTATCAGCACCTGTATCTGAACCTGTCTTATCTCCACCAGCTCCGACTTCTTCGGTCTGAAGTGTATTTGCCGTACTGGTGCCGTCGGATGTACCTTTTCCGTTTCCGCCAGATCATTAGAGCGAATACCTGAATCTGACTGACCAGAATCTCCTCCGTCGCCTGCCTTCTCGTTGCCGCGAAGGGCTTCTGCGATAGAATTTTGCGTTTCTTTTCCATTTATCTCATCGTAGAGATTCTTGATTTCGTTCAGATCCACCTGCTTACTCAGAGTCTGTGTTGCCAGATAACTTGATCTGGCACCCTTTAACATACTGTCAGACTTATCTGAGATCCACTGTTTCGCATAATCAATCAAATCAATTAAATCTTCATCACTCTGAACCACTTCAAGACTTTCACCTGTCAGATAGTTGAAAGCAAATACCTTGCCGGAGTTATAACGTCCTACCACAATAGGTGAATCGGCATATGCCGTATTGGAAATCTCACCTATGTAGGAATTCTGAAAATCTTCCGGCAGTTTGATCTCATCCTGACCTATATCTGCCAGCTTTCCATCTGAACCCAAAACCGTCATAAATGATTCATCCTGATAGCTGTCTATGATCCAGCCGTCCGATGATACCGGATTTTCGGCATTAAAGAGACTCATCTCACCGTTTTTAACAATCGCCTGATAAGGTACCTCACTAAAAGCGTCCTCTGAGACTTCATAAGTATCGTAAAGCCCATATGCATCGTCCATCAGTGACAGTGCATCTGTTTCATCACCTGCATCTACATCCATCTCAGACATCAGAGACATCGCATCCGCCTCATCAAGAGACAAGGTAAAGTTCTTAAATACCATCAGATCATAGCCCGCATAATCCCACTCATAAAGCGGTGTAGTGGCCACAAGAACCGCGTTTTCCTCAAGTTTTCCGCTTCCACCGCCCAGATCTTTGATGTTGCCATCCAGATCCAGGGCACTTCCGTTAAACAGGTGAATATACTCACCTGCCACCACACCGTCCGGCGTGCCTACGCCCCCTGCTGTCAGGTAATACCAGGAATCCCCGTATACCATGACACTGTGTGCCAGTGTTTCCGGAGCGATCTCGTACTGTTCGGAATTAAATCCGTCGGTTACCTCTGCCGTCAGAGGTGTCTGATAATCATAAGAGAAGGTCATCACCCGTCCGGTAATCGCCTCATCCGCGAGGACTTCCCCGCCAGAAAGGATACGAACCCGGTACTCCGGTACCGCTGCTGCCATGTCGCCGTAAGCGAAAGCTGCATCTGTATCGTATAAGGTATCTGTATCTTCTGTGTCAACTGCATCATTCTGTGCAGCAGCCTCACCGTCTGCACCTGCCACAGCCACTGCCTTGGCAGTCCGGCTGTCGCTGCCCTGAACCGCTGTTCCAGCGGTCTGGCCATCGCTCTCAGACTCAGCTTCGGCACTTTCATCCACTGCTTCATCCTCCGACTCTGCGTCCACAACCGGCCGCATCGTTAGTCCGCTTTCTGCATCCTTTGTCACATCCCTGTCAAATTCCAGGTTGATGGTATCTACTCCGGATGCATAGACCTCCATAGTCGGAAGCTCAGCATCTATCATCGCGAGAGCCGCTGCGTTATCCTGTGGGATAGGAATACCTGCTCCAATCTGCTTCATCGAAAGACCATTTATAGACTGTGTATCTCCAATCTTAATCTCCAAAGAATCAGTCGCCTTCGAATACGGCAGATATCCTGAAGCTGGACCTGAATCATCCCAGTAAGAAGTATCGTTAGTCACATAGTAGTAAGGACTGGTACTACCTTTGCTTCTAGGGATCTGCATATCAGCTGTTGTGATAGTTTTAACCCCGGTATTAGGAGTAAGGATTGTGCTCTTACCAGCCTTCATAACAGGAGTAATCGTCGAATCAGCTGAGTTTACCAAGCCTAACTCTGTGCCTTCCCAGATATAGCTTCCTTTAAGTTTTCCACTATCAGCCATAGCAAGACCAGTGTTGTACTCAATAAAGCCACGCCTGGTGTCACCGGATGAAATGCTCGTCAGTGCCAGAATATTATAATAAAATTTCTCTTCAGTCATGTCCGTCGGTGCTACTGTTACCACAGTTCCATCTCCATCCAGACGATCATCGCCCGGCACTAATTCACCTGCTATACCACCGGCAAGGGTAGCGGTCGCCTTCACAGTACCAGCAATAATATTTTTATAGACATATGTAGCTGGATATGAACTAGGAGACGTGTACCTATAATAGTAGCTGTACATTCGTCCTGCCAGACCGCCGGCTGCCTGAGAAGCTTTTACATTAGCCCCGATCTCACATCCAACGACACGTCCACATCTAATTTCACCTGCCAGGCCACCGGCACAGCTTTCTGCCTCTACATCAGTGTGACTAACATAACATCTGTAAATAGTATTTGGCTCTACATATGCAAAAATACCTCCGGCATAGCTGCCACTTGCCGTGATACTGCAGTTATAAACGCCGATATTATAATACGCTATATTATATATCCGATATCCTTCGTAACCACTGACATAATCTGCTCCGCTTATCTTACTGTTCTCCAACATAATGTTCTTTGTGTTTGTATGCGAATAATTGCCATATACACCACTCGTATAATTAGAACCGCTTACCGTCACATGGTTAACCAAAATATGATCACCAGCACCATAACATCCATACGCACCGCCGACAAAGTTTCCAATTGCTGTTACCGTCAGATCCTCGCACACTATATATTTTGGATATACCCAGCCAGTGTTTCCAGCATAACCACCCGCATAGGAGTTCGCACTGACATCGGTGTTGTAAACCTCACTATAGTAGCAGCTATCTTCTGACTGACCTGAGTTACCAAACATGCCTCCAACGTAACGATAGCCTTTTACCTTATTTCTGATAATCTCTTTTCCATCTGCGTCTCTATTTGTACCCGTCCTAGCACCACGTATTTCTGTAGTGTCATCGGAATCAGTTGAATCACCGGTATCTGCATCTGATGTTACAGTTCTAACACCTACGCGGAATCCATAGTATTTTCGTACTCCACTCGGATCATTAGTTGAACCGATAAGACCTCCGACATATAGTGAGCCGTTTACCTCAACACCCTCTGCCGACAGATGCTGTGCTTCGCCGGCCAGATATCCGATAAGACCTCCGACGTATTGGGTGCCGTTTGATTTTATCTCACCTCCATTGATGCTGTACTGATAATTACTTCCGTTTAGTGTTCCGTATGCGCTGACTCCATCGATGGTACCACTTACATAGCCGCAAAGGCCTCCGATATAGGATGCGGTTGCATTAATCCGGATGTCCTTTAGAGTCACGTTACTGATTCTTCCGGCACTGGTGCCGATAAGTCCGGTTCTCTGGCTGCTCGTCGGTGCCGTGATGGAGATATTCTCAAAACTGCTGTTTTTAATCTCACCATTATTCATAGAGATAAGACCGACGTTACTTCCTCCGCTGACCTTAGACGCATTCGAGGTAATCATGATATCTTTCCATCGAATATTTTCCATCGTACCGGAAAGTACCTGAATAAACGACTGTCCCTGACTCTCTACCTGGTACGTTATTCCTGATATTGTATACTGATTATTTCTTCCTACCAGATGATTGAGTTTTAGGTTCATCGGAAGGTTATTATATCCAGACAGATTGATGTCCGCATTTATACGGAAGTTTTCATAATTTTGTCCATATGTGTTCATCGCATCGATGAACTCCTGTGTATTATATATCTCATGATACACAGGTTGACTAAACTGAAGCGAAGCTTTCAACACCTGAACCGTGCCACCCTCAGTTTTCTTAAGAGTCAGTGTTACCTGATAGCTGTCTATATACGATTGAATATCCACCTCAGACCAGGTATACGATACCGTACCATACTGGTCAATCTTTATATCAACCTTTCCCGAATCTACTCCGTTTATGATATCTGCAAAAGTCATTCCGGGAACTTGAACCTCTGTCGGGTTATACAGATACTTCTTTTGTTCTGTATCGTACATTCCCTTCACTTCCATGATCATACCATACTTTCCGGTAGTCTCATCATAAATACCGGTCACCTCAAGTTCAAGAGACGGATCCGGAAGTGTCACCGGTTCCTGATTTGGCAGAAGCTCACCATCCGTATCCAAAAGCATAGGTAATATACCATTTTCTGCCGTATATTCTCCCCCGCTCTTCATGCCACTTATATCAAAGTTTGAACCCAAAACCGCATAATCACGATATGGCTTTTTGGTCCAGAGTTCAGAAAGGCTGACACAAATGTTAGCACTCATCATAGCACCTTCAACTGTCTCTTTTCCAAGAAGCTGTCCGCTATATCCAACTGTATCTCTTGCTGTGTAGGTATAGTTTCCAACCAATCCGACGATTCGCCGTACTGTTCCTGAATCTCCTGTATTGCTGCTGGTCGTGTAAATATTTCCCATCTCCAGGACATTCTGAATAGACACGCTGCCAACCAATCTTCCTGCTATACCTCCCAGATTGTCCGATATACTGTTGATATCTACGTAACTCAGTGCTTTGCTGATAGCAGATCCGACACTTCCGACGATACCGCCTGCATTCTGGAAGCTGGTCTTGATACTTCCCTGTGCATAGAGTGCACTCATACTCGAACCGCTGCCCTGTGCTCCGATTAAACCTCCGATACCATATGCCGCATAGCCTGCATCTGCCGTGATGGTCACTTGCTGTGCATAGCAGTTATTTAACTGTGCTGCACTTATCGAGCCTGCCAGACCGCCCAGATAGAGTGTATTCTTTTTGATTTCCTTGCTCGTAAGAGCCATGTCCCTGACGCCACAGTTTGTCACTGTCGCATTGTTAACCTCGCCTACCAGTGCACCACCGTAACCATAAACAGAGACCTCATTTCTGTCATCACTTCCTACAATAAACACGTGATCCAAAGTAGCAAAATTGCCTGCAGTTCCTACAAATCCGGTACGAAGTCCTTCAGACGGACTGGTAGATTCAAGTTTAAGTCCTTCTACAGTCAGATTTTTTATCGTACCGCCATCGACATTTTCAAATACTGAGCCGTTTTGAATCTCCTGCATGTTCTTAAGTGTATGAAGCGTACCATCCAGATCCTTACCGTCTAATGTGCCGGTGAATTTACCTTTGATTCGCATATCGGAACTGTATGCAGCTGAAAAGTCAATATCACTCTCCACGCGATAATTTCCTGCCAGATCCTCTGCTATCGATTTCCAGTCATTAACAGTGCTTACCGGCTTATAGAAGCTTACCAAAACCGTACGTCCTGTATAGTCATATTTATTGATCGTCGTTCCTGTGCCTCGGTAATAAACCCTGCTTACAGTATAGTTCGATCGATAAAGCTGCGGATTAGTAAGCTTGACTGTCACATGATATGTGCTTTCTGTCGCCCCCTGTCCATCTTGAATCTCTGCAGTCAGTCCGACCACGTCAAGACCGGTAATCTGATAATCATTTGCATTGTAAAACTCCAGATCCACCAGGGCATAATCATTTCCTTTGTCATCTCTGCCCTCTTCGAGTACAGTGCTGCTGATGATATCCGGATATGCGCTGATTCCTACAAGCGGAAGTCCGATTGTATCCTGCTTAGACATCAGTTCATCCGGAAGCAAAAGACGTGGATAGTATCCTGCCTGAACCATGTTTTCCACTTCAAAGGCACCCTCGCTGTTAAAGCAGTTCTGATGCCAGGATGAAGAACGAAGTGTACGGGATTCTATTGCTTTAGCCTTCTTGTAGGCTGCACCGCCATTCTTTCCGTAAGTATAATTGCCCTCGGATAACAGATACACGTCCTTGATCGTTCCGCCACCATAGCCTACCGTTCCGCCATAGTCAAGAAGCGGCTCCGGAGTCGTCTGTGTCTTATACTCATCATATTCATACACGAAAATATCACCTACAGAGAGGACATTTTGTACACGGCCTGAGTTATATCCTACTGCCAGACCAACAGTATGCATGTTCGTGCCCTTCTCTATCTGGATCTGATTCAGAGTAAAGCAGTTATAAACCAGACCTGCGTTTGTTCCTACTATTCCACCAACGTTTGTACGTGATCCTGTAGAATCACCTCCATATATACCACTTCCGACTATAATATTGCCTCCGTATACATAACCGTTTCTTATGATTCCGGTATTAGAATAGGCAACGCAGCCCGAGTTTCCTTTTACATACATACCATTGGAGGAAATCTCAACTGCAAAGTTTTCGATAACAGCACTTGCGTAGTTATTGAAAACCAGACCACCAAGATAAATCTGGGTTCTTCCCTTTATATTTATATGCTCAATCACATTGCGGATCGTTCCATAATTTCTCCAGCAAATTGGAGCGCCATCGCCAATCGTTTGCGACACTGTATTGTTATAATAAAACTCCATATTTTCCACAATTCCACGGCTTCCGATGTATTGAAATAATCTAGAACCGCCTTTGAAATTTGCGGTCAGTGTGTATCCCTGAAAGTCAAGCTGCCCGTTAAACATGTCCGTATTGGATCCGATACTATATCCCTTTGTCATCGTGATATCGTTTAGGACGATAAACTTTGCTTCTGTATGCTCCTTCATCTGATTGAAATCTGATTCTTGCGTAATAGTATAGATCTTCTCGCCGGTCTCGAAGTTCGTGCTTCCAAGTGTTACCCTGTGACCCCTGATCTCTATTACAAGGCGAATATCGTAGGTGCAGAAAAGATCAGTTTTGAATGTAATATCCTCGCTCAGATCCTGAATCTTTCCATCTACTACTGTGAGTTTTTTTACCTCTGGTTTCCCGCCTATAAGCGATGTTTGATCTATCTCTTCATCAGACACATCCCTGCCCTCTACCTTACGGTATTCAAGCATATATGTGGGATTTTCGCTTACTTTAAGCAGATCTCCTGAAGGGTCTTTTAGTGTGACACGAATCGTAGCATCCTGTTTCTCATCTATCGGCTCTTCAAGGGTTCTAAGCTCTACCTTTCCCGTGATACCTGAACCGATTGTAAATTTGAGCCAGCTATCCTGCGGGAAAGCATAGTTATCTATCTTCTCGCTGCTGTCATACCCTTCATTATATTCTGTCGCATAGACACGGATTGTATAGTTCGTGCTGATCAGATTATGAAAACTCATCAGGTCCTCTTCGCCCTCATTGTCAGCACTGTATGTGCGGTTAGTCTCCACAAAACTGCTGTATACCAGTCGCTCACCGGCATAGAGTCTCAGGTTTACCTGACCGTTTGTTATGGTGCCGTCCGGATCGTCGACAGAAAAGCCATAGAGTTCAGCAAAGTTAGAGATAACAAGGAGTTCACTGCAGTTTACCGTCGGTGCCTTCCTATTCGTCTTAAACTGGATTACACTTGAAGATGAACTCACATCGTATTCTTCATTGGCCTGTGTAACTGTAGTCTCTATCTTTGCACTATACTGGGTTTTGGAGCTGAATTTACCATTCGGATAGCGCACCTGCACACTCGTAAATTCTGAGATTGCAGTCCATACGCTTGTACTGTCCGCCTCTGAACCCAGATAATTTAACAGAACCTCCGGTGTTCCATCATATTCATCTGCCGTATAGAGCACATATGAATTTCCATCTTTTGGCAAGGAAGATATATTGATATTTTCCCACTCAGCTTTATTTAAAATGATCTCCCTGCTGCCATTTACAGGTGCTGATACAGTCAGTTTGATGCTTGTCATCAGCTGAATAAGCATATCATATGTATAGCTGCTTATATGAAACTCTACATTGGCACTGGACGCAGTCACATCCGAAACACTAATATCATAGGATGCCGTACCAAGATTTGAAATGGCTGCTGTATAGATACTTGTCTGTCCAAGTCTAGCATCCACCGTCGCAGTCTCAGGATCAGTATCTTTAAGATCGTAGGTTCCGTATATTTCCACGCGGTAGTTTCTTCCCGAAGGGAGATCACTTAACATTTCGATAATAGTACCCTGATTTAGGTTGAGTTTTCTCTTGATCTTGGTTTCAGGATCGTCTCCAACCTGATCGAATACAGAAAGTCTGGCCCCGGTCTGAGGATCGCACAGCACCATATAGCCGTCTCTTAAGTTTACATACCGGCTGTCCTCGTTTATTATAGTGATACGAATCTGCTGATTTCCTACCGAGTTTCCTACCATGGATATGGAAGCAGCCGGTGCCTTATAGCTTGTACGGGTGCTTCCCTCAAATTTTGAACTGCTCGTATATGGCAGTACATTGTCGAAGCGGTCTTTAAGTGTCAATTTCCACTCATATTCCGTACCAGATTTCAAAATACCATCAGAAATCCATGTTGTTTTTTGTCCAAGTCTTAAGTTTCTGATGTCGCTTCCCGCGAGTGTCAGTGCCTCATCAGTTGCAAGGCCTGTCTCGCCTTTTTTTCGTATTTCCAAAATTCCCTTGGCTATATAGCTAAGATCAGACGGACGATCACTGCTCGTCTGCATATTGGGAATCTGGATACGATCGGAATAGAATTTCGTCGCTTTCTCACTCGTAAAGGTAAGCGGTGCCAGATGATCTAGCGAAAGTGTATGAAGAGGCACATCTTCCATGAAGCTCTCCGTTTCTTTCACTCCATCTTTATTTTTCCATACATATGTTCCCTGAACCAAAATACTTGTATCCGGTCTTACATTTGGTATAGTGATACTACCGCTTGTCTTAAAGTTCTTTCTCGTTATAAGCTCCTTTTCTTCTCCATTTTCTTCCAAATAGACCCTGATAACCACACGGTGAAGACGTTTGTCCGGATCATTAACTGAAAGTTCTCCGTATACGTTATATACGTCTGCTGACAGGTTAGTCAGAGAAATTACAGGCTTTGTGACAGCGACATCACCGGAATTTCCACCGCTTCCGCCTGATCCATCACCGGAAGAATCACTGTTTCCGTGTGTGTTATTATTATCGCCTCCGCCTGATCCATCATTGTCAGTGTTTCCTCCATCTGTATCTGTGCCGGTTGCGTCACCGCTTGATGAATCATTGCCGGTTGTGTTGCCGGTTGTGTTGCCGGATCCAGATCCACTGCTGTTTCCGCTGCCGCTCTGGTTACTTCCATTACCAGAGTTGCCGTTTCCGCCGTTTTCTTTTCCTGCACTATCTCCACCGGAAGAGCCTCCGGCACTGCCTCCACTGCCGCTTCCACTGCCTGCGCTCGCTCCGGCTCCTGCTCCGGCTGAACCGCTGCCGCCCATGCCGCCTCCGCCAAAATCCATACCTATGGAGGAAGATCCTGAAAAACCACTGCCGGAATCTGCCAAGGAATCGCTGACTCCAGTATCCTTACCTTCTTCTGTATATGCTATTTCACCATTTTCAGCACCTTCTAAAGTGTCCTCAAATCGTGAGTCGGCATCTTCTTTTGCACTTCCTGAAGTGTCGTTTCCGTCACTTGAATTTTCTGAATTTTCTAGTGAATTAATTGACTTAGAGGTTACAGCTCCTGATCTTCTCTGCTTTTCACCATCATCTATATTGGCAGGTGCTGTTGTCTCTTCAGTTTCATCTGATTTTGCAGACACTTCTTTGGAATCCTTGATGACGCCTAACTGTCTCAAGAAGCTGTTATAGTCATATGTTTTATCTCTAATGATGATTTTTGCATCATAAAGATGGTCACATTTATCATATTCCAGTCTTTCTCCCGCATAGACATAGCTTGATACCATATCTTCTTTAAAGCTTATAAGGGATCCCAGTCGCAGATCGTGATCTACTCCATTACTCCTAACGGTTACCGGGACTGTATTCATATACAGACCATTGCCTAATTTGGCAAATATATAGGTATCGTCGTCTTTTCCTACACCGTCCTCGTCAAAAGCTGTACCATCACTTACATAAAGGCCGGCATATGGCTCATATTCCATGAAATCATCAGTTATCAGACTTCCTGTTGCCTGAAAATACCAGATTCCGGTACCATCTCCCATATAAAAAGGATAGTCACTCTGGACACGATCCTTATTTTCTCCGATATAAAGGTTGTTGCCACGCTGATAGACGGTATCTCCAGCATTGAATTTTTCCAGGATGACTGCATCAGGTTCTTCATCTCCATCTGCACCCTTCTGCAGGTTTTTTGCCAGATTTCTATCACTGATTGCCACAACATCTGTCTGAATCATTCCCAGAGTCCTCAGCCTGTATGCGTAGGCAAAACACATAATCGATATCAGCACTGCTATGATTGCAATCACTCGTTTCAAAACTTTGCTCCCTCCTTATTTTATCTCGTCCATTCTTGGAAGCAGCTCAGGTTCTGTGAACAAAAGCATCCAGGTTCCGTTAGGAAGCCAGAGTTTATTGGTTCCAAGATTTATCGAACCTCCATTTTTAAAGGTCGCTTTTACTGATTTTCCCCCTATGGGAATCAGATTAGCTGATTCTTTTCCATAGACGTAAAGATTCATATTTCCGCCATATTGCACTGTGACATATGACAT
This sequence comes from bacterium, assembly GCA_963657995.1. Taxonomy (GTDB): domain Bacteria; phylum Bacillota; class Clostridia; order Lachnospirales; family Lachnospiraceae; genus Otoolea. The sequence continues at coordinate 30,187 of CAVKOQ010000005.1, forward strand.
CGTCGTGATCTCACTAGAGCCATCTTCCCAGTCAAGAGTAACCGGTTCTAAGAAAATATAGGTATTTTCTCCGTCAAACAAGAATCCTGACGCTTCATCACGACTCTGATTCTCATCTTTTAGCTTAACTGCTCCGTCTTGGTTTACCTCGACCGTTGAAAATGTCTCAAGACGACACATGGATGCGCCTCCCGCCGACATCGTTATCCACGCATATGGCATGGGAATTACCAGTTTACTTTTATTTTCATAATACAGCGGTCTGGAACTGATACTCTCGCCATTTGCTTTCTTTAGAAAAGTTCCTTTTTCAGTGTGCTGAAATTTTGTTCCCGCAGAATATGTCGTCTTGGTCTCTCCTATGTAGGTGTAAAGTTCATCGGAAGCCCTGAACGCATCTGCCGCACGATAAAATATAAATACCAGGAGTACGATCACTATGGGAGTCAAAATCAGAAGTTTCCGAATCAGATTTACCTTTCGTCCCTTACTTTTAAGCGTTGGTTTCATTTTCTCTTTCCGTAACCTCCGTTTCTGTCTCCGAATCTATCACAGTGTCTTTTTCCGGCTCGGTCACAATCTCCTGTTTAGTCTCTGACACCGGTTCTTGTTCTGCCTCTGTCGCTGCCTCTTGTTCGGTCTCTGTCTCAGTCTCTTGCTTAATCTCTGTCTCAGTCTCTTGCTTAATCTCTGTCTCAGTCTTTTGCTTAATCTCTGTCTCAGTCTCTTGTTTAGTCTCTGTCACTGGTTCTTGTTCTGCCTCTGACACTGACTCCTGTTCTGGCTCTGTTTCAGTATCTTGTTCTTCCTCTTCTTCCTCTTTAGCCGCCTTTTTAAACATCCTTCCGGTTCTTTTTTTCACACCTTTTTTTACACGTTTTTTCTTTTTCTTCGTTTCGGCTGCGTCTTTTCGTATCGCACGAAACTGCACAAGATCAAGCAAATCACGCATTGTGAAATACACCGCGTACAGGATGATAAAAACAATCAGCATCAATAAAATCACGACAATCGGAAGCTGAAAGCGTGTTTCCAGAAGATACGAATACAGCAGATTTTCTGCCATCATCGCTGCAAATAAAAGGATGCTGTTAAACAGATCTCTTATAAATATCTTTTTCCTTTTCCATGCCACAAATTTAGTCACGGATAAAAGAATCATCATGATCAGGTGACAGATCTGCACATTTACTAAAAACATGGCATTGGATACCATGCAGATCAGCCACAGCCATGAAACTGACAAAAATACGCACTGTGCTCTTGTAAGTCCAAAGAAAAAAGCATACAGCCACAGATTTCTTTTCTGCCATCCAAAGCTGTGGGTGCTGACTGTAAGTACTATCTCCAGCACAAATGCCACCACAATGGCCAATATAAGGAAAAACCGAAATTGCAAAACAATTTGTATTGCATCATTTAACATACATATCCTCTTCTATCAAAAGTTCAAATTGATTCTGACGAAATACATAATATCCTTCGATCTCATCCAGACTCTTCATGACATTGTCTCCTACAATCTGTACATTTCCCTTCACTTTTCCGATCGTAGACATATAGTCTTTCATAATAAGAAGATTATAATCATCACTGACTATACGTATCATGGCGACATTCTCATAAACTTCCATACCGCCTGATAAGCTAAGTATGCTGACACTTATCTCAGGTTTAGCATCTCTTGCGCTGTTATCGATAGATTCTTTCACAATCGTCTTATCAGCTTTATCTTTAGCCCTGCTTCTTCTTTTTCTTGTTTTTTCTTTCTTTTCTTTATATTTTTCCATCACATTTACCTATCATGTAGAATGCCGCTTCATCCACATCGTCGTAAATTCCGCCTATAATCCCTTCCACATCCTGTAGAATGTCCTTGATATCGACAAATTCACCCGGAATTCCGGTAAAGTTCTCTGCTACATACATAGGCTGTGTAAAATAGTTTCTAAGCTTTCTCGATCTATAGAATATCTGCTTATCCTCATCAGAAAGTTCTTCGATACCAAGTACTGCAATGATCTCCTCTAATTCTTCGTATCTTGCCAGATATCTGATGGCCTCTTCTACCAGACTGTAGTGACGTTTCCCGATCTTTTCCGGATCGATAAGGTTCGATGTAGTAGCAAACACATCTATCGCCGGATACAAACCTTTTTCTGCCACCTTTCGTGAAAGTACTACCTGACCATCCAGATGCTGCATGACAGTCTGAACTGCCTCATCTGTCACATCATCTGCCGGAATATAAATTGCCTGAAATGAAGTGATGGAACCATGAGGAGTAGAGTTGATTCTCTCTTCTACCTCACTGACATCCTTATCTATAGTAGCCGGATAACCATTCTCGATCGGCATTCTCTTCATCATCGCACTGATTTCTGAATATGCCTGGACAAAGCGGTATATGTTGTCAACAAATAAAAGTACGTCCTGCTTCTTCTCATCTCTCAGATACTCTGCCAGTGTCAGACCGCTGTATATAGCATGTGAACGTGAAGCTGAATTTTCTCCCATCTGGCCAAATACCATGGTCATCTTGTCGAGAAGTCCTGCTTCTTCCATCTCATCATAGAGCTCACGGCCCTCACGGGATCGCTCACCTATACCGATAAATACTGAATTGGAACCAAGTCCCTGATAAACGTTGTGAATAAGCTCTTTTATAAGTACAGTTTTTCCAACTCCTGCACCTCCCAAAAGGCCCATCTTAAAGCCTTTTCTCATAGGTGCAAAGAAATCAAGCACCTTGATGCCAGTCCAAAGTATATCTCCGTTTGCATCTATCTGTGAGAGTGCCGGGCTTGGCTGATATACATTTTTCGTATTGATACTCTCAAGTGGTTTTTCGTCTATCATCTGGCCATATGGATTGAATACTCTTCCAAGAATCTGATCTGAATATTCCATCGTAAGTCCATGCTCTGCCTTCTCCACGTCCATACCACGCTTAAGTCCTTTTGTACTCTCAAACGGGATGGCATTTACCACGCTTCCGGATACGTCACAAACTTCAAAATGTCGTTTTTCCCCGTCTACAATCGTGTAGAGCATATCTCTCGCAGACACGCTGCTGCCATCGGTAAGAATCTCTATTCCAAGATCAGACACAGAAATAATTTTTCCTATCATGACTCTCCTCCTACTTATACGCCCGGTTCTTGACGTAGTTTTCTATGATTTTCTCAAATTCTTTGTTATTCTTTTCACGTCTTGCTGCCTTGACTTGTTCTTCTTCGATCTCATCAATCTTTTTTAGTGACTCTGTGGTTGTGTTCTGCCTCAGCACATTTTCCGCGGCACGTCCGCTGACAACAGCCAACATCACTTCATAATTTACATAAGATGCCGTAAGATCTGCTAAAAGCTTACCTGCATCTCCTTCCATGGCGTAATCATCATAATATCCTGCTTCTTCATCAGTCTCCACCGGGTAAATACGCTCTGTCTTAAAATAGATAGTGCTGGTATTGACATATTCATTAAAAATGATATTGATCTGTGAACACTTGCGACCTATGATACCATCCTTTAAAATCTTCTTTAATTCATCAAAACAGAATTCAAGCTCCGCACACTCACATGAAAACAAAATATTGTCTTTATCTTTGCAATGAAGTTTTCTTCCAATCAGAATCTTCTTGCTCTCACTATCCTTTGAAAGCTTTTCATTGACCAGTGAGTTATAGTTATTGCAGAAGCCGAAATCACTTCCCAGATAAATATTCCATACTGGTGCATTCTCATCAGGCAGAAGAAGCTTCTTATCCAGAATCAGGTTGCGGTTATATAAAATCGATGCCATCATCTTCTGGAGATGTTCCTCCATCATACGGTACTTCTCAGCCTTTCGCTTGGCGTTGTCCACTCTGATAAGTGCGTGAAAATTCATGACTTTTACAACATTTCTAACACTCATAAGTGCCCTCCAAAATCTGACTAAACTTTTCAAGAAACTCTGCCGGATCCTGCGGTGCAAATTTTGGCTGATTTAATCCTTTAAGAATCTGTGCTCCGCGTTTCAGACGATCTCTCATCTCCTGACTCATCTCGTCCATATTGGCCATCTCATATACTTCTCTGGTTTCAAGATAGCTCAAAAGTTCGCGTCTTACCTTTGCACCTAACTTTTTAACCGGTGCATCCTGAACTGCACCTCCAAGACGTGAAACCGAAAGTCCGTACTGTATAGCCGGCTTCTGGCCTTTATCAAAGTTTTTCTTAGAAAGCACTATCTGACCATCTGTAATTGAAATGATGTTGGTCGGAATATATCCGGTGATATCTCCACCTTTTGTTTCAACAATCGGAAGAATCGTGATAGATCCGCCATTTCTATGCTGGCATCCGCGCTCTAGGAGTCTTGAGTGAATATAAAATACATCCGGCGGATATGCTTCACGTCCAGGCACCATACCGGCAAGCAGTGAAATCTCTCTGTGTACCGTCGCATGACGCTTTAGATCGTCGATAATTAACAGTACATCTTTTCCTTCCATCATATAATTTTCTGCTACAGTAGCTGCCACATACGGTGTCAGAAAGAGTACCGGTGCCATCTGGTCATTAAAAGCTGCCATGATGACGGTGTGATCCATAGCACCTCTTGCCATAAGATTCTGATATACCTCTTTAATATTTTTCTTGGTTTTTCCGATAGCCACATAAATACAAATTACATTCTTGCCTTTCTGATTTACTATGGCATCCAGTGCTATCTGTGTCTTACCTGTCTTTTTATCACCAATAATAAGCTGTCTTTGTCCTCTTCCTATCGGATAACACAGGTCGATACCTGCTATTCCTGTCAAAAGTGGACGTTTGACAGTACCTCTTTCCATAATCGGAATAGGTTTTTTTTCTATTTCAACCGGCACTGCATCTTCAAATAAGCCATCCTGAAGACATTCTGTACCAAACATATCTACGATATGACCAATCGAAGATGGTGAATACATTGCTTTAAACTCTTCGCCTGTGGCTGTCAGCACATCTCCCACATGGATAGGGGCATTTCTTCGTACCACAGAAATCTTTACACTGTTTCGTCCAATGGAATTAATATATCCTTCTGAATGTCCGGCAATGATTACTTTCTCCATAAATGCCACATTTTCCAGTCCTTCAGCTTCCAGAATATATTCTGTTACCGCTGTGACACGGCCTGCGTCATGTACATTACTTCCATTTTGAATCTCTGCGATTTTTTCCCCTATCAGTTTTTCCATATAATTTGCCATAATGTTATTGCATGCCCTCCTATAGACTGTAGTCATACATCTTTCCTGATTTCAGGACGCGCACTCCTTCGCAGATAGTCTTCTCTTCATGAACCTCGTACTCGCCCTGCGGTATCTCATCTACGTTTCCTGCATAGATTACCGGTTCAGGACTGTTTAGGAACAACTCACTCTGTATCCATTCATGAAATGCAACTGCATCCATCTTTCCTGTTCTTTTTATAAATTCATCCAACAATGACTGTTCTTCCTCTGTAAGAACTTTTCGAAGTACGTCTTCCTGATCACATGAGTTTAATACTGACAGGTTAAATACCGCATCAAAGGTAAGTTTTTCATTGAGTTTTTGTAATTTTTGGCTGTAAATAACCGTTTCCTCGTCAGTCACACTATTTTCAGCCACTGCATTTATCACGTTTGCAGGATCCAGGCGAAAAGAATGTCTTATACTGCGATAATTGCTTGCAAAATCACGTCCTACAAGTTTTGCTGCCGGCACATCTGACATATGCACAGGAGATGACACCTCTTTTGTCGTTTTATTCTCTGTTTTTAACTCTGTCTTCTTAAGAATATTGCTGTTAAAACGTTCATATTCTTCCTGTACTGCTTTAAGCTTTTCTGATTTTTCTTCATATAGCTCATCAAATACTTCCATCTCTTTTAAGAAGGTTTTTCTCACCTGTACTGCCACATCCTCAGCAGTACCGATAATCATAAAGAAGAAGAGGAGAATGACTGTCTGCATGATCAAAAATACAGTTATGAATATTAAAATATACTGCATATTCTCCTCCTTTTTCCTACATGGTCAACGGGTTGAAAAATAATAAAAGAAATACAAAACCAAAAAGCAAAAGTGTCAGCACAGTCAGTACGACTGCCACTATCATGATGCTCTGAATAACATCATTTTTGGTCTCAGGGTTTCTTCCTATCGCCTCAGCTGCCTTAGATCCCATGATGCCAAGGCCTATTCCTATTCCCAAAAATGCCAGACCAAGCATCCAGCCTATTGAAGAAAGCGTTGCTGCTAAAATAGTTTCCATCTCTATCCCTCTTTTCTTTAGTTTTTATTCTGAATCAGAACTACTGCTATCCTCTCCGGATGATTTGTCATCACTATCACTAGCTCCTAAACCGGTGCTACTTTTTTCCTTGCTGTCTGAACTGCTGTCTGAGCTGTTCGAATTGCTGCTTTCACTCGAATCGCTCGAACTGCTTTTTTCGCTGCTGCTGTTCGTGCTGCTAGTCGAGTTATCTGAGCTGCTATTTGAGTTGCTGTTCGAGCTGCTGTTCGTGCTGCTGTTCGTGCTGCTGTTTGAGCTGCTGTTCGTGCTGCTGTTTGAGTTGCCGTTCGAGCTGCTGTTCGTGCTGCTGTTTGAGCTGCTGTTCGTGCTGTTAGTCGAGCTATTTGAACTGCTGTTTGAGTTGCTGCTTGAATCGTTCGATATAGCCGAAGTATTGTTCGAACTGTTCGAACTACTGCTGTTGCTCGAACTGCTGTCATCCTCATCATCATCGGTTGAATCATCTGCTACCACTGCGGTTGTTTTCTTTATGGTGGTCCAGGCAGAGCCATTGTCAGATACCTGCAGTTCCAGTTTGTATTTTTTGTCACTAAGACCAGAGATATTGATAGTTCCGGCATAGCCGTCTTTGACAGCGGCTACGGTATCAACCGCACTCATCTTATTCAGCTCCTGATCTATTCTTTCAGTATGTTCGCTTACTACAACCCGCACATAGGATGTAACATAATCTTCATCCAACTGAACACTGTAGCCTATTTCTTTTGAAGTAATATCTGTGATATAGAAGGAAACCTCGACATCTTCTGTAGTCACACGCATGACGTCCATTGCCCTGAACACACCATCATTTTCTTCGTCATAATAACCGATAGTAACAGAGTATCTCTTTCCTGCTGTAAGATCGGTAAATGTAATCTCATCATCATCAGGACCGACATTCTTTACCACTTCACTTCCGCTTCCGCTTACCGGTTTTACTCTGATTTCAATATCACCATAATTTCCGAAAGTATCATTGATTTTGAAGTGAACTGTCAGTTTGTTGGATGTCTTTTCAATGTTCTTGATATACATTCCCATACGTCCGGTGATGTTCTGGCTATCATTGCTTCCATCTATGGAGCCACCAGCTCCGCCGTTTCCGCCAGCTCCGCCAGCTCCGCCGTTTCCGCCGGCTCCGCCGTCTCCACCATTTCCGCCGTTTCCGCCGTCTCCACCGGTTCCGCCTTTACCGCCGTAGCCGCCATAGCCACCCATTCCGCCGGCGCCACCGGTTCCACCGTTGCCGCCTTTGCCACCAGTGCCACCAGCTCCGCCGTTTCCACCGGTGCCACCGTTACCGCCTCGGATTGTGTAAGAATATTTCTTGTTTCCAAGATTAAACGGATCTTCCACTACGTTCAGTGCAGACATGATCGACTGCAGATCCACTATATTTTCTCCCAGAGCAAGAGTCTCTTCGGCGACATTATACTGAAAATCACCTTCTGATAAAATCATTTTGTCCATGGCAGTTACATTCATGACGTCGTTCATCATGTGTGCATTTCCGGCCTTATCTGCGATAATATACAGAAAACCATCTGCATTCACTTCTCCGCTTGAATCATGAATATCACTGCCAATCAGTACATATTTCCGTTCGGACAGCTTGATAAATCCACTGTCCGATAACGGAATTTCTTCAAATGCTGACAATTTGACTACAGTTCCATCTTCTTTGAACTGCCAGCCACCGCCAAAAACCTTAAGTGAGTCGTTCTGCGGCTCATAGGCCACAGTTTTGTTTCCAAGGTTATACTTTTCTCCTCCGTCTATCTTAAGGCACCAGTCTCCGCTGAGCTCCCGGTGTACTTCTCCGGTGCTTTCAAGATTGATCATGCTGTAGGCATTGTCATAAACCAGAGACCCCACATCCATGGCATACTGATCACTCACAGCGCCGGAAACGTGGAGCACGGCTCCACCCATGCCCCCCATGCCAGCAAGCACTATGCCACTGAAGATTCCAAAGGATTTCTTCACTTTGCTGCTTAATTTTCGTGCCACTGTTTCTACCTCCCGGTTTTATTAATAAGGTATACGAGCCGAGTATGACTTGATCGGTGTTTCCGAATCGCTGTCTGCAAACAGCTGCATCGTGATCAACCAAACTGTCTTGTTTGTTCCTGAGCTTGCCTTGATACCTACAGGAATTGTCAAAATATCGTACTGGCTCAATGTATTTGAGTTATATGTTGTAAATATAGAAGTACCTGTCTTGGTCACAACGCCTGAGATCTGACTGTCCGTCTGATCCGTCTCAGAAAGAGGAAGCAGTGAATACTCTACTCTTGAGATTTTGTCAAGACCATAGCTGGTTGAGAGGTTCAGCGTCAATCCTGCTCCGTCTAGTGAGATATTGGCCAAACCAATAGATCCGCCCCATGATTCTATACCCTCTTTTTTTGTACTGGTAATAAGGTATTTTTCCTGCTCATTAGGTTCCATTCGCTCAAACGAATCTTTTGTAAGTGCAAGCGCATTTCCTGTATTATTCTGATCTGTAGCTGCAAATATGCCGACTTCCCAGGTCTTCTTAAGGTTATTATCGCCTGTCGCAATCTTTACGCTTGAGCTAACATTGACATTATATGAATTTAAATATGTCCAGGATTCAGTTCCAGCTTCACGATAAGCGACCAGATATTGTGCTCTTGCCGCACCAGTATCTGCTACTACGATACGATTCGGATCGGAAAGGCTGACATCCGCATATAGAGTATTTCCGCTTTCAATTCTAAACGAAACATTACCTGTAGGTTGTCTGAGTGGCTGCCACGAAATCAAAATATTCATTGCCCCTGAACTGACAGAAGAACCTCCACTCTTTGCATCTACAACAAGAATATAGTCATATCCGGGTACCATGAATTTGCCCGGTGCCAGATTCAGCGTCTCTGTCATGCTGCCAGACAGAGACCAGGTAATATCACCCTTCTTCCATGTGCCGGTTTCCAAATCATATTCATACCCAAGCAGATCTCTCATGATCTCATCATGTGTCCAGCTTGTAAGCATAGTAGGATTGTAACCTGCCACTGCCTGACTGCCATCTCCAAGCTTATACTGTCGCAGCTCATAGGTAAGATCAAATCCCTTAACTCTGCTGATTTCATAGCTGATATCTACAGACTTCTTCCAATATGTGTCATAAATTATTGACTCTGCATTGCCGTCTGTAATCTCTATATTTTCAATAGTTCTAAATACATAGTTTGCCAAGTTATTACTTGTATTACGGCCAAGCATCGTTTTCTCTGTGATACTTCCATCTGCATCTTTTGTCCATGTAGAATACACTAACTTATATCTCTGATCTTTTTTCAGTGTACCTTCTTTCATAAAATAGTCAGACATGTGTGTTTCATCCAAATAATAAGTGGTATTCGTATCATTAATAGGGAATGACATCTGCCATACACGGCTTAGTTCTGACACATCAGTATTGATATCATCACCGTCATTTAACTTATAGACTTTCGCACTTATATATTTAGTAATTCCATCTGCAATTATATTGTTATTATTGTTATCTTTACCGAGCACGGTGTTTTTTGCCGGTGCATCTATGAGCAAATAACTGCTTGTTGAAATTTGCTGTGTCACCGAGGTAATACCCGTTGTAAGGACTACCCAGTTCATAGATGGTTGCAAGGAAGTGATATTAATCATATCACTACTACCAGTTCCGGTTGTAATCTTGCTTATCTTAAGCTTATCTTCTTGGCTCTTGATCTTACAAAATGTCATCTTGTAGCCATTGCCTTCTTTGCTACCATCTTTAAGCCACTCTGCACCTGATTTTCCGTAGAAAATATCCATGTCATACCAACAGTCATTTCCAGAGCTGTAGTTATTATCATACTTAGACTGCAATTTGAGACGTTGATCTGCCGAAGCAGCTGTTGAATTGATATTCTCTTCTATCTTATAACCACCATTAGTCAGATAAGTCAGATTCATACTGCTTACTGCATACTTATCTCCATAAGCCACGGTATTCGTATAATAACTATTCATAAAATAATCACTGTCAAGCATTTTCGCAGCATAGTTTCCTGAACTGCTGTTTGCAAGATCAACTATTCCATATCTTCCATCTGCATATTCCAAGCTGATATTAATAGAATAGTTTCCTCCCAAATCATGAACTTTCTGTTTTACAACTGTCAAATCAAGCGTCACTGTACGCGTGTTTCCTGAAGTAGCTGACGGGGTGTACGCATTTTTAAATACAACTCCTTTGTTCAATCCGTCATTTTGATCTATCAGTTCTAAGTTTGCCCTGATAATACGATTCAGCAGTGCGTTGTTGCTGGACATCAGGGTAATGGTCACATCATTGCTCGCGCTAGGGAATGAAGCTGATACTGCTATATTTCCGGTTGATGTGTCTCCATCGTTATAAAGTGTCAGTTCTCCTGGTGCTGCATACTCATGTGCCGCCAGGAATTGACCGCTGGCTGTCGTCGTTTCGTCTTCGTCATTTGCATCATAGTATTGCTGGTACATCTTAAACTGATACCGCATTGTTCTGTTTCCTGTTGGTACAGTTATCTGATATGTGTCGTCAACTTGTTTTGAGATATCAGGATTAAGAGTATAGCCATCATTGCTGATAACCCTTAGTCCGCTCTTATAATTACTGCCCGAATTATCAGAATCATTGCCATCATATGTATCACTCCAGGTATTATCCACATCTTTGGCATTTTTAAGGATCCAGACAGTTTTATATGGATCTATATCGGTTCCTGCTCCTATCGTTTCCTTAAGATACATCTTTACGTTAGTCGACTGACGAGGTGATCCAATTGACTGTGAAGACAAAAGTCCTGTTGTACCACTTACAATCTCCTGCTTATACTCATCCGGATAAAGCACCTGTGTATTTTCAACCTGCATACGAACCTTAAATCCAAATGTATAATGATATCCTCTTTGTAATCCGTCGGTTATACCTCCGGTAAACACTGTCTTATAACCTTCAATGTTTTCCTCATATGGTACTCCGTCAGCGGTCTTTGCGACTCCCTTTATATAATTGGTATCTCTGTATTTTTCATCTGTACTTGAATTGTCAAGTCCCTGATATGTGGACGCAGTCGCATTGGATGGTGCTTTCAAAAACAATACCTGCAGTGGCGGCATACCAGATCCATCAGGCACCTGAATCGGATAGGCAAAATCATAGTGTTGTTCACCCCAGCTGACCGCATCCGTCACTCCTGTTGCCATCTTGTCAAAGGAATTCAGTTCTTTTGTTTTGAACCCAAAATACCGAATCGTGCGGGCATAGCCATTGTCATTGTTAAGTCTCGCCTGAAGACGATAACCAACAATCGTATCATCATCAAGATATTCAAGCTGATTCTGAATTTCCGCAGCTGAATATGCGGTGTTGTTCTTAAGCTCACTTGCTTTAATCTTAGTCACCACTACTGCCTCATCATTTGGCTGTGGAAGAGACGGAAGTGCGTTGCTGATCGGCAGCTGCACACCACCCAGGATATAAGGAAGTTCATTCTTAAAACCTGAGAGGTTTTCACCTGTGGCTTCAGTACCGCCTGAGGTCTCATAAAACGATGCTGTGTAGTCATAAGCCGCATTTACCTCCAGATAGTAAGATGAGGCTGTCAGTGCACTGTTTGAAATATTGAAATCTGCATTCGTGATTGTAAGCTGTTCATCCGCATTAGTTTTGTTCAGATACGAATCAGAGATAGAACTTACGTTATTATCCTTGTTTGTATCATTCAGGGTAAATGTTCCGATCAACACTCCGTCGGCACTGCTTCCCTGATAGAGACAGAATTCCAACTGATCAAGAACCTTTGTTTCTACTGTAGGATAACCATCATCTGTCTTCATCTCCATGCGTGCCGTAAAGCTGGCATTGATATCTCCTGCTACTCGGGTCAGTGATATAGTAGTGTTGATTTCATATGCTGAAGTCGTTACAGAATAATCACCCAGATATACCTGTGTTTCATGAGTGCTGTCTGTTCCTGTAGTACTTCTTGCCCAGCCATTGACAAAGATACGATAGCTGGTAGCTGCTTTCAAACCGTTGGCATGAATCGGAACAAGGATTGAGCCTGTCGATCCTATATAATCACTGTCGTTAAATGTCCATGTTCTATGATAATTTTCGCTGCTTTCCAAGGTAACTGTCAAATCATGATTGTCATCCACCACAATGTCCAGATTCTTCGGCTTTATAACCACGGTTCCCCAGATAGTGGACTGATGAATATACTCATCACTTTCACTTACCAGCTTTTCATTTACCATGTCATTGGTTTCATCTGCATGAACAAAGTATACAAGTGCATCACCCTGATCATCCATACGGAACGCCTGTGACCAACCACTCTCTAACTCCTGTGACTTTTCATTATCATAGTAGGTAGCAATCGTTTTTAATGTATAGCTCTGCAGACGTTCGATTACACCGGTTTCCAGATAAAGTGGAACACGTTCATTATTTGTGCTGGTAACTGTCTTAATCAGTATATTGTTTCTGTAAACTTCATAACGATATCCTGTCAATGCATTATTCGGATCACTCTCAATCGGCTGAGTGATTTCAAAATATCCGCCGCTGTTTACATTTACCTGAGGAGTACCAAGTTTTGGTTTCTGCTTTAGGGTTTTCCACTTCTGAGTTACTTCTTTGTCAATTCCTGAACCTGTCAGCTTCATTATTACGGTATATGTATTATTTGCCAGGCTTGATTCTGACATGCTCGTCTCTGTCTTGAGATTTACCGTATACTCAGTTTCTCCTGTTGATAAAGAGTAATTATCGCTAAAGAGTTCTGATCCATCTTTATCCTTAAACGTAATCTGTGCTGAACTAATCTGCGCATATTCCTTCTTCTCCAATGTAAAGGTGAATCCGGTTGTTGTCGCATACTCTAGGTTAAGGTTTATACCGGTTGAGTCTGTATAGAATGTCCTGTTTACAAAGTCTTTCTTTCCGCCGGATGTACTTGCACCGTCTGAAAGACTATATCCTGAGGTTACAACCAGTCGATACTGTGTATCTGCGTTCAGGTTGCTGATAGTAAAGTTGTATTCATCATCCGCTGAAAATGTCATCATCTCCGCCGGCTCGATTCCATCAATCAATGCTGTAATTTCCTGTCCGCTGGACATATTGATGACCTTGATACTACCTGTATCCGGCTCCAATACTCCATCTTCATCGATTATTCTGATGCTTCCGCTGGCCTCGCCCGCATCTACATCAAATGATGTCAGTGAAATTGTTGCCTGTTCTGTTGCCTGATTCTGCGGAATGGATCCGTGTGCACCATTTCCACCGGATTTACCGTTGTTTCCGGCACTTCCGTTTCTTCCGCTTGAACCATTGGATCCTTCGCTTCCATCGTCTCCGGAATTTCCTTCGTCACCATCAATTCCGCCTTCTCCGGTTTGACCAGATACACCGGTTGCACCATTTTCACCATTTACACCGGCCTGTCCGGATGCACCATCAACACCAGCCTGTCCGTCTTCACCGTCAGCTGTGTTAAATTCAAACTGCGGTGGAACCCAGTCTTCGGCTGACTGTACTTTGATATTGTCATCTGCGTCCAGCAGTATTTCTCCCAGTGTCATTCTTTGATTTCCCTGGGCATCGGTTATTACCTTGTCATTGAATGAAAGTACCACGCCATTTTCTGTCACCGCTCTGGCACCAGATGCGATTCCCTGCCATACGCTGTTTTCAGACGAAAGTCTTATGATACCTTCTTCCAGATAATCGACCTGAACTCCATTCGTCATATCCTGCATAGTACCATTTATTGTTTCAATCTGAAGATTGTCAGAATAAAGGTAGTATCTGTCATCACTCAATTTCCATACATAATTGTCAAATTCAATCGAGGATCCATTGTTTTCTGCCACGTAGCCATTTCCACTAGATGCCAGTACAGTGCCGGCATCAAATGAGTAGGTATTGATGAGGCCACCGTTGACATCATCTAGGTTAAGAACAACACCTGATGTCAGGGCACTCATAGATCCATCCTGATAATGAACAAAGCTGTCCTGATCTACTGTATATTTGTTTCCGCGTATATCCTTGAACGCTGTTTCGTCCGGATACGTCTTCTTATATTTTGTTCCGGCCGAAAAATATACCGGCTCTGCACTTAGCCCTTCCTCGGTCTCAGATACACAGACAAAGTAGCCATCGCCCTCAAAAGAGGACGTCATACTTTTATTTTTCACAACTCCGGTTGTCACAGCACCGGCTAATGCGGCCATAGACAAAATCGTAGTCACGATAAGGCTTTTGTATTTTGTCATAATCTCTCTCCTCTTTAAACATTTGTTTACTGCTGTTTTTCGTTATCGTTGTTTTCGTATTTTTCGTTAAGCTTAAGTATCTTTCCGCTATTGACAAGTTCCTTGATCATGCGGTTCATCTGAGTGCTTAGCCCTTCATTTTTAGGCAGTACTGTAATCACTCTTCCGGTCTCGTATTCACCGGTAAAATCCCAGTACTGTGTAGGTTCAGGTGTAGGATCGAGTGCATCAAGCTCAGAGATGTCGATATCTGCATCATCAACGTCTGAACTACCGATTTCTGGAATGTCGCTTTGTGAGTCATCGTCTGAGAACTGTTCCGGCCATGCCTCTTTAAATACTTCCGGTGCCGTCTCATCAGGAGTTTCGTCATCGCCGCCCTGACTTTCTGAACTTTCTCTGGCCACAGCTTCCCGATTGTTTAGCTCCTCTGTAAATGGATCTGTAATCGTCTTTTCTCCTATGACCAAATCTATTTTTTCATCATATAAAAGTGGTCCGGCACTGTCTGCATTTACCAACTGGATATCTACCGCGTCATTTTCTTTAGCTTCATCCGGTGTACATCCAAATATGCGGCCTGCCGCTTCATAGGCCAGGTCCACATCTACTCCACTTAACTCTCCGCTTACAGGATCCTTACTAAAATATGGCAAATCTCCATTCTGAATCCCCACTCTCAAAATACCTTTTTCACGGATTACCTTTAAATCATCTGTTAAATCTTCTGGTGCCTCTTTTACATAGAGGATATTTTCATTTTCCGTCGTGCTGTCTTCTGTATTCTCAGAAGTGCTGTTTTTGCATCCTCCAAGTATCATAATCGACATCAGCACCAGACAAAAAAAACATGTTTTTTTCTTTAATTTTTTTTCATCTATCATACAAACATCTCCTAAATTGCTTTGCCGTAGTATTGTTTTAAAGCAAAAAAAGGAATCAACATATGTATACAGTTAAACACTGTATACATATGTTGATTCCTTTTTATATATTCCGATGTTGACAGTACCCCCCCCGGACCAAAAAGGGTGCAATTAGCCTCCTGAACTGAACTGAACTGAACTGAACTGAACTGAACTGAACTGATTATCGCCCTTTTCCGCATACC
>CAVKOQ010000006.1:0-40658 GCA_963657995.1 bacterium
CGTGGAAAGAAATCTTAGAAAAACACGTACCGGTAAGGTAGTAAGCAACAAGATGGATAAGACAATCGTAGTTGCTATCGAAAACCACGTAAAACATCCTTTAATCGGTAAGATCGTTAAGAGAACTTATAAATTAAAAGCACACGACGAGAACAACGAGTGCGGTATCGGTGATACTGTAAAGGTAATGGAAACTAGACCGTTATCCAAGGATAAGAGATGGAGACTCGTCGAAATTATCGAGAAAGCGAGATAATTTCTAAATCAGAAAGGAGTATTGGGCATGATTCAGCAGGAGACCAGATTAAAGGTTGCCGACAATACCGGTGCGAAAGAATTACTCTGTATCCGCGTTATGGGCGGCTCTACTAGAAGATATGCAAATATTGGCGATGTAATCGTTGCCAGCGTTAAAGATGCAACACCAGGCGGTGTTGTAAAGAAAGGCGATGTAGTTAAGGCCGTTGTCGTACGTACCGTTAAGGGCGCACGTCGTAAAGACGGTTCCTACATCAAATTTGATGAGAACGCAGCAGTTATCATCAAAGATGACAAGAACCCGAGAGGAACCCGTATTTTTGGGCCGGTTGCAAGAGAGCTTCGTGAGAAACAGTTTATGAAGATTGTTTCCCTGGCTCCGGAAGTACTGTAGGAGGTGTCAGCTGTGCATAAGATTAAAAAAGGCGACCTGGTAAAGGTTATCACAGGTAAAGACAAAGACAAAACCGGAAAAGTTCTTTCCGTTAATGTAAAGAAGAATACAGTCCTGGTTGAGGGATGCAACATGGTAACAAAGCATTCCAAACCTTCAGCAGCAAATCAGCAGGGCGGCATCATTCATCAGGAAGGTGCACTGGACATTTCTAACGTTATGCTGGTTGTTGATGGCAAGGCTACAAGAGTTGGCTTCAAAGTTGAAGACGGCAAAAAAGTCCGTGTTGCAAAAGCAACCGGTAAAGTAATTGACTAATACAGAGAGGAGGAACGTTAAAATTGGCTAGATTAAAAGAAATGTATCAGAGCGAAATCGTAGACGCTATGATCAAAAAATTCGGATATAAAAATATCATGGAAGTGCCGAAGCTGGACAAGATTGTTATCAACATGGGTGTTGGCGAGGCAAAAGAAAATGCTAAAGTTCTGGACTCTGCTGTAAGAGATATGGAAATTATCACTGGTCAGAAGGCAGTTCTTACAAAGGCTAAAAAGTCTGTCGCTAACTTCAAGATCAGAGAGGGTATGGCTATCGGCTGTAAAGTAACTCTGCGTGGCGAGAAGATGTATGAGTTCGCTGATCGTCTGATCAACCTGGCTCTTCCGCGAGTTAGAGACTTCCGTGGTGTAAATCCGAACGCATTTGACGGCAGAGGCAATTACGCTCTGGGTATCAAAGAGCAGCTTATCTTCCCGGAAATCGAGTATGATAAAGTAGATAAGGTAAGAGGTATGGATATCATCTTCGTTACCACTGCAAATACCGATGAAGAAGCACGTGAGCTGTTAACTCAGTTCAACATGCCATTTGCTAAATAATAGGAGGATTTATCATGGCTAAGACTTCAATGAAGATTAAACAGCAGCGTCCTGCAAAATTCTCCACCAGAGAGTACAGCCGCTGCAGAATTTGCGGTCGTCCGCATGCATATTTAAGAAAATACGGCATCTGCAGAGTTTGCTTCCGTGAATTAGCTTACAAGGGCGAGATTCCGGGTGTAAAGAAAGCAAGCTGGTAAGCCGAAAGCAACTTGGATAACACCTTCGGGTGTTCCCAAACCCATCGAAACCCACTTACGATAAGTGGTAGTCAAATTATAAGGAGGCACACTCAAAATGACAATGAGCGATCCGATTGCAGATATGCTTACAAGAATTCGTAATGCAAATACTGCAAAACATGATACAGTAGATGTTCCGTCTTCCAAGATGAAATTAGCAATCGCTGACATCCTGGTAAAGGAAGGTTTCATTAAGAAATATGACGTTGTTGAGGACGGCAATTTCAAGACAATCCGTATTACCTTAAAGTACGGCAAAGACAAAAATGAGAAAATCATTACCGGCATCAAGAGAATCTCTAAACCGGGTCTGCGTATCTACGCAAACAAGGAAGATATGCCGAAGGTACTTGGTGGTTTAGGTGTAGCTATCATCTCTACCAACCAGGGCGTAATCACTGACAAACAGGCAAGAGAACTCGGCGTAGGCGGAGAAGTACTTGCATTCGTTTGGTAAGCCGAAAGCTTCATCATCGGTTTAGACAATAGATAGACAACTGAAAACAGAGAAGCCGCCAAGGCTTCTCCGAAAATCTAAGTAGGAGGTAAATAGGCATGTCACGTATCGGAAGAATGCCAGTTGCGATTCCAGCGGGCGTAACCGTAACAATCGCAGAGAACAATTTAGTGACTGTAAAAGGTCCGAAGGGAACTCTTGAGAGAGAACTCCCGGTTGAGATGACAATCAAAGAAGAGGATGGTCATATCGTAGTTACCAGACCGAACGACTTAAAGAAAATGAAATCTTTACACGGTCTGACAAGAACCTTAATTAACAACATGATTCATGGTGTAACAGAGGGCTATGAGAAAGTGCTGGAAGTTAACGGTGTTGGTTACAGAGCAGCTAAACAGGGCAAAAAACTGGTTCTCAGCCTTGGTTATTCTCATCCAGTAGAGATGGAAGATCCGGAAGGCATCGAGACTGTTCTGGATGGTCAGAACAAGATCACTGTTAAAGGTATCAGCAAAGAAAAAGTTGGCCAGTATGCAGCTGAGATTCGGGATAAGAGAAGACCTGAGCCGTACAAGGGCAAAGGTATTAAGTATGCCGATGAGGTTATCAGACGTAAAGTTGGTAAGACTGGTAAGAAATAATTAAGGAGAGTGTGAAGATGGTTAGCAAACAGTCAAGAAGCGAAGTTCGCGTTAAGAAACACGCTAGATTACGCAATCGTTTTTCAGGCACAGCTGAGAGACCGCGTTTAGCAGTGTTCAGAAGCAATAATCATATGTATGCTCAGATCATTGATGATACAGTTGGAAAAACTTTAGTTGCAGCTTCTACTGCTGAGAAGGAAGTAAAAGCTGAACTGGAGAAGACGAACGATGTTGCAGCAGCAGCTTATGTTGGAACTGTAATCGCTAAGAGAGCGCTTGAAAAAGGTATTAAAGAAGTTGTCTTCGATAGAGGCGGATTTATTTACCACGGTAAAGTTCAGGCATTAGCAGATGCAGCCCGCGAGGCTGGTCTGGAATTCTAGTAGGAAGGAGAACATACACATGAAACGTACAAAAATTGATGCCAACCAGTTTGAGTTAGAGGATACTGTAGTGGCAATCAAACGTGTATCCAAGACTGTTAAGGGCGGACGTACAATGCGTTTTTCCGCATTAGTAGTAGTTGGAGATAAAAACGGCCACGTTGGTGCTGGTATGGGAAAAGCTGCTGAAGTTCCGGAAGCAATCCGCAAGGGCAAAGAGGCAGCTGCCAGAAACCTGATGGAGGTTCCGTTCGACAGCAATAACAGCATCCCGCATGATTTCCTCGGCAAATTCGGAAGCGCTCACGTACTTCTGAAGAAGGCTCCGGAAGGTACCGGTATTATCGCTGGTGGTCCGGCACGTGCCGTACTGGAACTGGCTGGTTACAAGAACATCCGTACAAAATCCCTTGGTTCCAATAACAAGGCAAATGTAGTTCTTGCCACCCTGGCTGGCTTAGGCTCTTTAAAGACTCCGGAAGAGGTTGCAAAACTTCGTGGTAAGTCTGTAGAAGAGATTCTGAACTAATAGGAGGAGATAAAAATGGCAGAGAAGTTAAAAATCACATTGGTTAAGTCTCCTATTGGCGCTATCCCGAAGCAGAGAGCAACTGTTGCAGCACTTGGTTTAAACAAGACTGGCAAGACAGTTGAGCAGCCGGACAACGCCGCAATCAGAGGCATGATCCAGAATGTTAGACATTTAGTTAAAGTAGAGGAAATCTAAGATATTTTCAAGGAGGTGCAGTCATGGATTTATCCAATTTAAAGCCGGCGATTGGCTCTAAGCACAGCGACAGCTTCAGAAGAGGCCGCGGCCACGCATCAGGCAATGGCAAGACTGCTGGTAAGGGACATAAAGGACAGAAAGCTCGTTCTGGTGCTCCTAGACCAGGATTTGAAGGCGGTCAGATGCCGTTATACAGACGTCTCCCGAAGAGAGGCTTCACAAACAGAAATTCTAAGACTATCGTTGGTATCAACGTAAGTGCTCTTGAGAGATTCGAGAACGATACAGTTGTTACTGTTGAAACATTAATCGAAGCAGGCATTGTAAAGAACCCACGTGATGGCGTTAAGATCCTTGGCAACGGTGAGTTGACTAAGAAGCTGAACGTAAAGGTTGATGCGGTAAGTGAAGGCGCAAAAGCTAAGATCGAAGCCGTTGGCGGTACCTGCGAGGTGATCTAATATGTTAAAAACGCTCCAGAATGCATTTAAGATAAAAGAGGTTAGAGAGAAGCTCCTCTATACATTCTTTATGCTGGTTGTGACCCGTATCGGATCGCAGCTGCCGATTCCCGGAGTAAATACAACATTTTTTCAGGAACTGTTCACAAGACAGTCCAATGATGCGTTTGGTTTCTTCAATACGATTACCGGCGGTTCGTTTACGAACATGTCGGTATTCGCATTGAGCATTACCCCGTACATCACTTCATCCATCATCATGCAGCTTCTGACTATTGCAATTCCTAAATTAGAGGAGATGCAGCAGGAAGGTGAAGACGGAAGAAAGAAGATTGCGGAATATACGCGCTACCTTACGGTTGCACTGGCACTGATGCAATCCATTGCTATGGCTATTGGCTTCGGTGGTAAAGGACTTTTAGTTGATTTTACCGCAATGAACGTCGTTGTTGCCATTGTTACAATGACAGCCGGTAGTGCCATGCTTATGTGGATCGGTGAGAGAATTACCGAAAATGGTGTCGGAAACGGTATTTCTATCGTTCTTTTGTTTAATATCATTTCAACCATACCAAGTGACATGATTACGCTTTACGAGCGTTTCCTTCAGGGAAAGATCGTGGCAGTTGCGGTTGTAACAGGTGTTATCATCGTAGCAGTCATTGTGGCAATGGTTGTATTTGTTATTATCCTTCAGGATGCAGAACGTAGAATTCCTGTTCAGTATTCTAAAAAGATGCAGGGACGTAAAATGGTTGGCGGCCAGTCTACCAACATCCCGTTGAAAGTAAATACTGCAGGTGTTATT
Organism: bacterium; assembly: GCA_963657995.1. GTDB lineage: Bacteria > Bacillota > Clostridia > Lachnospirales > Lachnospiraceae > Otoolea. The sequence goes on from CAVKOQ010000006.1 coordinate 5,259, forward strand.
CCTGTTATCTTTGCTTCGTCCCTGATGTCTTTCCCGGTTGTGATTGCCGGATTTTTCCAGGTTAATTACGAGACAATCGGTGGAAAGATTCTTCTTGCACTTAACTCCAGTTCATGGTTCAATCCGGAGAGACCGGTTTATTCAGTAGGTTTGATTGTCTACATTGCACTGATTATTGTATTTGCGTATTTCTATACTTCAATTACATTTAATCCGCTTGAAGTAGCAAACAACATGAAAAAATCCGGTGGTTTCATCCCGGGTATCCGCCCAGGAAAACCAACATCTGATTATCTGGATGGAATTCTGGAGTATATCATATTAATTGGTGCATGTGGACTTATTATTGTCTGCCTGGTTCCAATTATCGTCTCTGGTCTGTTCTCCGTGAGCCGACTTTCATTTGGAGGTACATCACTTATCATTATCGTAGGAGTTGTGCTTGAGACAATTAAAGCAGTCGAATCGCAGATGCTGGTTCGCAACTATAAAGGATTCTTAAACGACTAAGACACTCGCTTTCTGGGCGGGAGCTCTCTTCATTAACGGCTGGAGGTGGCCGTGGACAGCTCCTGCCTGGAGGCGATTCTGTTGTATATAGGGAGATTGTAACCATTATGAAGATTGTTATGTTAGGAGCACCGGGAGCCGGTAAAGGAACTCAGGCGCAGAAGATTGCAGAGAAATATGACATCCCGCATATTTCTACAGGAGATATTTTCCGTTCCAATATTAAGGCAGGTACGGAACTGGGTAAAAAAGCAAAATCGTTCATCGATCAAGGACTTTTAGTACCAGATGAAGTAACGATCGGCATGCTTCTTGATCGGATTCATGAGGCCGATTGCAAGAATGGCTATATCCTGGATGGATTTCCAAGAACAATCCCTCAGGCAGAGAGTCTGACAGAGGCATTGGCAGCAAGCGGCGAGGCGATTGATTTCGCACTTAATGTAAATGTACCTGATGTGAATATCGTTAACCGCATGGCAGGACGTCGTGCATGTTTGAAATGCGGTGCAACATATCATATTCAGTTTGCAGCACCGAAAAAAGACGGAATCTGTGATAAGTGCGGTTCTGAACTGGTACTTCGTGATGACGATAAGCCGGAAACTGTACAGAAACGTCTGGAAGTATATCACGATCAGACACACCCACTGATTGAATATTATGAGAAAAAAGGTGTTCTTCATACCGTAGATGGTACACAGACCATGGAAGCAGTATTTAAGAACATTACAGATATTTTGGGAGCTTAAAATATGGCGGTTACGATAAAATCTCCCAGGGAAATAGAACTTATGCGTGAGGCGGGAAGAATTCTCGCCAAAACGCATGAGGAACTGGCGAAGAATTTAAGGCCTGGCATGTCTACCTGGGATATTGATCATATGGGAGAGGAGATAATCCGCAGCTATGGCTGTATTCCCTCGTTCAAAAATTACAACGGCTACCCTGCTTCAATCTGTGTCTCTGTCAATGATGAGGTTGTACATGGAATCCCACATAAGGAACATTTTCTTGATGAGGGAGATATCGTCAGTCTGGATGCAGGTGTTATTTATAAAGGCTATCACTCAGATGCAGCCCGTACTTATGGCATCGGCGAGATAGACGATGATGCAAAAAAGCTTATAGAAGTTACCAGACAGAGCTTTTTTGAGGGAATCAAGTTCGCCAAAGCCGGAAATCATCTCAACGACATCTCTGCTGCTATACAGAAATATGCCGAGAGTTTCGGCTTCGGTGTTGTCAGAGATCTTGTTGGTCACGGTATCGGTTCCCATCTTCATGAGGATCCGGAGGTCCCGAATTTCGCAAGAAAGAGAAAAGGCATCCTCTTACAGCCGGGTATGACACTGGCCATTGAGCCGATGATCACCGAGGGCAGCTACGAAGTAGTATGGCTCGATGATGACTGGACTGTCATGACTGAAGACGGTGGCTGGGCAGCTCATTACGAAAATACGATTCTTATCACAGAAGGAGAACCTGAGATCTTATCTTTATAAAAGAAGGCACGGAATTTTTGTGAGCATATCATAGTGTTTTAAGAATGCTTTCAGAAATTCCTATCTAAGAAAACGGAGATCAGAATGTCAGAGTATGGATTAGGCTGTCTGGTCCGCTCGCTCGCGGGTCACGACAAAGGTACATATTATATCATAGTCAGAGAAGATGCACAGTATGTGTATCTGGCAGACGGACGCACCAAAACCGTAGCTGGGCCAAAACGCAAGAAGAAAAAGCATGTGCAGTTATCCTACAAACGGGATGAGGACATGGCATCTAAACTTGCAGATAGAGAAGCAGTTATGGACGAGGTGATCCGGTATTTCATAAAGAAATCATTGCAGGGAGGTATATAGAATGTCGAAAGCAGATGTAATCGAGATTGAGGGCGTAGTAGCTGAAAAGCTTCCAAACGCCATGTTTAAAGTAGAGTTAGAAAACGGACATATCGTACTGGCTACGATCAGCGGAAAACTTCGCATGAATTATATCCGTATTCTTCCGGGTGACAAGGTTACAATGGAAATGTCACCATACGATCTCTCTAAGGGAAGAATCATCTGGAGAGATAAATAATAACTTGTTTTTATCTCGATAAAAATGATTTAAGGTTAAGAAAATATTTTGACCTTTGCATCATAAAAATATTGAGATAAGTATAAATTTCGCTTGCATTATAGAATTTTAAATGTTATAATGCTTTAGCGAACTTTGTTGAAGCATCAGGTAAGGTCCGCCCTTTTGTCATCTCACGGCATGGGGCGTTAGTGAGCCTGATGTACCTGTAAGTCCGACCAAAAGGACTGCAATAGGTCATGAATAATTGTAGGTCCTAGTTAGGACTATTACGGAAAGGAGAATTGCTGTGAAGGTTAGATCATCGGTTAAACCAATTTGCGAAAAGTGCAAGATCATCAAGAGAAAAGGCAGTATCAGAGTAATCTGTGAGAATCCGAAGCACAAACAAAGACAGGGCTAATTTGATTTAGCACCTATTTTTTCGCACCGCTTACTACTTGGAACCACTCGGATGAGTTGTTAAGTAGTTAAAGCAAATTTATACATTATCAACGAAGAAGTAAGAAAAACTAATGGAGGTGTACTACACACATGGCTCGTATTTCAGGTGTCGATTTACCAAGAGAGAAACGCGTAGAGATCGGCTTGACTTACATCTACGGTATCGGTAGAGCAAGTGCAAACCGTATCCTGGCCGAAGCTGAAGTTAATCCTGACACTCGTGTTAAGGACTTAACTGACGACGAAGTTAAGAAGCTTGCGGCTATCATCGCTGACAGTCAGGTGGTTGAGGGTGATCTTAGAAGAGAGATCGCTATGAACATCAAGAGACTGCAGGAGATTGGATGCTACAGAGGCATTCGTCATAGAAAGAGCCTTCCGGTTCGTGGTCAGAAGACAAAGACCAATGCAAGAACACGTAAGGGTCCGAGAAAGACAGTAGCAAACAAGAAGAAATAATTAAGTAACAAAGAAACTGAATCAGGTTAGGTATGTAGCAGGATTCAATATTTGAGAAAGTAGGTTAGTTTAAAATGGCTAAAAAAGTGTCCACTGGCAAGAAAGTGACAAAAAAGCGTGTAAAGAAAAACGTTGAACGCGGACAGGCGCACATCCAGTCATCTTTTAATAACACAATCGTTACTTTAACAGATGCACAGGGTAATGCCTTATCATGGGCAAGTGCAGGCGGTCTGGGATTTAGAGGTTCAAGGAAATCTACTCCATATGCAGCTCAGATGGCTGCAGAAACTGCAACTAAAGCAGCTCTTATCCATGGCTTAAAGTCTGTAGACGTTATGGTAAAAGGTCCGGGATCAGGTCGTGAAGCAGCAATCCGTGCTCTTCAGGCATGTGGTCTGGAAGTAACAAGCATTAAGGACGTAACTCCGGTTCCGCATAACGGATGCCGTCCGCCAAAACGTAGAAGAGTCTAATTAGGAGGTGCAAGTAAAGTGGCAGTAGATAGAGTTCCTGTACTTAAAAGATGTAGATCTCTTGACCTTGATCCGGTTTATTTAGGAATCGACAAGAAATCAACGAGAAAATTAACTAGAGCCAACAGAAAGATGAGCGAGTATGCACTCCAGCTGAGAGAGAAGCAGAAAGCAAAATTCATCTACGGTGTGTTAGAGAAACCGTTTAGAAATTACTATGCAAAAGCATCCAGAATGAATGGTCAGGTTGGTACAAACCTTATGATTCTTCTGGAGAGCAGACTGGATAATGTATTATTCAGAATGGGCTTTGGCCGTACAAGAAAAGAGACACGTCAGATCGTAGATCATAAACACGTTCTCGTAAACGGCAAGAGCGTAAACATCCCGTCCTACTTAGTTAAGGCTGGCGATGTAATCGAGATCAAAGAGAAATACAAATCTTCACAGAGATATAAAGATATCGCTGAGGTAACCGGCGGTAGACTGGTACCGGCATGGCTTGAGGTTGATGCTGAGAACCTGAAAGGTACTGTTAAAGAGTTACCTACCAGAGACGAAATTGACGTTCCTGTAAACGAAGTGCTTATCGTCGAGCTGTACTCCAAATAATAGTAAATATTATCATTATGCTAGTTTTGAATCTCCCATGTTTCTGTTTATGCAGTTGCCTGGGAGATTCAGATACTACAAGAGTATGGCAGACCCTCAAACATGTTCCCAAAAGGAGGGGCTATCGTGTTCGATTTTGAAAAACCAAAAATTGAAATTGCTGAGATTTCCGAAGACAAAAGATATGGCAGATTTGTGGTTGAACCTCTTGAGAGAGGCTATGGTACCACTTTGGGCAATTCTTTAAGAAGAATCATGCTTTCTTCATTGCCGGGTGCTGCAGTTAGTCAGGTGAAAATCGACGGCGTTTTACATGAGTTCAGTTCTATTCCAGGTGTAAAAGAGGATGTAACTGAGATTATCATGAACATCAAGAGTCTGGCGATCAAAAACAGCAGTGAGACAAATGAGCCGAAGACTGCTTATATCGAGTTCGAGGGCGAAGGCGTTATCACAGCAGCTGACATCCACGCTGATTCTGACATTGAGATTTTGAATCCGGAACAGGTCATCGCTACACTTAGCGGCGGCGCGGACAGCAAATTCTACATGGAGCTGACGATCACGAAGGGCCGCGGCTACATCAGCGCAGATAAGAACAAGAGCGATGATCTCCCGATCGGAGTTCTGGCTGTTGATTCTATCTATACACCGGTGGAGCGTGTCAATATGACCGTTGAGAACACCCGTGTGGGTCAGGTGACAGATTATGATAAGCTGACACTGGATGTATACACTAATGGAACGCTGGCACCGGACGAGGCTGTCAGTCTGGCAGCAAAGGTTCTGAGCGAGCATCTGAATCTTTTCATCGATCTTTCTGAGAATGCTAAGACCGCAGAGGTTATGGTAGAGAAGGAAGGCGACGAGAAAGAGAAAGTACTTGAGATGAACATCGACGAACTGGAGTTATCCGTTCGTTCATATAACTGTTTAAAGAGAGCCGGAATCAATACAGTTGAGGAGCTGTGCAACCGCACACCGGAAGATATGATGAAAGTCAGAAATCTGGGCCGCAAATCACTTGAAGAGGTTCTTGCAAAACTCAAAGAATTAGGTCTGCAGCTCAACCCGAGCGAAGAGGCTTAAGTCAATCATACGGGAATAGGTAAGTCCGAATGGCACAGGTTCCCGCATAACCATCACATAATTATATTTAAGCAGGTATTCAGTAAGTCCAAAGGGCATGAAGACCGGCTTCCGCAAATGGAGGAAATAAATCATGGCAGGATATAGAAAACTTGGAAGAACTTCCAGTCAGAGAAAAGCAATGCTTAGAAGCCTTGTAACTGCACTGTTATTCAATGGTAAGATCGTTACCACAGAGGCAAGAGCAAAAGAAGTTAAGAAGATCGCAGAAGGTCTTATTGCTCTGGCAGTTAAAGAGAAAGATAACTACGAGACTGTTAAAGTTACTGCTAAAGTAGCTCGCAAGGACGAGAACGGCAAGAGAGTTAAAGAAGTTGTTGATGGTAAGAAAGTTACTGTTTACGACGAAGTAGAGAAAGAGATCAAGAAAGATAAAGCTTCCAGACTTCACGCAAGAAGACAGATGCTTAAAGTTCTCTATGATGTAACAGACGTTCCGACTGCAAAAGCAGGCAAGAAGAAAAATACCAAGAAGGTAGATATGCCGGCTAAGCTGTTTGATGAGATCGCACCGAAGTATGCTACACGTAACGGTGGTTACAGCCGTATCGTTAAGATTGGCCAGCGTAAGGGCGACGGCGCTATGGAAGTTCTGTTAGAGCTTGTATAATCCGTTTTGATTAAGTAATATTTAAGGCAGGAGACAGAGAAATCTGTTTTCTGCCTTTTCTTTTTGTCCCACATTTGTCCTACATGATGTGCTATACTTATACTAAAAAACAATCAACAGCGAAGAAAACATACAAAAGGAGATAACTATGGGTGGATTAAAGGCATATTTTGAAGATCAATTGATGAAAAAACTGCTTGGAGCCTTGTGGAACGATAGAACTGCGACTTTACCAAGCCCAATCGATCAGGAGACAATCGACAGATATATAAGTGAAATTGAAAGAGAGATGGACGCTGCTCTTCCAACCAAAAATAAAGTAAAAAAGGCTGTCAAAAAGTTCGGAAAAGAAAAATTTGGCTATGATGAGGCCGGTAAACGCACATTTGAAAACGCCCTTAAATTCGAACAGTATAAGAAAAATCGCCATGCTATGCTTAAAATAGCGGAGGATGAAGTTCGAAGAATGCTTTCATATAGGGAGGCAATGAAAGCCATTCCGTTCAAAGATGAAGCTGGACGAGCATTACTTGAGGCACTGCCAAACCGCTGGGTCAGAAGTCTTATGAAAACAGATGGTACAGCGGAGAGTAAAAGCTTTAACATGGAAGCTGTTGCATTGCTTGCACTTGGTAAAGGTATTATGACAGCTGATGAATTTGTTGAAATGAGAACAGGTTATTATAGGACTGTAAAAAACATGACTCAGGAAGAAGCAGAAAAAGCAGCGAAAGAAGAAAACTTAAATGCACCAGAACGATTGTTGAAGATGTGGGATAATGCTGTATCTGATGCAAAGCAAAAACTTAATCCTGCTCAAATGGAAGATGACGCCTATGGTATTGTAACGGGCGATAGAGGCGTGCAGGATACACTGCAAAAGAAGATGGCTAATTTCTGGAATCCGGGTCTCTATCTTATGTGGAATACTAAGGATACCTTAGAGAATGATCTTGGTAAAATGATCGGTTTTAATATGACTAAAGATGAAATACAAAATAGGATCAGAGAAAATGAAAATTATACAGGTATCCTACAGCGTTACCAGATAGAAATGCAAAAGTCTGCTAATCCTTATTTTACTGTTCTTGATTCATATAAGACATCTGCAGATACTCAGGGATCAGATATGCCATGGGCACACGACGATAGAAGACCAAAAACTCTTTCACAAGAGCTTTACCTTAGTTTCTTAGATTCACCTGAAAATTATCCGGCTCTCTCGATGGATTTATTTAAGTCAAAACGAGAAGAGTATGCATTTATGGAAGAGCATATTGTGAAAGAAGAGCCGAGTGATTTTGAGTTTGTTGTATACCATAATCCTCAAAATGGTTATACCACAATTAATAGAATGAAGCACATGGAAGACAGAAAGATCGTTTCACGCGACGATGAGATAAGCCCGGAAGAGTGCATACAGAAATATGTTAATAAAAACCTTGCTCCGGAAAGAGATGAATTTATTCGTGCTTTTGGCCAATGGGATAAGAAACATCGCACATCTGATGAATTTGAGAGAATGAGACGTGCTATGGAGGCATTGAACGGTGTGCAGGTTTCTGAGAATCCTACTATAGTAGAGCTTGCTACAATTAAAGGCCTGTACAGAGAGCTTCAGGCAGCGACGGATGCGTATCTAGAAAAAAAAGAAGCTGATAAAGCACGTAATCATAATCGTTATACAGGAAGATATGAGAAAAAACGTGTTGAATTTGCACAGAAGCTTAAGAAATTTGCTGATTTTAGATTTGAACGTATTTCCTATGCAAAAGGATATAAAGATACCTTAGAGTTAAGGCAAATAAAGGAGCGGGAGCTTGCTGCTAATGCAGAATGGAAGGAAAATCCTAAGTATAGAGAGCTTAATGCATTGCAGTATTTAGAGGCGAAGAGACAGGAAGTAATAGAAAAACAAAGGATAGCTAGGGAAGAATTAGAAAGAGAAGAAAAAGAAAAAAGGAAAGTTGAAGAAGACAAAAAACTTAAAAATTATGGCAAAGAGTTAAAAGAGAAAATTGATCCACTCAAGAGCAATATCAATGAGCCTAATCAGGATACAGATTCTGCACTGGTAAAAATTGAGAAATATATAAAGGACCACAGCGATAGACGAACTGAGGTTATGGCGACAGATCTTAATCAGGCAGTCGAAGAATCAAGGCTTGCACTTGCCGGTACTACTGTCAAATGTATGGTGGAATGGGAAAAAAATCGGGAAAGAAACACAGCACCTGCAACTTTTACAGTTACAGAATTTATAAATGCCGGAAAAATAGATGACCTTGTGAAGATCGTAAGAGCTCAGCCTAAATTTAAACAGTTTGTTAGCTTAGAGTGCAACCTTATCAAGAATAATTGGTTTAAAGATAAGACGACAACACCTAGTGCTGCTTGGGCGATTGCATGTGAAATGATGGACGGTATGAAACTCGCTGAAAAGGATGCGAAGATACAGAATGAGAATAATGTAGACAATGAGATACAGGTTCAGGATAGAAATTCCCAGGCAAAGAACGAAGAGAATAATGGTAATGCTGTGGACAATAAGGTGTCGGATCTGAATAAAGATTCCCAGGCAAAGAACGAAGAGAATACGGATGACAAAAATCAAGCTCAACAGATCAAAATAGCTATGAAATTTAACGAGCTTGAGAGTATGGGCAAAAAGATAGAAGAAGTAAAATCTGTTAATAAGACTCGAAACAGCATCGCAGTAAATAAAACGAAGACTTTGGAAGATATTCAGCCACAAAAGGAGAAATAATAGTTGTTTCCTTGCTTCATATAGTTTGGGTTTAACAAAAATTTAACGAATTTTACCAAACAGTTAATTGCATGGCAGATCTCACATATGTTATGATAAAAGTCAAGCACAAAGCAAAGACAGATTTCAATTCTGTCGAATATATGTGTTTGCTAAAGTAGACTCGAATCAGGCACGCAAGACTCGAAAGTGAGTCTTGATCGTGTGATATATAAATAGAACAGGAGATTTGCCTATGAAGAAAAAAGTGCCGGCCTACAATGGAACTCTCAGAGATCATACCATTATGTGTCCATATTGCATAAGTGAGTGCTCGGGGATTCGCATATTTGGTAAGCGAATCAAATCGGTAGCATTCTCAACTGATGTGGCAGTTATCAAAAATATTAATGCAGATGCGATCATCGCAGTCTATCCCTTTACTCCGCAGGCGGCCATCTCTCAGGCGATCATCAGCATATCAGATGTGCCGGTGTTCGTCGGAGTAGGTGGCGGCCTGACCGGTGGGAAACGTTCAGTTCGTCTGGCACTTCAGGCAGAACATCAGGGTGCGTATGGGGTAGTTGTCAATGCTCCGATTGCAGATGAGGTCATAACAGAGATAAAGCAGGTAGTCGATATTCCCGTGATAGCTACAATTGCTTCTGTTCATACAGATTTTCGCCGCAAGCTTGAGGCAGGTGCAGATATTTTAAATGTATCCGGTGCTGCGGCAACAGCTGAGATGGTGGCAGAGATTAGAAAAGAGTATCCCAATGTAGCTATTATAGCCACCGGCGGTCCTTCAAATGAATCTATAATAAAGACCATAGAGGCCGGAGCTAATGCTATCACGTATACACCACCGTCGAACGGTGAATTATTTGCCAGAACAATGAAAAAATACAGGGAAATTAACGACACAGTTTAAACATTTTTTAAGGTCTTTTTACTTACCTCCTACTTTCTTATTCCGCGATTCTATTGTATAATATTTTTAATAGGGTGCCGGAACGTGAATAGGCACGGATGGGAGGTAGCAGCTATGAAGAATATTCTTTTTATCGCGTCAGAAGCAGTTCCGTTTATCAAGACAGGAGGTTTGGCAGACGTTGTCGGGTCACTTCCAAAATGTTTTGATAAACGGTATTTTGACGTGAGGGTTATGATTCCAAAGTATCTGTGTATCAAAGAGTCATTTCGCAATGAAATGAAGTACGTGAGCCATTTTTATATGGATTATCTGGGTCAGAACCGTTATGTAGGTATTCTGGAATACGAGTACGAGGGTGTTACATTTTACTTTATTGACAATGAGAGCTATTTCTGTGGAGATAGGCCATATGGGGATTGGTTCTATGATTTGGAGAAGTTTTCATTTTTCTGCAAGGCAGCACTGTCATCTTTGCCGGTTATAGGATTTAAACCGGATATCATTCACTGCCATGACTGGCAGACTGGACTTATCCCTGTACATCTCAAGGACAGATTTCACGGTGGTGAATTTTTCAGGGATATCAAATCTGTCATGACTATTCATAACCTGAAGTTCCAGGGTGTTTGGGATGTGAAGACGATTCAGCACTTCTCTGAACTGCCGGATTATTATTTTACTCCTGATAAGCTAGAGGCATATAAGGACGGCAACATGCTCAAGGGCGGTATCGTGTATGCAGATGCTATCACGACGGTAAGCAATACCTATGCGGAAGAGATCAAGACACCATTTTACGGTGAGGGGCTGGACGGTCTGATGCGTGCAAGAAGCAACAGCCTTAGAGGAATCCTGAATGGTATTGACTATGATGAGTTCAATCCAGAGACTGATAAGAGAATAGTTCAAAATTACAATGCGAAAACTTTCCGCAAAGAGAAAGTGAAGAACAAGAAGGCACTTCAGGCTGAACTTGGACTAACTCAGGATGATAAGAAATTTATGATCGGAATCGTATCACGTCTGACAGACCAGAAAGGCCTTGACCTGGTACAGTGCGTGATGGACGAGATCTGCACAGATGATGTCCAGCTGGTGGTTCTTGGCACAGGTGATGAGCGGTATGAGAATATGTTCCGTCACTATGACTGGAAATACAATGACCGCGTTTCAGCCAATATATACTATTCTGAGGATATGTCGCACAAGATATATGCAGCCTGTGACGCGTTTTTGATGCCGTCACTGTTTGAGCCGTGCGGTTTGAGCCAGCTCATGGCACTTCGCTATGGAACTGTACCGATCGTGCGTGAGACAGGCGGTCTGAAAGATACTGTATGGCCATATAATGAATATGAAGGAACCGGAACCGGATTTTCATTTGCTAATTACAATGCACATGAGATGCTTGACTGCATAAGATATGCAAAGTATATTTACTATAACAAAAAACGTGAGTGGAATAAGATCGTAGATCGCGGCATGGCAGCTGATTTTTCATGGCAGACTTCAGCTGGAAAATATCAGGAATTGTATGATTGGCTGATTGGATATTAATTTTTTTAGGTTAGATGAGTGAGACGAACTTCGGATAGAGGCGGAAAGCGTTTATAACACAAAGTAGGAGATTGACATGAATTTTTTTGAACAATTGACGTCAAACCAGACGTTCATGACCGGTGTTGTTGGATGGGTGGTAGCCCAGGTGCTGAAAACGATACTTGATATAGGACTGAATCATTCTTTCAATCCGGAGCGTCTGGTTGGTTCCGGAGGCATGCCAAGCTCCCATTCTTCAACAGTTTGTTCACTGGCGACAGCGGCAGCACTGCACTATGGAGTGGGAAGTTTTGAATTTTCCATCAGTTTTATATTGGCGATGATTGTTATGTATGATGCGATCGGCGTCAGACAGGAGACCGGAAAACAGGCGAGAGTACTGAACAGGCTGTTGTTCGATGATTTTCTGAAACTTGATGGAGTGGTTTTGCAGGAAAAATTGAAGGAATACGTGGGACATACGCCTATACAGGTGGCGGCAGGTGCGATTTTAGGAATTGCAATTGCATTTATTATTGATCCGATGTTCATATAACGAGCATCGGATCTTTTGGATTTTATAGAAAGAATAATTTACAGAAAGAATAATTTGCAGAAAGAATAATGAAAATGAATACAATGAATATAGATGAAAGAAAATATGACAATGCAGAAAAAGACTGCGTGAAATCAGAAGATATAAAATCAGAAGGTACAAAATCAGAAGACACGAAATCAGTCTGCCGCCTGATTTTGGCGAGTGGTTCGCCCAGAAGAAAAGAGCTCATGGAGCAGATAGGATTGAAACCTGAGATTCATCCCAGTACACTTAAGGAAAATCCGAAGAGTACAGCTCCTGAGAAAGTGGTAAGTGAGCTTTCGAGTCAGAAGGCACATGATGTGATGACAAAGATGTGTGAAGAGGCACGAAAAGAAGGAAAGAAATTTACCGGAGTGGTAATTGGATCAGATACGGTTGTAAGTATTGATGATAAGATTATGGGGAAACCATCTGACAGAGAAGATGCGATAAGAATGATCAGACAGATTCAGGGACGCAGTCATATTGTATACACCGGTGTGACGATATTGACAGAAGACAATGAAGATGTTTTTTCTGTAGAAACAAGGGTAAATGTATATCCGATGAGTAATGAGGAGATTGAGGCGTATGTTGACCGTGGCGAATCTATGGATAAGGCCGGTGCATATGGCATTCAGGGAGGCTTTGCAGCACATATTCGAGGGATAGACGGCTCATATACCAATGTGATGGGACTGCCCGTCGGAAGACTCTATCAGGAGTTAAAAAGAATATGTCCGGATAAACTTAAGGTATTTGAAAAGGCAAATAAGCAATAGAAAAGGAAAAGAGTATCCATGCCAAGACATGATAAAAAAAGAGGATCTGTTCGCTTTAGGATAGTCATACTGCTCGCAGTGACCATATTAAGTATGGGAATATTAACCGGATGTGAATCCGGTGATACCACACTTTCGATAGGAAAGAAAAATGAAAAGGGCTACTCTCGTGCACAAGTGATGGTTATTGCCATGACCGAAAAAAAACGATACGAGGAGGTCTGCACTGATAAGATTTGGGAAGTTTCAGTGGGGGATGCGGGAGATGATTTTGAAAAATATCTAAAAAATCAGATCCGTTCTTTTATGGATGAGCTCAAAATCATGAATTTGATGGCCGCTGAAAGGGGAATTTCCCTTACATCTGAGGAAAGATCAGCTATGGATCAGGCAGCAGCAGAGTATTTTAGGAGCCTGCCGCAGTCTGTGATCAATTCCGTAGGCTTGACCGAATCAGATGTCCAGCTAATCTATGAGGATTACGGTCTGGCGGAAAAAATGGCCGCACAACTTACCGACAGCGTGGCACTGGAGGTAAGTGACAGCGATGCGAAGGTTATTCATGTAAGTCAGATAAAAACATCTGATGAGAGTGCGGCAGAGGCATTTAGAAGTGAAGTATCAAAGGAAAATGCAGATTTTAAGAAATGTGCTGAGGCAGCAGGATTTACAGTGACGGATCGTACACTTGGACGTGCAGAAGAATCTGAAAAGTATGAAAATGTAGCGTTTGCATTGTCAGAAGGCGAGGTAAGCCAGGTGTTTCAGTCAGATAATGAATATTATGTGCTCAAATGTACCGATGATTACGATGAGGACGAAACCGCTGCACGTAAAGAAAAAATCTATGAGGAGCGTAAAAAAATAGCATTTCAGGAGATTTACGACAAATTTAGCGAGTCTATATCGGTTTCCTATACAAGTGGTCTGTGGGATAGTATTGATCTAACTGCACAGGTAGAAGAAAATGATGCAGATTTCTTCGAGATTTATGAAGAATATGCCAAATAGTTAACCTGAGATTAAAAAAAGATAACAATTATGTCCGTTGGCTTGACTATCAGAAAGAATTCCTCTACAATGGACGAAATGTAGTTATATTTTTTGATGTAAGATAGTACAGCATAAAGTTAAGAGGAAAGATACATGAATATCATAAAAGCGGTAAATCTTGTATTTGATTATATAAGACGCGACGAAGAAGGACAGGTAGAAGAGGTAAAGCGTGCTCTGGATCATGTGAATCTTGAGATCGAAAAGGGCAGTTTTGTCGCGATCCTCGGACACAATGGCTCCGGTAAATCCACATTTGCCAAGCAGGTAAATGGAATTTTGAGTCCGACTGACGGTACACTTTATGTATCTGAGATGGATACAAGAGATGAGACTCATCTTTGGGATATAAGAAAGAGTGCCGGAATGGTTTTCCAGAATCCTGACAATCAGATTATAGGCAATATAGTAGAGGAAGATGTCGGATTCGGACCGGAAAATATCGGGGTTCCGACTCCTGAAATCTGGAAAAGAGTTGATGAAAGTCTAAAGGCGGTCGGTATGACTATGTACCGTAAACAATCGCCTAATCATCTGTCGGGGGGACAGAAACAGCGTGTGGCTATAGCCGGTGTTATGGCTATGAAGCCTGAGTGCATCATTCTCGACGAGCCGACAGCCATGCTTGATCCGAATGGACGTAAAGAAGTTATAAGTACGGTTCATGAGCTTAACCGCAAGGAAGGGATTACGATGGTTCTCATCACCCACTATATGGAAGAGGTGGTTGACGCTGATCGTGTGATTGTTATGGATGATGGCCATATAGTTATGGATGGCACACCGAAAGAAGTTTTTTCACGTGTGGAAGAGCTTAAACAATATAGAATGGATGTGCCGCAGGTTACAGAGCTTGCATGGGAACTTAAGAAAAATGGAATGCCTCTTGAGGATGGTATTCTTCGTAAATCTGAACTTCTGGATGCACTTGCACCGCTTTTGAAAGAGGAGTAGATATGTCAATACAGGTAGATGATTTGTGTTATACATACGGTGAAGGTACGGCACTTGAGCGTCAGGCAATAAAGCACGTAAGCTTTGAGATAAAAGACGGAGAATTTGTCGGACTTATCGGACATACGGGCTCAGGAAAATCAACTCTGATACAGCATTTAAATGGTCTGATTAAGCCAACCAGTGGAGATATCATATATAACGGTGTCAGTATCTACAGTCAGGGCTACAAATTAAAGGACCTTAGAAGTAAAGTCGGACTGGTATTCCAGTATCCTGAATATCAGCTGTTTGAGGCGGATGTTTTTACGGATGTCTGTTTCGGACCCAAGAATCTGGGACTTTCACCGGAAGAAATAGAAAAACGTGCCAGACATGCACTTGAGCTTGTAGGACTGGATGAAAAATTTTATAAGCAGTCACCTTTTGAACTGTCAGGTGGACAGAAACGCCGTGTGGCTATAGCCGGTGTCCTGGCGATGCGGCCGGAGATGATGATTCTCGATGAACCGACGGCAGGACTTGATCCGCAGGGGCGTGACGAGATTTTGGGTCAGATCGAAAGACTTAACAGGGAACACGGACTTACGATCCTGGTGGTTTCTCACAGTATGGAAGATATGGCACGCTATGTAGACCGCATCATGGTTATGAATGATGGTGAGAAGGTGTTTGATGATACTCCAAAAGAAGTTTTTCGCCATTACAAAGAATTGGAGAAAATTGGACTGGCAGCACCGCAGATCACGTATGTAGTTCAGGGTTTAAGGGAGAGAGGAATCCCGATTGACGATACCATCACGACAGTAGAAGAGGCCAGAGATGCGATTCTGGCATTGTATAACAGGCGGAGGGAGAAACAATGATACGGGATATCACAATCGGACAGTATTATCCGGTCGAATCAGTGATTCACCGGCTTGACCCGCGTACCAAGCTATTTGGAACGCTGATCTATATTATTTCATTATTTTTCGCCGATAATTTTATTTGCTACATAGCCGCAACCATATTTCTGGCGATAGCTGTTCGTGTATCGCAAGTACCTTTTAAATTTATGGTCCGTGGACTGAAGGCGATAGTGTTCTTACTTTTACTTAGCGTGGCATTTAATCTGTTTTTGACAAGCGGACGGGTTATTTTTCAGATAGGATTTTTGAAAGTCACATATGAAGGTCTTCGGCTTGCCGTGTTTATGGGCCTTCGTCTTATGTATCTGGTAATCGGATCTTCGGTAATGACGCTGACCACTACTCCAAATCAGCTTACCGACGGCTTGGAGCGAAGCTTTGGATGTCTGAACCGCTTTCATGTTCCTGTACATGAGATTGCCATGATGATGGCGATTGCACTTAGATTTATTCCGATTCTCGTGGAGGAGACGGATAAGATCATGAAGGCACAGATGGCCAGAGGTGCTGATTTTGAGTCAGGTAATCTTTTGCAGAGAGTAAAGAGTATGATTCCTATTCTGGTGCCTCTATTCGTATCTGCATTTCGAAGGGCAACGGATCTTGCAATGGCGATGGAGGCCAGATGCTACCGCGGCGGCAGCGGGCGTACCAAGATGAAACCTCTTCATTATGAGAGAAGAGATAGGATTACTTATGTGATTCTTTTTATATATCTTGGAATCGTAATTGCACTTAAAATTATTTTTTAATCCATAGAAAAGTGAGTTCTATGAATATAAATGTTAAAGATGGGAGTCGGAAGGCCGAAGGCCTATGACTCCCTGTTTGTTACAGATTGGTTAGATTAGACTAACTGATGAGATTAGTTGGTAAGATTAATCTTCAAAATTAATGATCCAACTTAACAATTAATGCAACGTCAAGGAGGTCTTTGATGGAATTAAAACAGCTTGAATATTTTATGGTTGTTTGTGAAAAAGGAAGTTTTAATCAGGCGGCTGAATGCCTGTATACGTCTCAGCCAAACGTCAGCAAGGTGATCGGTATGCTTGAGCAGGAACTTGGCAGGCCACTGTTTGAGCGGACAAGCCGTGGAATAAGAGTTACTCCATATGGAGAAACTGTCAGGGAATATGCACACAATATTTTAAATCATGTGGGTCTTATCAATTCACTTGCAGAAGATACAAGTGGGCGCAAATTTACCATATCAACTTATCCGAGCAATATGATTGCAAGACTGTTGACGGATTTTTATAAGAAATATGGTAGTGAGTGCCGTATCTCGCATCGAGAAGGAAGTGTGGAGGAGATCAGTGATCAGGTGTCACAGGGCATTTCGGAGATTGGAATTGTGTATGTAGCACAAAAACAGGTGCCGGCTTTTAGGCATATTTTATCCCACAAAAAATTATCTTTTCAGGAAATGGATGTAAAACCGGCTTGCGTTTATGTTGGGCCGAACCATCCAAGGTATGAGGATGAGAGTATAGATTTTACAGAGCTTAGAGAACTTAATTTTGTCAGCGGAATCAGAGATTTTTTCTCGATGGAACATCATCTCAATCATGTGAGTCTTGGTGCGATCAGTACGGATATGTTAAATACCGTTGTACATACAAACAGCGATCACATGACGATGAATCTTTTGATGAACAGTGATATCTGCAGCCTGGGAATAGATTTTTTATATGAGGATTACAAACAATATCCAATCCGAAACTTAAAGATTAGAAACAGTGAGCCGTTTCTCGTAATCGGATATATTTACCAGAATGAAGGTATGTTAAGTAAGGAGGCAAAGTGGTTTTTAGAGAGGTTTAAAAAGATGCTCTAAGAGTCTTGCTATAACAAATCGTTATAACGATCCCCCTGTAAATAGATAGTGGTTAGTCGAGAATAACTGTGATATTCTTTTATCTGCCGGTAAAAAAGTAAGTGTTATTGTAACAAAACCATAAAAAAGAAGCAGGAAACTGTGTTCGATATAGCAGGAGGAAATATAAATGAGAAAAAGTAAAAGACTTTTGGCAGCAGCAGGAGTTCTTTCACTGGCAGTTTTAGCAGGATGCGGCAAAGGCACTTCAGACACAACTGAAGCTGCGGGAACTGAGCAAAGTGCATCTTCAGAGAGTACTAAGGATGAGCTGGTATTTGTAAATTATCGTGATATTCGTGATTTGAATCCGCATCTTTATGCAGGAGAAATGTATGCACAGGAGATGCTCTATGAGACTCTGGTAAATATCACCGAAAACGGATATGAGGGCTGTCTTGCAGAGAGCTGGGACATCAGCGAGGACGGAAAGACCTATACTTTCCATATCAGAGACGGAGTTAAATTCTCTGACGGAGAGGTGTGCGATGCTAATGCGATCAAGGCAAACTTTGATGCGATCATTGAAAATAAGGATCGCCATACCTGGCTTGAGATGATGAATCTTTTGGTAGGAGTTTCAGCTCCGGATGATAAGACATTTGTGATAGAGCTTTCAGAGCCATATTATCCGCTCCTTACAGAGCTTGGTGTTACCAGACCATTTGCCATGATTTCCCCGAAGGCAATGAAAGATGGAAGTACAAAAGATGGCGTAAATGCATATATCGGAACCGGTCCGTACGTTCTGACTGATTTTGTTACGGATGAATACGCTGTATTTGAGGCCAATGAGAACTACTGGGGAGAACAGCCGTCGATCAAAAAGATCACTGTAAAAGTAATTCCGGATAACCAGACCAGAATCATGGCACTGGAAAAAGGCGAGATTGACCTGATTTTCGGAAAAAATATGATAGATGCAGATGCAATCAACCAGTATACGGGAAATGATAATTTTACTGTTGCATTGTCAGATCCGACTTCTACAAGACAGATTGTACTTAATACAACACGTGATATTCTGAACGAAAAAGAAGTACGTCAGGCACTTCAGCATGCGACAAACAAGGCTGCAATTTCAGAGGGGATTTTTTATGGACTTGAGCAGCCGGCAGATACTCTGTTTGCATCTACCGTTCCTTACTGCGACATCAACCTGACACCATATAAGTATGATATGGAAGAGGCTACAAAGATGTTGGAAGAAGCTGGCTGGGAGCTGGTTGGAGATGTACGTGAAAAAGACGGCAAGAAGATGGAACTGGAACTGCTTTATAACAGTGACAGTGTAACTGAGAAAGCTATTGCTGAGTATCTTCAGAGCGAATATCAGAAGCTTGGGGTATCACTTAACATTCACGGCGAGGAAGAGCAGTCCTACCGTGACAGTATGAAGGCCGGAAATTTCGATATGGTATTTAACATCTGCTGGGGAACCCCTTATGATCCACAGTCATCTCTGGCAGCTATGCGTGCACCGGTTTACGGTGATTATGCAGCACAGCAGGGTCTTGAAGACAAGAAAGAAATCGATGATGCAATTACAGAAATTCTGGTTTCCACAGATGAAGAGCGTCGTCAGGAACTGTATACATTCGTGCTGACAAGACTTCATGAGGATGCGGTATATATTCCGCTGACATATGAGTGTAATAAGGCAATCTACCGCTCAGATATGCAGGGATTCCATTTCACACAGACTCAGTATGAGGTACCGTTTGCTGATTTCTATTTTGGAGAGAAGAAATAAGGAAAAGATAAATGAAACAATATATCATAAAACGAATACTGTCAGCAGTTCCACTTCTTATCATCATTTCATTTGTGTGCTTTGTATTTATTAATCTCATACCGTCAGATCCGGCGGAGGTGGCACTCAGAGTTCGTCAGGTGCCGGTAATTACTGAAGAGGCAGTGGCACAGGTAAGAGCGGAGCTGGGGCTTGATAAGCCATATCTGATAAGATATATTTCCTGGCTGGCGGACTGCCTGAGAGGAGATTTTGGAATCAGTTATGTCAATCCGAGCCGTACGGTTGCGGGAGAACTTATGCGTTGTATGCCTGCAACTCTGCAGCTTGCGGGGGTATCGTTTGTGATGGTTTTGGTGCTGAGCATTCCGATAGGAGTGCTCTGTGCCGTTTATAAGGACGGTGTTTTTGACCGCATCATGCGTGCGGTTGTTTTTATGACAACAGCGATGCCGGCATATTGGGTAGGTCTTCTTCTTATCTGGCTGGTTTCGATTAAGTTTGATCTGCTTCCTACAAGCGGCAGCGGAAGCTTTAAACACCTGATTCTTCCATCATTTACGGTATCACTCAGTTATATTTCTACGTATATCCGTCTGATCCGCAACAACATGCTTGAAAATATGAAGCAGGATTATGTGCTCTATGCCAATGTCAGAGGCATTCCAAACTGGCAGATACTTCTTAAGCATATTTTGAAAAATTCGATGCATACCTGTATCGTGGCAATTGGTATGAGTATACCGCAGCTGATTTCCGGAACAATTGTAGTAGAGAATGTGTTCGCATGGCCGGGACTGGGGACACTTTGCATCAGCTCGATTTTCAACAGAGATTATCCGGTAATCCAGACGTATGTACTTCTGATAGGTGTGCTTTTTGTCGGATTTAATCTAATATTTGATATTCTTCAGACAATTTCAGATCCGCGTCTCAGAAAGGAGAGTCACTGATGTTAGGACGATTGATTCGAAACCGGGCGGCCGTTGGGACAATTGGTCTGGTACTTATTGTGGCCATCATAGGAATTTTTGCACCGTTTATTGCACCGAATGATCCGTATGAAACGGATATTTTAAATAAATTTGCCGGTTTCAGTATGAAATATCCTCTTGGCACGGACAATCTGGGAAGATGTATTTTATCCAGAATGATTTACGGAATCCGTCCAACTCTTGGATTGGCGGTCCTCACAATGCTTGGAACGATTGGCCTGGGGGCTCTTATGGGACTTTTGGCAGGTTATTTTAGAGGTGTTGTGGAAGAAGTGATCATGCGTACCGTTGATGTAATGCTCTCATTTCCAAGTCAGATCATGGTATTTGCTGTGGTTGCACTTCTTGGAATCAGTGTGCAGAACGTAATTTTGGCAAATGTCTTTATCAAATGGGCGTGGTATGCGCGAATGATTCGTACAGGTGTTATGCAGTACCGTGATCAGAACTTTGTGAGATTTTCCCGCTGTATCGGAACACCGGAATCATTTGTATTATTCAGACATCTCGTGCCATCAATTGCAGCCGATCTGGCAGTTTTGTCATCTCTGGATGTAGGATGGGCGATCATCAATATATCGACACTTTCATTTCTTGGACTCGGTGTACAGGCACCGACACCGGAATGGGGTGCTATGTTAAGCGAGGCAAAAAATGTCCTTACCAGCAATCCGGTACAGATGCTGGTTCCGGGTATTGCCATCGTGGTTCTTGTGTCAGCATTTAATCTGATGGGAGATGCCCTTCGTGACGTATTGGATCCAAAGGAGGTGCAGGAATGAACCTGAACTTTGAGAAAAAGGAATCCATTCTGCGTGTAGATGGATTGAATGTGGAGCTTAAGACCCGACATAAAAATAAAAAACTTGTGGAGAATGTAAGTTTTGAAGTAGAACCTGGCCAGTGCCTTGGTATCTTAGGGGAGTCCGGAAGCGGAAAAAGTATGACAGTAAAAGCTATCTTAGGCCTGTTAGACCGTCAGTTTAAGATAGAAGGGCAGGCCTGGTTTCAAGGAGAAGATCTGTGCAAGGCAGGGCGGGACGAACTTCGAAGACTTCGTGGACAGAAAGTAGGCATGGTCCTTCAGAATCCGATGACCTGTTTTGATCCGCTTTACAGGATCGAAAGTCAGATGGCGGAAACATTTGCGGCACATACAGACTGGAACAGGGAAAAGATAAGAAAAGCTTCTTTGGAAGTGCTTGAAAAAATGAAAATACACAACCCTGAGGAAGTTCTTGGGCAGTATCCGCACCAGCTCTCCGGTGGTATGCTTCAGAGAATCATGATCGGAATGGCACTTGCTATGAAGCCGGCACTTTTAGTGGCCGATGAACCGACAACCGCAATTGATGCTATCACGCAGGTTGAAATTTTAAAAGAATTTCAGCGAATTAAGAAGGAAAGCCATACAGCTATGATATTTATTTCCCATGATCTGGGGGCTATTTCTAAGATTGCAGATGAGATCGTTGTCATGAATGGAGGCAAACTCGTCGAACGGGGAGATTTTGACCATATTTTAAGACACGCAAATGATCCGTATACCCGCTTATTAGCAGAGACAAGAAATGCCGTTATGGAACGTTACCGGTATTATCTGGATGGAAAGTGTCAGGAGGAATTATGCTTGAATTAAAAGATGTATGCGTTAGTTTCAGGAGCGAGCGTCAGGAAAAGCTTTTTGGCACATCCAGAGAACAGATTTTGTTTGATGTTTCTTTGAAACTTAAGAAAGGAACCTGCCTAGGGATTCTGGGAGAGACCGGAAGTGGCAAATCAACGATGGGACGTGTACTTTGCGGACTTTTAAAGCCGGATTCTGGACAGATGCTTCTGGAAGGAGAAGAGATATATCGGAATCGTAAGGGCAAAAAGAAACTGCAGGAAAAAGTCAGCATTGTCTTTCAGGATTATACAACATCTGCAAATTCGCGATTCAGGATCAGGGATATCCTGGCAGAGGGGCAGCAGGCTGCCGCACGAAAGAAAGGTATTCGAAAACTATCAAAAGATAAACTAAAAAAGGATGCCATAAGACTACTTGAGATGGTGGGTTTAAGTGAGGATTTTATGGAGCGTTATCCGCATGAATTGTCCGGCGGACAGCTTCAACGTGCGTGCATTGCAAGAGCAGTAGCATGTGAACCGGAGATAATCCTTTTTGATGAGGCAATATCTTCTCTGGATGCACATACGCAGGTACAGATCATGGATCTGCTTAAGAAATTGAAGGAAGAACTGCATCTGACATACGTGTTTATTACCCATGATTTGACATCTGTTACCTACCTTTGTGATCAAATGCTGTTTTTATACCGCGGACACGTAACAGAGTGTTGTGATCTTAAAGATCTCAGTAAGACAACGAATGAATATGCACGTAAACTATTGCAGGCGATTGTCTGATATTACGCAAATAATTCTAATAATTTAAAAAATCGGCAGAATGGAAAATAAAATCATGAAAATATATGAAACTAATGTACCTTCTGGCTCGATGCGGTGGGTAGAGATCCCGGTTGATGAAGGATGCAGCCTTAAAGCAGCAGCTTTTTGTGGTATAAGACCCGGAAAACGTCTGGTGGTCACTGCCGGGGTACATGGTTGTGAGTACATTGGAATTTTGGCACTTTCCCGTCTGATTAAGGAGCTTGATCCGTGTAAGATGAATGGTGAGGTCGTATTGCTTCCGATTGCCAACGAAGGCGGATTTTATAAGGAAATAAAGCAGCTGGTTCCTGAGGATGGCATCAATCTAAACCGTGCTTTTCCGGGAAAAGAAGATGGAAGCAGATCAGCGAAAATCGCTGCTGCAGTGGAAAAATATCTTTATTCAGGGGCTGATTTTCTCCTGGATCTTCATAGCGGTGATATTCACGAAATGGTGGTTCCGTTTGCATTTTTCCCGGTATCAGCCGGAACTACTGTTGAAAAAGAGGCTGCCCTGGCAGCAGATGCGATGAGTCTGTCGTGGAGAGTGGCATCGACGGCCAAGAACGGTCTGTACAGCTGGGCAGCACAGAAGGGAATACCGTCGCTTCTCTTGGAACGGGGCGGACTTGGACGCTGGACAGATGAAGAGGTGGATGCATACCGAATGAATGTGTATGAGCTGATGGTTCATCTGAATATTTTACCGGCGGATAGTGTTAAAATTAATGAAAAAAGCATGAAGGAGAAGCAGGCGGAAATTCGCAACATGCGTTATCTGGAGGCACCTGAGTGTGGATTCTGGTATCCGACCATAAAAGAAGGAAGTCGCCTTAAAAAAGGAGATTTGCTTGGAGAAATCCGCACGCTGGACGGGAAGCTGTTGTATAGTTATGAGTCAGAATTAGACGGAATGGTATTTTATTATACATTGTCACTGGGGGTAAGCGAAGGCGAACCGCTGGTAGCATATGGAGAATGCTAAGAGAGAGCACCTTTGGAGAGATCCTAAGGTGCTTTTTGCGTAGTAGTGGGATGAGGCAGTGTTAAAAATAACTGTCAAAGAGAGCTGATTATATGCTATAATATGAACACTTAACGAGGTGTTTTCGAGCTTAGTGCGAATTTACAATATAAAAATAATACGGAGATTTTGATATATTATGAGACGAATTAAATTGGTGGTTTCCTACGACGGAACCGCTTACTGCGGATGGCAGCTTCAGCCCAATGGAGTCACGATCGAGGAGGTACTTAATAAGGCCCTTTCCTCACTTTTAAAAGAAGAAATTCAGGTAATCGGTGCGAGCAGGACAGATTCAGGCGTGCATGCGATGGGAAATGTGGCGGTTTTTGATACCGAGAGCCGAATTCCTGGTGATAAGATCTGTTTTGCACTCAACCAGCGTTTGCCAGATGATGTGAGAATACAGGCATCCAAGGAGGTTCCGCTTTCATTTCATCCTCGCAAGGCAAATTGTGTTAAAACATACGAATATAAGATACTTAACCGCAAGATTGATATGCCGCTTGAACGTCTGTACAGCCATTTCTGCTATTTTAATCTTGATATTGAAAAAATGCAGAAGGCGGCTTCCTATCTTATCGGAGAACATGATTTTAAGAGCTTTTGCACGGTAAGAACGCAGGCTGAGGAAACCGTACGAACGATATACAGCCTCACAGTGACAAAAGTGAATGATATGATCACAATCCGCATAAGCGGCAGCGGTTTTCTATACAACATGGTTCGGATTATTGCCGGAACCTTGGTAAAGATAGGTATGGGAGTTTATCCGCCGGAGCATATGGAAGAGATTCTTGAGGCGAAAGACAGGTCGGCAGCAGGACCTACGATCCCGGCACGTGGATTGACACTTGTAAGTCTTGAATATGAAAAAGAACTGGCACCATATCTGGAAGGTGAAAATAAACATTGGCATTACGTACTTGACCAGCGAAGTGTACCGGATGACGGAAATGCTTACCTGACAGTCGAAAGATGTGAAACCAAGGAGCTCACAGGAGTGATGCGAAGGGTGATTCATCAGGCGTACAGAAACGGTGCAAAGAGAGTCTATGTGCGGGATACATTTGGAAAAGCTGGTGATATATACGGATACTATCAGCTTAAAAGCCAGTCTGATATAGCCGGCGGCTGGCTTGAAGCGGTCTATGATAACAGTGAAGGTCGGTAAGATATGAGCAGAACATTTGATTATCTTGTATATTTCAGTATATATTCACTGATTATACTGATAATGGGAAAATCGACATTTGGAGAGAGTGATTCGATAGGAAAATTTTTTATAGGCGAACGCAAATGCAGGTTCTGGCGTTTGTTTTCTACATTTGTCGGAACCTGGGTATCCGCAGCAACTATTCTGGGATATACAGGCAATGTCTTTGAAAATGGAACATCGGTCATCGCAGTGACGGTTATTCCGTGGTTTATCGGTGCCATTCTTTTGTATATCATAAGCGGACGTATCTATAACTGTGATATACTCACGATTCCGCAGTATATCGGAGATAGGTATAATTCACGTCTTCTTAGGACTTGCTGTGCACTGCTTTTATCCGGAGGTTATATTTTTTATCTGGTAATTCAGATCAAAGGATTTGGAATAGCCGCTGCAAGTCTTTTAAATATTGATTATAAAGTTGCAATTTTCCTGGTTTATCTGTTTATTCTGTATTCAACCTTTGGCGGATTCAATTCTGTTTCCAAAACCGACGGCGGCAACCTCATCATGCTTACTATCAGTATAGTGGTTGTGTATTTCGTGGTAGTCGGACGAGTCGAGGGAAGCTGGCTTATGACCAATGCCCTGGTATTTGGAAGAAATGCGGCCGGCAGCGGACATGATGGCTTTGGAAATCTGATGAAAGATTATAATCTTACCATGTATATCACGATGTTTTTTGGCTGGGGAATGGGTTTGGCATCTAATCCGCAGTATATTATCCGTATTGTTGCGGCTGACAGCCTGAAAACAGCTAAAAAGGTATTGATATGCTCGCTGATTTTCCTGGTTTTTCTGTATTTTTGTCTGACTCAGATAGGTCTGGGACTAAGAATTTTGTTTCCATACCTGTCATCATACTTTGGGGCGGATGATATTTTTGTCTATGCGATAAACTTCCTGATACATTCGAGATTTTGTGGATTTTTCTTAATCAGTGTCATCGGTGCGTGTATGTCTACGGCAAATTCACAGCTTCTTTTGATAGGCTCGATGATGTCATACGATGTGGCAGCACAGTATGGCAGATGGAAAAAAACGGAAGATCGAATTCTTTGCCTGACTCAGTTCTTTATCTTTGTCGGCGGGACGCTGGCTCTCATATTTTCGCTTAATCCACCGTCTGATATACTATTTTTCGGTGCTGATGTATGGGGAATGTTTGCGGCTGTTCTTACTCCACTTTTGTATGGAACGATCTACTACAAAAATGCAACAAAAAAAGGAGCGTGGTCGGCATTTCTTGTTGGCGTTCTTGGAACCATACTTTTGCAGCCTCGTACTCTGCCGGTATACTGGGGATTTCCGGTGACGCTTTGCTCAACAATAGTGTTTTTGGTAGTGCCGGTAGTGGAACGAATGTGGAAAAAACATGCTAATTTGCAGAATGTTGTGGAAAAGGAAGAGCATCAAAATGATAAAAAAATGGCTTAACAGTCTTTCGAAATGGTTTTTCCAGATAGAAAATGAGGTTATGGTTCCGTTTGTGCTGGTGGGAATCATGGTAATCGGTGGTTTTAGTATGATTTCCTATTATAATGGTTATACGATGCAGAAAAAAAGTGAATTATCACTGGCTAATAACCTCTTTACAAATGTAAATCATGATCTGATTTTTCTGGAAAGCCGTCTTGATGAGGAGGAAATTGCAAAGAAATATAAGCATTTTGAGCACGGTAGAATGCGGATACTGGATAAAAATGGTAAGGAGATCACTGTCGGATCAAATTGGGACAATACATCGGTTTTGGCGGTCAGTGAGGATGAGAATCCATTTGGATGGCGTCTGGAGTACAGAATTAATGAAAAAGAATTTGGAGAGCAGATTCTGGAACAGCAGACCTATCTGGTTGTAGGGGCGATAGCGTCACTGATCCTTATCTGTCAGGCGAGTATTTTTATTTCTCACAGTATAACTCGACCGATCAGGAGAATGAGTTATACCTGTCGTGAGATTGAAGAAAATAAGGGAAGCTATCAAAAATACAGTTTTGATGCAGTGAAGCGACATGATGAGATTGGTCAGCTGGCTGTTACTTTTGAAGGGCTCCTCAAAAATATGAATAATTACACTAAGATGGAATATACCAGCCGAATGGCCGCAACCTTGGCTCACGAGATCAAGAATCCTATTGCCGGCATCAGATCCGGTATACAGCTTCTTAAAGGAAGAGCGGTTAAAGACGGGGATAAGATGTTATGTGACAGTATGATTCATGAAATAGACCGTGTGACGGCACTTATTATGAACCTTCTGACTCTGTCTATAAAGCGTGAATCACCTAAAAGCAAGGTTTATGTGACTAATATTTTAAAAGAAATAGGCATGATCTATGAAAAAGGACCTGAGAGTAAGCGTGCGGCTCTTCGTGTTGATGCGGCTGATGGGCTGGTGGGATATCTCAACGAAAATGAATTTCGACAGATTATTCATAATCTAATTAGCAACAGTATACGTGCCATGGTATCTGAACGGGAAGGGGTTATAGAACTTTTGGCAGCAGGATGCGATGATGAGATTATAGTGACTGTACGTGACAATGGAAAAGGCATGACAAAAGAAGAAGTTGAAAAGTCAAAGGAACCATTTTATACCAAAAGTATCAATGGAACCGGTCTGGGACTTTCGATAGTAAGCCGTCTGGTGGATGCTAACGCCGGTACGATGGAGATAGAGAGCAGTCCTGGGGTAGGGACAGATGTGATTATGAAATTTCCTACTGTTCTAACGTAAAAAACGGAGGTAGATACATGGATAGAATTCTTGTTGTGGATGATGAATTTTTGATTCGATATACGCTTGAAGAGGGGCTGAAAGACAGAGGATATGATGCCTATTCGGTTGCAACTGTCGAGGAAGGGCTTGAATTTGTAAAAAAATATCATCCATCGGTTCTATTGCTTGACAATCTTCTTGAAAATAGTGTCGGAATGGATGAAATTGGCAATTTTAAGAATGCGGATGAGGATCTGCAGGTCATCATGATGACGGCATACGGATCTGTCTCACAGGCAGTGGAGGCCACAAAAAGAGGTGCATATGATTATATTTTAAAGCCATTTGATGTGGATGAGATAGACATGCTGATTAAGCGTTGCCTTGAACAGAAGCGCAATAAAGAATCACTGGTATTTCTCAAAGGAGATGTACCGCAGTTTCTGGGCGTCAGTGAGGCGGCTTTAAAGATACGAAGACATATTCAGGTATTGGGACAGAACTCGTCGGTCAATGTACTTTTGCGAGGAGAAACCGGAACCGGCAAGGAGGTAGTGGCAAGGCAGATTCACGCGAATAGTTCACGAAAAGATAATTTGATGGTCCGTATAAATTGTGGTGCCATTCCTGAAAATATGATGGAGAGTGAACTTTTTGGATATGAACGAGGTGCATATGCCGGAGCACTCAAAACAAAAAAAGGACTTATAGAGCTGGCAGATGGAGGTACAGTCTTTTTAGACGAGGTAGGCGAGCTGCCGCTTTCCATGCAGACAAAACTTCTGACATTTTTAGATGACAGGAGATTTAAGCGTATCGGAGCACTTGAGGATACAGCTGTAGATGTGAGGATCATCGCGGCAACCAACCGCAATCTGCAAGAGGCTATAAAGAACGGCCAATTCAGGGAGGATCTGTTTTATCGTTTGAATGTTATGCAGATCGAGATACCTCCGCTTCGAGACAGGAGAGAAGATATCCCGGTATTGTGTGATTATTATCTGGATTATTATAATAAGGCATTTGCAAGAAATATCGAGAAGGTCGATCCAAACTTCATGAGAGAACTGATATTATATGACTGGAAAGGAAATGTGCGGGAATTAAAGAACATTTTTGAGAGATGCTTTTTGTTCAGCAATGGAAACATACTGGAAAAACACGTGGAGCTGTCACCGGTAAGCCTTGATTCAAAGCCTGAGAGTGGCGACTGCATATATCTTAAGGATCTTAAAAAGGGACCGATAGATCTTGAACATGAGGTTGCACTGCTGGAAAAAAGATATATGTCGGAGGCACTGAAGATTTCTGGAAATAATCTGACGAAGGCAGCAGCACTGCTTGGCATAACACGTTTTTCCATGAAGAGAAGAATGGAGCGTGAAGACGAGGAATAATTTCTAAAATCGTTAATATCGTGCAAAAATTCACATCGTGCAAAAACGCACACTTAAATCGTGCGATTTTGCACGATTTTTCTGTATAAATTAAATTATTTTGAAAAATATAAAAATAATAATTGAAAAATACAAAAAAGACAGATAAAATATCAATATATACAAAAAAGAGATGCAACGCAGGTTGGGACAGATATGGGAAATGGAGGAACGAATTATGTTTTATGTCGATTTGAACAGTGATTTGGGAGAGAGTTTTGGAAATTATACTATTGGTATGGATGAAGAGATTCTCCAGTACGTATCTTCGGCAAACGTAGCCTGTGGATGGCATGCCGGAGACCCGATGGTGATGGACAAGACCATAGCACTTGCCAAGAAATATGGAACGGCAGTAGGAGCACATCCGGGTTTTCCTGATCTGATGGGATTTGGCCGAAGAAATATGGTGGTGACTCCTGAGGAAGCCAAGGCTTATCTTAAGTATCAGCTTGGTGCATTGAGTGCATTTACTAAGAGTCAGGGTGTGAAAATTCAGCATGTAAAACCGCATGGCGCATTTTACAACATGGCTGCGGTTGATGAAAAACTGGCAAGAGCAATGTGTGAGGCAGTATATGAGGTAGATAAAGACATCATCTTCATGGGACTTGCCGGATCACAGATGATCAAGGCAGCCGAGGAAGTTGGTTTGCAGGCAGCTAGCGAGGTATTTGCAGACCGTGCTTATAACGATGACGGAACACTGGTTTCCAGAAAACTTCCGGGTGCAGTTATTAAAGACAAGGATCTTGCAATCAAGCGTGTAGTCAGAATGGTAAAAGAGGGCAAGGTTGAGAGTATCAACGGAAATGATATTTCTATCAAAGCTGATTCCATCTGCGTACATGGAGATAACCCGAAAGCATTGGAATTTGTGAAGAATATTCGTGAGACACTTGAGGCAGAGGGCGTAGAGATTAAAAATCTGTTTCGCTAAAAATTAAGGAGAAATGGGATATGGGAGAAAAGAAAAAAAGTAATGCGAATACGACAGCCCTGATTGGTGCTGCGTTTCTGATGGCTACGTCAGCGATTGGACCTGGTTTCCTGACTCAGACTGCAACCTTTACAGGTCAGTATGGTTCAATATTTGCACTGGCAATCGTTTGTACCATTCTTTTGGATGTAACAACACAGTTAAATATCTGGTCTATTATCGGTGTATCCGGTATGCGTGGACAGGATATAGCAAATAAGGTTGTGCCGGGACTTGGATATTTTATCGCCTTCCTTGTATCGCTCGGTGGTCTGGTATTTAATATCGGTAACGTAGGTGGTGCGGCAACCGGTTTTAATATCGTATTTGGTTTTCCGCTTAAGGTAGGAACAGTAGTTGCCGGTATAATCGGTATCCTGATCTTCTTATCCAAGGATGCTAAAAACTTCATGGATAAACTGACAAAATATCTTGGAAGTATCATGATTATCACGGTACTTTACGTAGCATTCCGTTCTAAACCTCCGGTTGTTGAGGCAATCAGCAGTGTGGGGCATTTGAATGAATTCCCGAACCTAGTATTCCCGATTATCACACTTCTTGGAGGAAGCTGCGGTGGTTATATCACATTCTCCGGTGCACATCGTCTTCTTGATGCTGGATTTTCAGGAACAAAGGATCTTCCGCATGTTCGCCGTTCAGTTCTTATGGGAGTAAGCGTATCCGGATGTATGAGAATATTGCTGTTTTTAGCAGTACTTGGTGTTGTTACAGCTACTCCGGAAGTTGTTGGAAGTGAAGCGTGGGTAGCAAGCCCGCCGGCAGCAGCTTTCAAGGCAGGTGCCGGTATAATCGGATATAAGATTTTCGGTCTGGTTATTCTGTTTGCAGCTGTTACATCAATTATCGGTGCAGCATATACATCTGTATCATTCTTAAAAACTTTACATCCATTTATCATGGAAAATGAAAAATGGTTTGTTATCGGATTCATCGCTGTATCTACAGTAATCATGACATTCCTTGGACAGCCGGCAACTCTTCTGGTTCTGGCAGGTTCGGTAAATGGACTGATTCTTCCGATTACATTATTTATTATTCTTTTGGCAAGCCGAAGAAAAGATATTGTCGGTGAAAATTATAAACATCCGACCGCACTTATCGTGCTTGGAATCTGTGTAGTTCTTCTGACAGGTTATTCAGGAATCAAGGCACTGCCGAAGATACTTACCATTTTTGGCTGATGATTAATTAAAAACGGTTGTGCCGTCATAGTACGGCATGACCGTTTGGCAATATATAAGATAGAACATAGAGATTGACAGGAGGCATATATGAGCGATGTAAGATACCTGGTATCAGGTGACAGTGCAGTATGCGTTGAATTTGGCAATGAAATAAAACCTGAGATTAATAAAAAAATCCGTGCATTTAAGATCGCGGTTGAAAAGAGTGATATACCGGGAATTGTGGAGACGGTTCCTACGTATCGTTCATTGTTGGTTCATTACCAGCCGGAAGTTATCGGATTTAAAGAAATTACGGAGAAATTTGATAAACTTATGGGTTCGTTATCAGGAATTCAGATTCCACCGCCTACAGTTATCGAAATTCCGGTATTATATGGTGGCGAGATGGGGCCTGATATTGAAAATGTAGCAGAACACAACCACAAAACAGTCGATGAAGTTATAAAGATTCATACATCAGAAGAGTATCTTATCTATATGCTCGGATTTATTGCGGGATTTCCGTATCTTGGCGGTATGAGCAAGGAGATAGCAACTCCGCGTCTTAAGAATCCGAGAGTAAAGATTGAGGGCGGTTCTGTCGGTATTGCAGGCGAACAGACAGGTATCTATCCGGTAGCATCGCCTGGTGGTTGGCAGCTCATTGGTCGTACGCCTTTGAAACTTTACGATGCAGATCGTGAAAAACCGGTGCTTTTAGAAGCAGGACAGTACATCAAATTCTGTTCGGTTACCGAAGAAGAGTACAGACGGATTGAGAAGGAAGTTGAAGACGGAACATATAAATACGTTGTGTACGATAAGGAGGCATAGAGATGGGCATTCAGTTTACAAGCAGCGGATTCCTCACAACCGTACAGGATATGGGAAGAACCGGTTATCAGGAGTCTGGTATGTCGGTATCCGGAGTTATGGATCAGAGATCGACGGCGATCGCCAATATTTTAGTAGGAAATGATGAAAATGAGGCGGTTCTTGAAGTTACTCTTATGGGACCGATGATAACATTTACGGAAGATAATATTATCGCAATAACCGGTGCTAATCTGGTGCCGAAGATAAATGGAAAAGATTTTCCTATGTATCAGGCTGTATTGGTACACAAAGGAGATTCAATGAATTTTGCGGGTATGACAAGCGGAAGCCGTGCTTATATCGCGGTGGCCGGCGGATTTGATATACCTGTGCAGATGGGAAGCAAATCCACAAACCTTAAATCAAAAGTAGGCGGATATCAGGGAAGAAAAATCGGCGGCGGAGATGAGATAGAATTTAGTGCTCCTAAGACGACACTTCCGAATATGGATAAGAGAAAAGTGGCTCCTGAAGATTTTTCACAGACTGAAAAAGATATTCGTGTTGTCATGGGACCGCAGGATGATTGTTTTACCGAAAAGGGTATAGACACATTTTTAAATAATACTTATACTTTTACAAATGAGTCCGACCGTATGGGATGCCGTCTTGAAGGTGAGATCATCGAGCATAAAAATGGCGGTGATATTATTACTGATGGTATAGCATTTGGTGCGATTCAGGTGCCGTCTCACGGTCAACCGATTATTATGATGGCGGATCATCAGACTACAGGCGGCTATACGAAGATTGCAGGTGTTATTTCTGTGGATCTTCCACTTGTAGCACAGTCAAGACCTGGATATAAGGTTAATTTTAAGAAAGTAACCATTGAAGAGGCTCAAAAATTATATGTAGAGCAGAAGAATAAGCTAAAAGCACTTAGGGAAGAACTGGAAAAAGAAGCGGTGAAAGTGTCTGAAAACACACATGCTAAACGAAATGCGACGATTCAGGCTGTGGCCGGAGCTAAATCCGGAAATTATCTGAGTGCAGACGGACAATTCAAAGTTGTGTTTAGCGGAAGAGAATATCTTGTTAAAATTAAAGAGAACTAGAGAGAAGCACGAAACAATACGTGTAACCGAAGGTTATGGTGTTTTGACACCAGAAACAATGTTGTAAATAGAAAAACATGTTAACAGAACGGAGGATAATATATGGCGGATTATAGTAAAATGACACCACAGGATATATGGAAATTGATTCGTACCGGCGAGATCGCACGTCCAACAGCGGGAATGTGTGCCGGATATGCACAGGCTAATCTGGTTATTTTGCCGAAAGTTTATGCCGATGATTTTAAAGAATTTGCCAGAAAAAATCCAAAGCCATGCCCGATTCTGGAGGTTGTGGAAGGCACACCTGATATTCACGATATGGGTGAAGGTGCAAGTATAGTAACAGATATTCCTAAATATTTCATTTACCGTGACGGTGTGAAGACGGATGAAGTGACGGATGTTTCTTCATACTGGAAAGAAGATTCTGTGGCATTCTTGATCGGATGCAGCTTTTCCTTTGAAGAGGCACTTATGAAGGCCGGAATCGAGGTGCGTCATATCGCACAGGGATGCAATGTTTCCATGTATAAGACTAATATTCAGTGCGAGAGTGCAGGCGTATTCAAGGGACCTATGGTTGTCAGCATGCGTCCTATGACTCCTGAAAATGCTCAAATAGCAAAAGAAATTACGGACCGCTATCCGAATGTACACGGTGGTCCGGTTCAGATAGGTGATCCTGAGGCAATCGGAATCAAGGACATCACAAAGCCTGATTACGGTGATCCGGTAGAGATTCATGAAGGTGAAATTCCGGTATTCTGGGCTTGTGGAGTCACACCACAGGCAGCGATCGAAAATGCGAAACTTCCGCTGGTAATCACGCACGCCCCGGGACACATGTTTATAACCAATGTGCTAAATACAGAGCTGAATGATTATCTTGAAGAAAAGAAGAAAAAATAGATTGGTTTGAGTAAAAAGGTAGCCTCTGAGAGGCTACCTTTTTTGAAAAAAACTTGTATTTTCAAGGAAAAACTGCTTGACACACATAAGCCACTGTAATATACTGTATCAGTATGACGTGAGTCAGGATATGTCGGCACCAAAGCCCCGGAGCAGGCATTTCAAGATATAGTTAATCTCAATTATTTGAAGTAAAACAGGAGGTCAACCAATGAAGAGTTTTATGGCTAGTCCAGCAACAATCGAAAGAAAATGGTACGTAGTTGACGCTACAGGATATACATTAGGTCGTCTTGCATCTGAGGTAGCAAAGGTGTTAAGAGGTAAGAATAAACCGATTTTCACACCACACATTGACTGTGGCGATTATGTAATCGTAGTAAACGCTGAGAAGATCAAAGTAACTGGTAAGAAGATGGATCAGAAGATCTACTACAACCACTCTGATTATGTAGGCGGTATGAGAGAGACAACCCTTCGCGAGATGATGGCTAAGAAGCCGGAGAAGGTTATCGAGTTAGCAGTTAAGGGTATGCTTCCAAAGGGACCTTTAGGAAGAAGCATGATTACAAAACTTCATGTATACGCAGGTCCGGAGCACGAGCAGGCAGCTCAGAAGCCGGAAGTTTTAGAAATCAAGTTTTAATTAAAGGTACTGGAAGGAGGAAATAATAATGGCTAACAAATTTTATGGAACAGGCAGAAGAAAAAAATCTATCGCTAGAGTATACCTTGTACCGGGAACCGGCAAGATTACAATCAATAAAAGAGATATCGACGAATACTTTGGTCTTGAGACACTGAAAGTAGTTGTTCGTCAGCCGCTCGTAGCAACAGAGACTGTTGATAAGTTCGATGTACTGGTAAACGTACACGGTGGCGGTTTCACAGGTCAGGCTGGTGCTGTAAGACACGGTATCTCCAGAGCACTTCTTCAGGCAGACGCAGATTACCGTCCGGTACTGAAGAAATCAGGATTCTTAACACGTGACCCAAGAATGAAAGAGAGAAAGAAGTACGGCCTCAAAGCCGCTCGTCGC
The DNA here is from genome assembly GCA_963657995.1 of bacterium. Taxonomy (GTDB): domain Bacteria; phylum Bacillota; class Clostridia; order Lachnospirales; family Lachnospiraceae; genus Otoolea. The sequence goes on from CAVKOQ010000006.1 coordinate 40,613, forward strand.
GCTCCGCAGTTCAGCAAGCGATAATTCAAGAACAAAAATCAATCCC